>DASQUK010000130.1:0-25918 GCA_035641315.1 Acidimicrobiales bacterium | reverse complement strand
CTGCGCCGCGAGCGGCCCGAGGAGTCGTTCGTCCTGTCGATGCGCACCGGCTGGGACGGGCTGTCGACGCCAGCGGACGACATCGGTCGCCAGGCGAGCGACTACATCGCCAACGGAGTGCAACACCTGGTGGCGATGCCGTTGCAACCCGACATCGACGGCTGGATGCGCTCGGTAGAGGCGCTGGAGAAAGTGCTAGCCCCGCTCCGCTGAGGGGTCGGCCGGCCGACCAGCAGGACCATCGCCAAATGCAGCACCGCCACCGTCGGCCCCTGCCCCGCCGTGCCGATCAGGGCGTCGGTCGCATGCTGGTTCCAATCCAGAACCGCGTCTCCCGCGGCGCTGTCGACAACCGCACCGGACCGAGCGGGCGCTGCGCCTGCCACGGTGGTAGAGGTGCCCACCAGTGCCATCACGACCACTGCCGCCACAAAGCCAAAGCGTCGCTTCATCTTCACTCCTGGTCGCCAATCGCGTAGGCGTGACGTGCCGTGCCACCTGATGGCACAGCAGACATGTCGATCGGCATTTGGTGGCGGCCGATGTCGAGGCGCCGGGGGGCGCTCCGACGTCTCCGGGCGGAGAGCGGTCCACCGGGGGCCGCCGCGAGCATGGCCGAGGAGACCACCATGGATGGCCCAGCGCCGGAACCCAGAGAAGACTACGTGTCATCACGCAAGGAGATCGTCGGAACGTATTTCGAGGGGTTCCGCCGGAGCGATCACGCGCAGATCCTGGCGTGCCTGACCGACGACGTCGTCTGGGATCTACCCGGGTTCGCCCATCTGACGGGCAAGGACGCTTTCGACCAGGAGATCGAGAACGACGAGTTCGTGGGCAGCCCGACGTTGACGGTCGATCGCATGGTCGAGGAAGGCGACACCGTGGTCGCCATCGGCGACGGTGAGGCGACCCGCAAGGGTGGCGAGCTCCACCGGTTCGCGTTCTGCGACGTCTTCACCTTTGCCGGCGACAAGGTGTGCCGGGTCGAGTCCTACCTGGTTCCGCTCCCGTAGGCACGCGCCACGCCTCAGCTGCGGGGCATTCCCAGCACCCGTTGGGCGATGATCGAGCGCTGGATCTGCGCCGATCCGCCGTAGATGCTGACCGCGCGGGACTGGAAGTACTCGTGCAGCGGCGCGAGGTCGTCGCCAAGGATCGGCGAGACGCCCGCCAAGTCGAGTGCCAGCCGCGACAGCTCCTGCTCGGCCAGGGTCCAGAGCAGCTTGTCGGCCGATCCCTCCGGACCGGGTTCGCCCTGCGCCACCCGCTGCGACAGGCTGCGCAGCACGTGCAGGCGCAGCATCTCGATGTGGACGTAGCACTGCGCCAGCCGGACGCCAACTGCGGGGTCGTCGCCGAAAGCCCCGCGTCCCGCCTCGGTCTCGAGCTGATGCAGCCGCCGGCGCGCCCGGGCGATGAAGCCGATGTCCGCCGGGCCCCGTTCGTAGGCCAGCGTGCGCATGGCGATGCTCCAGCCCTGGCCCGGTGCGCCGATCAGCTGATCGACCGGAACTTGGACATCGTCGAAGAACACTTCAGCGAGGTCGTTCGAGTGGTCGATCTGGTGGATGGGCCGCACGCTCACACCCGGCGAGTCCATGCGCAGGACCAGCGCCGAGATGCCCTTGTGCTTCGGTGCCTCCTGGTCGGTGCGGGCCAGCAGCAGGCACCAGTCGGCCCACTTGGCGAAGCTCGTCCACACCTTCTGGCCGTTGACGACGTAGTGGTCGCCGTCCAGATCGGCGCGGGTCCGCAGCGAGCCCAGGTCGGATCCTGCGCCGGGCTCGCTGAAGCCCTGGCACCAGCGTTCCTCGCCCTTCAACAGGGTCGGGAGGTAGCGCTTCTGCTGCTCGGGCGAGCCGAACCCGATGATCGCCTTGCCGAGGAACCCGATGTTGCCGGGCGGAGAGGGGGCGTTGGCGGCTCCGAGCTCCTCGTTGAAGATCCCCTCGTAGATCGGGCTCAGCCCCCGCCCGCCGGCCTCCACCGGCCAGGTGAGCCCGAGCCAGCCACCGGCGTAGAGCCGACGGTGCCAGGCGCTGAGGAAGGTGGCACGGGCCTCCTCGTCGCCCTCGGGCGGCTCGTCGCCCGGGATGTTGCCGGCCAACCACCGCCGCAGCGCGGCCCGGAACTCCGCTTCCTCGGGCGAGTCGTGGTAGTTCACGCGGCACCCCCGACGATCCGGTGCTGGGCGATGGCCCGTAGTTGCGGACCCTCCGCTCCCAGCGCCGCCCGGTCCGACAGGATCCGCCGCAGGAACACGTGCGGCATGTACTCCCACGTGATGGCCACGCCGCCGTGGACCTGGATCGACGTCTCCGCCACCGACACGCCGCTCTGGGATGCGAACGCCTTGGCCGTCCGGGCGGCGAGGAGGGCCCGATCGGGCGCCTCGGCGTCGACCGCCCAGGCGGCGTACCACGTGGCGCTCCTCGACCCCTCCAGCAGCACATATGCGTCGGCGCACAAGTGCTGCACGGCCTGGAAGGCGCCGATCCGAGTGTCGAACTGCACCCGTTCCTTGCTGTACTCGACCGCGGCGGTGAGCGTGCCGTCCATGGCCCCGACGATGTCGGCGGCCAGGAGGCTCAGGGCCAGCGCCCGCCAACGGGTGAGCGCTCCGGCGTCGAGCGGCTGCCCGAGCGCACGCAGCTCACTGGTGACCCGCTCCCGCCCACCGCCCAACCGCACCAACGAGCGGGTGAGGTCGGCGCCATCCAGCCTGCGGCCGTCACCGTCGACCGGGACAGCGACCAGCGTTCCGTCCCCGTCGAGAACCAGCGCGGCCTCGGCGCCGGCAGCATCCCACGCAACCGCCCCGTCGAGCGCACCCATGGTGGCGAGGTCACGCAGCCCGGCGTCGAGCGCGACGGTCATGCGGCGCTCGCCGGTCGCGACCGACGCGATGAGATCGCCGTCGGCGCCGGCGGCGACGAGCAGATCGAGCGCCAGCGTCACGCCCACGTAGGGGACGACGGCGACCCGCCGGGCCAGGGCTTCGGCCACGATCATGACCTCCACCGCCGACGCGCCGCCTCCGCCGGACGCGGTGGGGACGCCGAGCCCGAGCAGACCGGCGTCCGCCAGCATCGACCAGTGCTTCGCGGCGGCCTCGGATGCGGCCGCGTCGTCGAGATCGTGGGGCGTGTCGGGGCCGATCCTCTGCGCCAACGACGCCGCCGTCTCGCGGAGCATCTCTTGCTCTGCGGTGAACGAAACGTCCATCCCTGGCTCCCCGCGTTTATTGGTCTCCGTCTACTTTGACCCTGCGAGCCGGCCTGTAGTATCCAACAAGCGGCGGCCCGAGAGACAGAGTTGTCAACTACGCCGCGTGATGCAAACCCGCGAGGTCGAGACGGCGTGAGAGGGGGGTGATGTCCGAGGCCGGCACGACGTACGAGACGCTGCTCGTCGAGATCGATCGAGGCGTCGCGCTGGTCACGCTGAACCGGCCCGAGCAGCTGAACGCCTTCAACCGGCAGATGACCACCGAGCTCTACGACGCGCTGTCGGCCTTCGACGCGGACGAATCCGTGCGGGTCGTCGTGGTCACGGGGGCAGGCCGCGCCTTCTGCGCCGGCGCCGAGCTGGGCGCGGGCATGGTCGACGGAGGCGACGCGGCCGACACGGCCAGCACGGCCGATGCAGCGCGCACGCATGGTGCGGCCGAGCCGGGGCAGTCGGCCCTCGACATGCGCCCCTGGGAGATGGGGACGCCGATCGTGGCGGCCATCAACGGCGCTGCCGTGGGCATGGGGCTGACCTACCCGCTCATGTGGGACATCCGGATCGCCGCCGAGGACGCCAAGCTGGGGCTGGTGTTCACCCGCCGGGGCCTGCTGCCCGAGGGCAACTCCCTGTGGTTGCTCTCCCGGCTCATCGGCGCGTCGCGGGCCCTCGAGCTGTTGATCACCGGCCGCATCTTCAGCGGGAAGGAGGCGGCCGAGCTGGGCATCGTCACCCGGGCGGTGCCCACCGCCGAGGTGCTCGACACGGCGCTGGAGCTCGCCGTCGACATCGCCACCAACACGTCGCCCACGTCGGTGGCGCTGACCAAGCGGCTCTTCTACCGCTACCTCGACCAGGGCGACCGGATAGCGGCCCGCAAGGAGGAGCTGGACGCGTTCCGCTGGATGACCGGGCAGCCCGATGCCCGCGAGGGCGTCGCCGCCTTTCGGGAGAAGCGGCCCCCGAACTGGCCACCGATCGCCGAGGACCGGCCCTTGTGAGCGACACCGCGACCACACAGCCGCAGTTCCGCGTCTTCCTGCCCCAGATGCGCATGGGCCTCGACGTGCTCGTCGAGCGGGCCCGGACGGCCGAGGCGGCGGGGTTCGGCGGCATCGCGCTGATGGACCACTTGGCGCCGCCCATGGCCGAGGACCAGCCGATGTACGAGGCGATGATCGCGGCCACGTGGTTGGCGGCGCACACCGAGCGCCTGGGCGTCGGCCACCTGGTGCTGTGCGACTCGCTGCGCCATCCCGCCGTGCTGGCCCGGGAGGCGGTGTCGATCGACCACGCCTCGGGCGGGCGCTTCGAGCTGGGCATCGGCTGGGGATCCGTCCCCGACGAGCTCGAGACCTACGGGATCGGGGACACGGCCGCCGCGCGGCGTGTGCGCCGCCTCGCCGAGAGCCTCGAGGTCATGACCGCGCTGTGGAGCGGTGAGGTGGTGGACTTCGACGGGGAGTTCCATCGGATCAAGGGTGGACGGCAGCAGCCGACCCCCACGGCGACGATCCCGCTCCTGATCGGGGGCGCGGGGCGCAAGACGCTCGAGCTGGTGGCCCGGTACGCCGACTGGTGGAACCTGCCGATCTACGCGCTCGAGCGCCTCGAGGAGCTGCGACCGTCGGCGAGCGGGGCCCGCGTGTCGGTCCAGCAGATGGTGGCGTTCGTGCCGAGCGAGGCGGATCGGGAGCGGGTGACGCAGCTGGCGCAGCGGCGGTTCGGCGCCTATGGGTCGGGGCTCGTCATCGGCACGGCAGGCGAGCTGGTCGACCACTTCGCGGCGCTGCATGATCGTGGCGTCGAACGCTTCTACACGTGGTTCTCGGACTTCGCCTCCCCGGAGACGCTGGCCGCCTTCGGGACCGACGTGATCCAGACCCTGGCTCCCCACGGAGGGGCGACAACGTGGACCTGACCCTGAACCCTGAGCAGAGCTTCTTCCAGCAGACCACCCGGCGGTTCCTGGAGAGCGAGACCCCCCTCACCAAGGTGCGCGAGCTGCTCGACGACCCGTCCGGGTTCGACCGCGGCTGGTGGCGTCGGGGCGCCGAGCTGGGTTGGACCGCGTTCCTGGTACCCGAGGAGGACGGCGGCGGCACGCTGTCGGGCGGCGGCATGGCCGACCTGGCGATCGTGGCCGAGGAGTTCGGGCGCCTGGTGTCGCCCGGGCCGCTGCACCCGACCAACGTCGTCGCCGCGGCCGTGGCCGCGTCGGGCACGCCGGAGCAGCGGGCCGAGGTCCTGCCGGCCATCGTCGGCGGCGACGTGGTCGCCACGTGGTGCTTCAAGGAGCCGGGCCGGGGCTGGCGAGCGGGCGACATCGGCATGGCGGCACGGCCGGGCGACGACGGCGGCTTCGTCCTGTCGGGCACCAAGACCCTGGTGGAGGCCGCCGGCGAGGCCGACTGGCTCTTGGTGAGCGCCCGCGCGGCCGGCACGGGCGGCTCCGGCGGCGAGCTCGTCCAGTTCCTGCTGCCGCGCGACACACCCGGCGTCAGCGTCACGCCCATGCAGGGGCTCGACTTCGTGCGGCGGTTCGCGCAGGTGCGGTTCGACGAGGTTGCCGTGCCGGGCTCGGCCCGTGTGGGGAGCGGCGACGCCTCGGAGGACATCGAGCGCCAGCTGCAGATCGGCGCCACCCTCGAGTGCGCGCAGATGGCGGGGGCGGCCGAACGGGTCCTCGAGTTCACGACCGGGTACGCATTCGACCGCTACTCCTTCGGTCGCCAGCTGGCGTCGTACCAGGCCCTCAAGCACCGGTTCGCCGACATGAAGCTGTGGCTCGAGGCCACGCACGCCACGGTGGAGGGTGCGGCCCGCGCTCTCGACGAGACGGCCAACGGGGCAAGCGGCGCCAATGGGGCCGCCGCCACCGGCGCCGCCCGGCTGGTGAGCGCCGCCAAGGTGTACGTGGGCGACCACGTTCCAGAGCTGGTGCAGGACTGCGTGCAGATGCACGGCGGCATCGGTGTCACGTGGGAGCACGACATCCACCTGTACCTGCGCCGGGTGACGCTTGGGCGCGGGCTGTACGGCACGCCGGACGAGCACCGCGAGCGCCTGGCCGCGGCCGCAGGACTGTAGGACTGCAGGAACGAGGAGAAGGCCGATGGTCGACACCACCGCCACCGCCACGACGACGGGGCACGAGGACCTCGACGCCTATCGCCGACGGGTGCGGGCCTGGCTGGCCGAGAACATGCCCAAGCTCGAGCCCGGCGTCGACTGGAACCCGCTGCGCTCTGACGACGATCGCGCCAGCCGGGCACGCGAGCTCCAAAGTCGCCTGTACGACGGCGGGCTCGCCGGCATCTGCTACCCGCAGGAGTACGGGGGTCAGGGGCTGCCGATCGAATACCAGCGCGTGTTCGACCAGGAGTCCGAGGGCTACGAGCTGCCGGTGCTGTTCAGCGTGCCCACGCTCTCGATCTGCGGCCCCACGATCCTCGAGTTCGGCACCGAGGAGCAGAAGCAGCGCTACATCCCTGCGTTCATCCGTGGCGACGAGCTGTGGGTGCAGTTCATGTCCGAGCCCACCGGTGGGTCCGACATGGCCGGTGCCCTCACCCGCGCCACCCGCGACGGCGACGTCTTCGTGCTCAACGGCGCCAAGATCTGGAGCACCTACGCCTACCGCTCCGACTACGCCCTGTGCCTGGCCCGCACCAACTGGGACGTGCCCAAGCACCGGGGCCTGACGATGTTCATCGTCCCGATCCACCACCCCGGCATCACCGTCAACCAGATCAAGATGGTGGACGGCAGCCAGGAATTCTGCGAGGAGTTCTTCGACGACGCCGTCATCCCTGCCGAGAACGTCCTCGGCGAGGTCGACGACGGCTGGACGGTGGCCACCCGACTGCTGTTCCACGAGCGAGCCGCAGTCGGCGGCGCCTCCCCCTACACGAGCGGCCGCATGCCCGGCCGCGGCGGGAACGCCCGTGACGAGCTGGTCGAGCTGGCCAAGGCCAGTGGGAGGGCTGACGACCCGCTGGTCCGCCGGCTCGTCGGCCAGGCCGAGGCGCTGGCCATCGTGCACGGGCAGCTCGTCGACCGCGTGCGCACCGGGCTCGAGACCGGCCACTTCCCCGGCCCCGCCGGCTCGCTGGTGCGGCTGTACGCCGGCATGGCGGCCGTCGAGCGTGCCGGCATCGCGCTCGAGATCGCGGGCGACGACGCGCTGGCCTGGGGCGACGACGCCGACGGCAAGCACGGCATCGGCTACGTCCGCCGCCAGGAGTCCTGCCTGGGTGGGGGCAGCACCGAGATGGCGCGCAACATCATCAGTGAGCGACTGTTGGGCATGCCTCGCGAGTACGCCGCCGACCGCGACGTGGCGTTTCGCGAGGTCAGGCGCAACACGATGCCGTCCAAGACGGGGACCAAGAAGGGGAGTGGATGATGGACCTGTTGGAGCTCCGAGCCGGTTCCCGGTTGCGTAGCGCCGTCGACGCCACCGAGGTGGTGGTCGTGCGGCCGCCCGCCGAGCCGACTGACCTGCGCTGTGGCGGCCATCCGATGGTGCCATTGGAGTCCGACGTGCCGGCCGGGGCCATGCTGTCGCCCGATCAAGCCGGCGGCACCTTGCTCGGCAAGCGCTACGTCGACGCCGAGCAGACGTTCGAGGTGCTGTGCACCAAGCCCGGCGACGGGTCGCTCTCGGTCGGCGACGACCCCCTGCAGCTCAAGGAAGCCAAGCCGCTTCCGGCCTCGGACTGAGGCGCGGTCCCGGCCTGTGAAGTACGGACTGCAGCTCTTCGGCCTCGGGCCGCAGCACTACGCCAAGGTCGCCGCCGTAGCCGAGGAGTACGGCTTCGAGTCGGTGTGGATGCCCGAGCACCTAGTGCTGCCGGAGACGCTCCCCGACACCTACCTCTACACCGAGGGCGGCCGACCGCCGATCTCCTCGGCCACGCCCCTGTACGACCCCTGGGTCGTGCTGGCGGCCGTGGCGCAGGCCACCGAGCGCATCCGACTGGCGACCGACGTGTTCATCCTGCCGCTGCGCCACCCCGTCGCGACCGCCCGCTCGGTGGTCACCCTGGACCGCGTGTCGCGGGGGCGGGTCACGCTCGGCGTCGGCGTCGGCTGGCTCGAGGACGAGTTCGAGGTCATGGGCGAGCCGTTCGGTGACCGCGGCCGTCGCACCGATGAGATCATCCCGCTGCTGCGCCGGCTGTGGAGCGACGAGGTCATCGAGCATCGCGGCGAGCACTACGGCTTCGGCCCCATCCGCTTCGAGCCCAAGCCCCGGCAGCAGCCGTCGATCCCCATCGAGGTGGGCGGCAGCTCTCCCGCGGCGCTGCGCCGGGCCGGCCGCCTCGGCGACGGCTGGATCGAGATCGGCGCCGCCGACGTCGACCGGCTCAAGGTCATGATCGAGGATGTGCAGCGGGCGCGGGCCGAGGCCGGCCGGGAGGGCGAGCCGTTCGAGATCACCGCCGGACTCGGTCGGGACGTCGACGGCGTGCGGCGCTGCCGCGAGCTCGGCGTGACCCGGATCCTCGCCGGTCCGCCGGTCGAGGACGCCCGGGTCGCGGCCGACGACGTCGGCGACTGGATCCGCCGCTTCGCCGATGACGTCATCGCCGTGGCGTAGCCGGGCCTCGCCCGGCCCGCGCTCAAGCCATCGGCGTCCAGCCGCCGCTCTGGAGGTGGTTGCCGCCGTCGACGTCGATCACGACGCCGGTGATCGCCGCCGCCTCGTCGGACAGCAGGAACACGCACGCGTTGGCGATGTCGTCGGCGGTCGTGAGGCGGCCGAGCACGAGGTTGCTGCCGGCGGCGGCGCCGTCGTCGGCCTCCCACATCGCCCTGGTCGCGGACGTCTTCGTCAGCCCCGGCGCCACGGCGTTCACCCGCACGCCCAACGGCCCCAGATCGCGTGCCAGCGTTCGGGTCACGGCGTTGAGGGCCGCCTTTGCGGCTGCGTAGGCGATCATCGAGGGGGTCGTCTTGTTGACGGTGCCGCTCGACACGTTGACGACCGCACCGCCGCCGTCGGCCAGCCCTGCCCGCAGCGCCTGTTGGACGAGGGCGATGCTCGGCCAGGTGTTGAGCTCGACGGTCTCCAGGTAGGCGGCGCGGTCGATGTCCCGAGGCGAACCCTGGTAGCGCGTCCCGCCCACGGTGTTGACGACGGCGTCGAGGCGCCCGTAGCGCTCGACGGCGGCGTCGGCGAGGCGGGCGGACGTCTCCTCGTCCTCCATCGATCCGCCGACCGCGGTGACGTCGAAACCGGCGGCGCGCAAGTCGCGCTCGGTGGCGCGCAGGGGCTCGTCGGAGCGGCCGTTGATGACCACCGAGGCGCCCTCGCGCGCCAGCCGCGTGGCAGTGGACCGGCCGATGCTGGGGTCGTGCGAAGAACCGGTGACGATGGCGACCTTGCCCTCGAACCGTCGACCCGTCACGGCCGCGTCCATTGCCTCTTTCGTCTGAGCTGCCATCGCCCGAATCTAGCCCGGGAGAGCACCCCGCATGGCCGTCACCGCGCCTTTTGAAGCGGAGTCGATCTCCCTCCGCCTCTATCCGCATAACGAGCTCGGGGCGCGCGGCGTCATGGACGAAATGTGCCGGCAGGCGGCGCTAGGGATCGATGCGGCGTTCGATGGCGTCATGACCAGCGAGCACCACGGGGGATTTGCGGGATATCTGCCCAACCCGTTGCAGATGACGACGTTCATCCTCGAGGAGAACCGGAGTGGGTGGGCGGCGCCGTGCCCCCTGCTGCTCCCGCTGCGCCCCGTGGCGCAGGTCGCCGAGGAGATCGCCTGGCTGGAAACCCGGCATCCGGGCCGCGTGGGCTTGGGGGTCGCCGCCGGGGCGCTGCCGCTCGACTTCTCGGCGATGGGGGTCCCGCTCGACGAGGCCGTCCCTCGGTTCAAGCGGCAGCTGCCCCGCATCGTGGACATGCTGCGCGGCACCGACCTGGGCGACCTCGAGGGCGACCTGGCCCTACGGCGCTGCGCCGAACATCCCATCCCGGTCCTGAGCGCGGCGGTGTCGCCCGCCGCCGCCCGGCGGGCCGCCCGCTGCGGCGCGGGGGTCCTCTACGAGGGGATGTCGAAGCCCGACGACCTCGCCCGCCTGTCCGGCGTGTTCGACGAGGCGGGCGGCACCGGCTGCAAGATGCTCATCCGGCGGGTGTGGCTGGGGGAGCGCCGCAGCGAGGAGATCGACCGCCAACGCAAGATCTACGAGAGCTACGCGAGCGGCGGGCGCCCGCTCTCGGAGGATCAGACGGTGTCGGCGCCCGACGGCGACGAGCTCGCCGACCGGCTCGCCGATGTCGTCACCACGGTCGGCGCCGACGCCCTGAACCTGCGCCTGCACCTGGTGGGCTTGCCGCCCGAGGCCATACGCGAGCAGATCACGGCCCTCGGCGAGCAGGTACTGCCCAAGCTGCGCCGGGCCCTGTCGTGGCGAACGCCGTGACGAGGTCAGCGCCAGAACTCGGCGACGCCGGCGGCGGCGGCCTCGCCCTGCGCCGAGCCCGCCCGGTAGGCGGCGGCGCGGCGGGACGGGTCGAGCGGGTTGGGCCCGATGGCGGCGAGCGAGGCGTCGTCGGCGGCGATCACCCGGGTCTTCCCGGTCTCGGCCAGGATCGCAAGCTCCGCGTCGAGCTGCTCGCGGTACGGTCCCTCCAGGGCCATCGGCACGACCACGAGCACACGGTCGTGCCCGGCCGCCAGGTCGGCGTTGGCGAGCGATCGGGCCCCACCGTCGACGTAGCGGCGGCCGTCGATGGTGACCGGCGGCCACACACCCGGCACCGCGCAGCTGGCGGCGACGGCGTCGACCAGCGGCACGCCCGCATCCCGATCGAGCAGCGCCAGCTCGCCGGTGGCGGCGTCGACCGCCGTGACGACCAGCCGCTGGGCCGGCCACTCGTGGACCGGCAGGCGAGCCTCGATCGCCCGGCGCCGGACGGCCTCGGGCACGGTCTTGGCCTCCAGCGCCATCCGGCCCACCCGGGCCCGTGCCGCCTGGGGGTCGGGTGCGTCGGCGACGAGCTCGGCCAACCGGGCCCGGAACTCGTCGACGTCGAGGTCGACGGTGATCTCGCTCGTCTCGTCCGCCAGCTGAGCCGCCTGCAGCTCGGTGAGCGGCACACCGCTCGCGATCTGCGCGCCGACGGTGGAACCCGCCGACGTGCCCAGGATGAGGTCGGCCGCGGTGACGTCGACGTCCTGCCGGCTCAGCCCGACGACGAGGCCGAGCTCCCAGGCGATTCCGGTGACACCGCCACCGGCGAGGACGAGTGCGCGTGTGTCAGGCATGGACATACCTCCCCTCATGGCGCCTTCGGCGCCGGGCCGCTCGGGCCCACGGCTCCGCCTGCCGGCGAAGCCTCTGGCGACGATACAGACAATTCCCGACAACGAGGAGCGCTTGATGGACGATTACCCGGTCAAGGTCGGCAGCATGCTGTTCACAATGGTGGACCCGCATCGGGGCCACGAGGTCGCGTACAACCGCTGGTACGAGCGCGACCACTTCTACGCCGGATGCATGATCGGGCCGTGGCTGTTTGCCGGTGGCCGCTGGGTCGCGACCCGGCCGCTCAAGGACCTTCGATTTCCGGTCGAGAGCCCGTTCGCCCGGCCCGTCGACGCCGGATCGTTCCTGTCCATTTACTGGGTCCACGAGGGGCACGAGCAGGAGCACTTCGACTGGGCGATCAAGCAGGTGCGGTGGCTGTACGAGAACGGGCGGGGCTTCAACGAGCGGACCCACGCCCACACCGGGCTGTACTCGCTGGTGGCTCGCCATCACCGCGACGCCGACGGTGTGCCGCTCGAGCTGGCGCTCCACCACGGCTACGACGGCCTCGCCGTCGTGGTCGTCGAGCCGTCCGACGGCGTGGCGCAGGACGCGCTGGTGGCCGCGCTGTCGGCCGAGGCCGTGCCGGTGCTGCTGGAAGGCAACGGCATCGCCATGGGGTCCACCTGGCGAGTCATGTCCCGTGGCGGCCAGGCCGCAGAGGACGCACCGCCGCCGCCCATGTCCCTCGGGACCGACGGCGGCAGCCCCCATCGGCTGGTGCAGCTGCTGTTCCTGGAGGGCGACCCCACGTCGTCGTGGGATCGGGTCCGCACCTACGCCGAGCGGGTCGACGCCGGCGGCGCTGGCAAGGTGACGTTCGCGGCGCCCTTCCTGGCCACGGTGGTGGGCACCGACACGTACACCGACCAGCTCTGGTAGGCGATGTGAGTCTCTCGGGTCAGGTGGCGCCTACGACGTTCGCAGCACCAGCCGGTCGGCGAAGCGCTCGGCCGCGATCCGCCGGAAGCCCTCTCGCCAGCCGACCTTGCAGGGGCCGGTCAGCGACGACCGCCTGGCGTTGCTGGCGATCGATCCCCGCAGCGTCCCGGGAACCTCGTGCACCACGACCTGAGCCTCGACCCCGACGAGCTCGGCGACGTAGGCGCACCACTCCTGCACGCTCACTCCTTGGTCCCCGGCCCAGTTCACGATCGTGGCCGGCACGCTGGCGGCGTCGAGCAGGGCCGCCGTCTGGTCGTTGATGTCGTCCTGGTGGATGGGGCTGTAGGTGCAAGGGTCCCAGCGGGTGACCACCGGCTCGCCGGCCACCACGTTCTGCAGGTGGAGGGTCGGCAGACCGGCGTAGGCGCTGTAGGACGCGTTCATGCGGGCGATGACGACGGGCAGGTCGAACGCGCGGGCGCAGTAGCGGGCCACTGCCTCCTGGCCGATCTTCGACACGGAGTAGGTCGGTGAGTGCAGGGCGTTGACGTCACCCAGCGGGTCGGTCTCGACGAAGACGTGCAGCGGGTCGTCCTGCGGCTTGTAGACGCTGTGGGTCGACATCACCAGCGCGGCCTTCGCCGCCCGGCAATGGTGGAGCAGGAGGCCCGTGCCCTCGGCGTTGACGCGCATCGCCTCGTCGTAGTCGAGGCCGGGCCCCTGCATGACGGCCAGGTGCACGACATAGGTGAAGTCGTCGGGCAAGGCGTCGAGCTCCCCGATGGCGAGGTCGAGGGCCAGCGCCGTGGCGCCCGCGGCCCGCACCTTCGCCGCCGCGGCCGGGTCACGGAATCGCGAGACGCCCCACACCTCGTTGTCCCGGGCGAGGTACTCCACCAGCGGCAAGCCGATGTTGCCCGCAGGCCCGGTGACCAGGATCTTCTCGTCCGACAGAGCCATCGTCGCAGCCCCTTCAGCCCTCAGCCCGTGCCCGTGTCGACCGGCAGGCGCCAGGTCGTGAGGGCGATGATCGCGCCGAACGTGCCGGCGGGGTCGAGGACCAGGGTGTCGTCACGCCGCTCGGCGACGCCGACCGCCTGGTCGGCGACGTAGGCGGCCGCCCGGTCGAGGTCCGCCACCCGGAACGTGAGGGCATGGACGATCTCGCCGTTGGCGGCCAGATCGTGGGCCGCCCGTCCATCGCCCCGTAGGGGCTGGGCCAGCTCGACGACCGTCTCGCTGCCGACCCGAAAGAAGCGGCTGGCGGTGCCGGCCGGCGTCGAAGGGTCGTCGTGCACGACCTCGCAGCCGAGCACGTCGTGGAAGAAGCCGGTCGCCTCGTCGACGTCGCGCACGACCACGGTGATGTGCGAGACGCCCTCCAGGCCGAGGGGATGGTCGCGCCACCGCGCCGCGTCCCACCCGGGGCGGGTGCGGGGCGAGTCGGGATGCCCCTCCGGCCCGAAGTCCACCAGCTCCAACAGGCAGTGGGCGTCCTTGGGGTGGGTGTAGATGGACGGCGTCGGATTCTCGGCGATGTCGGCGGCATCGGTCCCGCCCGGCCCCACCGCCCGCACGCCGTGGGACCGCAGGTGCTCGTACAGCTCGGGGACACCCTTCACGTTGAGGGCGATCGAGTGCAGGTGCGAGCCGAAGCGCTTGTGGAACCTGCCCACCGGGAACTGCTCGGCGCCCGCCTCCTTGGCGGGGGTCATCGGCTCGACGACGAAGTCGTCGTAGGCGATCAGCGAGGCGTCCCGCTTCTCGAAGGGGCTGTAGCCCCGGTAGAAGCCCTCGCCGTCGAAGAAGCGCCGGTAGAAGGCGTCGGCGGCGTCGAGGTCGTCGACGACGTGGATCACCTGTGCGAGGGTTCCGATCTCGTACATGGTCGGAGAACCTAGCCTAACGGTCGTTTGGTAGCGTCCCGGAATGGACTTCTTCCCGGCCCCGACGCCCGCCGAGCTGGAGCAGTTCTACCGCCGTTCCGGCTACCAGGTCGACGTGACGTTGCCGGCGCTGATGACCCGCAACCGCGACGAGTTCGGCGACCTGGTGGCGGTCATCGACGGCGACGTCGAGCTGACCTGGCGCCAGCTCATCGACCAGGCGGCGCGCTTCGCCGGCTTCCTGCAGGCCAACGGCGTCGGCGCCGGCGACGTCGTGGTGTGGCAGCTGCCGAACTGGTGGGAGTCGCTGGTCGTCGCCTACGGCATCTGGGCCGTGGGCGCGGTCAGCAGTCCGGTCGTGCCCATCTACCGATCGTTCGAGCTGCGCAACGTGATCGGCGCCGTGTCGCCACGCTGCGCCGTCACCGCCCAGGAGTTCCGGGGCGTGGACCACGCCGACATGGTGGCGAGCGCCTGCGCCGACGTCGGCTGCGACCCGCCTGTCCGGGTCGTGCTGCGGGGTTCGGTGCCGGGGTGGACGTCCTTCGACGACACGCTGACGGCGTCCCCCGTCCTCGTCGACCACGTCGACGTCGACGCGCCGGCGCTCGTGGGCTGGACGTCGGGCACGACCTCGGGGGCCAAGGGCGTCGCCCACAGCACGCGCAGCTTCGTCGCCTCGCCGCTGCGGACGTCGCGCTGGCTGGGCAGCCGGTGGGACGACCGGTCGTACATGCCGGCGCCCATCGCCCATGCCACCGGACTGCTGTCGTGCATCGCCGTCCCGTTGTTCACCGGCTCGTCCACCGTCATCCGCGACGGCTGGGACGCCGACCGCGCGATCGACGACATCGCCCGCTACGGGGTGACGACGTCGGCGGGGGCGGCGGTGTTCATGGCCGAGCTGCTGGCGGCGCTCGAGGCGAGGGGCCAGCACGAGCTGCCGCTGCGCTCGGGCTACCCGTGCGGTGGCTCCACCATCCCCACCGAGCTGGCCGAGCGCTGTGACGACGCCGGCATGCTGCCGGCGCGTTCGTGGGGGATGACCGAGTGCCCCGCAGTTTCGGGCGCCTCACCCCGCCTGCATCCCCGCGCGGTCCGCACGGCCACCGATGGCGTCATCGCGCCGGGCTGCGAGGTGCGGCTGGTCGACGGGGAGATGTGGGTGCGCGGACCGCAGCGGGCGCTGGGCTACCTCGAGCGGGCCCACACCGAGGAGGCCTTCGACGAGGACGGCTGGTTTCGCACCGGTGACATGGGGTTCGTGGGGGAGGACGGCACGGTCACGATGACGGGCCGTCTCAAGGAGATCATCAACCGAGGCGGGGAGAAGCTGTCGTCGCGCGAGATCGAGGACACGTTGATCGTCCACCAGGCGGTGCGGGAGGTGGCGGTGGTCGCCGCGCCCCATCCCCGGCTGGGCGAGCAACCGGCGGCCTTCGTCCTCGCCAAGCAGGGAACGACGGAGGAGGAGCTGGCGGCCTTCCTCGCGGAGGCCGGCCTGGCGCCCCAGAAGATCCCCCGCATCTGGCGCTTCGTCGACGAGCTGCCGCGCACGGCGTCAGGCAAGGTACAAAAGAACGTTCTGTCAGCTCTCACGCGCGATAGCGCGGGTGAGCGCTGACAGAGCCGTTGATGGCCCGCCAGACGCGCTCGGGCGTGAGGGGCAGGTCGATGTGGCGCACGCCCAGGTGCGCCAGCGCGTCGATCACGGCGTTCTGCACCGCCGGCGGCGCGCCGATCGTGCCGGATTCGGCGATGCCCTTGGCGCCGAGGGGGTTGTTGGGTGACGGCGTCTGCACCAGCTGGCATTCGAAGGTCGGCATCTCGGCGGCCGACGGGAAGGCGTAGTCCGCGAGGTTGGTCGTCTGCGGGTTGCCGTCGGCGTCGTAGCTGAACTCCTCGAACAGGGCCTGACCGATGCCCTGGGCCAACCCGCCGTGCACCTGCCCGAGCGCCAGGGCCGGGTTGATGATCGTGCCGGCGTCGTCGACGGTCACCAGGCGCTGCAGCTCGACCGCGCCGGTGTCCCGGTCGACCTCGACCACGGCGGCGTAGGCGCCGAAGGGCACGGTCGGCCCCTCGCCGTCGAAGTCGGTCTCGCATCGCAGCGCCCGGTCCTCGCGCTGGTCGGCTCGGTGGACCGCGAGCTCGGCCCAGTCGACCGTGCGCGCCCCCGGGACCCCGGCGACGTGGAACCGGCCCTCGGCGGTGTCTAGCACGACGTCGGCGACGCCCGCCTCCAACAGCTCGGCGGCGGCCTCGCGCGCTTGCCGGACCAGCGTGTCGGTGGCCTGGGCCACCGCCGATCCGGCCTTCTGCGCCGATCGGGAGCCGCCGGTGATCCCGCCCCGGGGCACCACGTCGGTGTCGCCGTGCACCACCTCGATGCGATCGAGCGGCACACCCGTGCGGTCGGCGACGAGCATGGCCCAGGCCGTGTGGTGACCCTGGCCGTAGGGGCTCGATCCGGTGCGGACCAGCAAGCTGCCGTCGGGCCGCAGCTCGACGGCGCCGTACTCGGTCCCCGGCACGCCCGACGTCCGGTCCACGAAGGTGGCGAGGCCGATCCCCAGCAGGCGGCTGTCGCCGGCGGCCCGCCGGCGGGACTGCTCCGCCCGCAGCCCCTCGTACCCCACCGCCTCGAGCACCTGGTCGACGGCCGCCAGGTAGTCGCCGCTGTCGTAGCGGATCGCCGTCGCGCTCTCGTAGGGGAACTCATCGGTCCGCAGCATGTTGTGGCGCCGAACGGCGGCCGGATCGCGCCCAAGCTCGGCGGCGAACAGGTCGATGGCCCGCTCGATGAGGGCCGTCGCCTCGGGCCGGCCCGCCCCCCGGTAGGCCACGATCGGCGTCGTGTTGGTCACGAAAGCGCGGGTGGACCAGTGCACGGCGGGGATGCGGTAGGCGCCGGGCGCCATCACCGCCGTGTTGGCGACCAGCAGCGGCCCCACGACCGGGTACGCCCCGGCATCGCCGTCGATCCGGACCCGCAGGGCCCGGATGGTGCCGTCGCGGTCGCCGCCCAGCTCGACGTGCTGCCGCTGCGCCCGAGAGTGTCCCAGGCCGACCATGTCGGTCGAGCGGGGCGGCACCCACCGGACCGGCCGTCCCGTCCCCCGAGCCAGCCACGCGAGCAGGACCTCCTCGGGGTGGGGGCGGGCCTTGGCGCCGAAGCTGCCACCTACGTCCGGGGCGATGACCCGGACCTGGTGCGGCTCCAGCCCGTAGACCTGGGCCAGCAGGTCCCGCACGGGATGGGCGCCCTGGCACGACGACCAGTGGACCAGCCGCCCGTCCTCCTCCCAGCGCGCCGCCCCGGCCCGGCCCTCCAGCGGGCATGGCGCCAGGCGCTGGTTGACCAACGTCGCCGACATGACCACCTCGCAGGCCGACAGCTCGGACGCGGTCGTGTCGGTGCCGCCCTGCCGCGTCGTCACCACGTTGGTGCCGGCCTCGGGGAACAGCAGGACCTCGCCGCCCTCGGCGGCGTCGAGGCCCACGACGGCGGGCAGGATCTCGTAGTCCACGTCGACCAGCTCGGCGGCGTCCTCACCGGCGGCCTCCGTCTCGCTGACGATGGCGGCCACGGCCTCACCGACGAAGCGGACCCGGCCGTCGGCCAGCAGCGGGCGGGCCATTGCCGGCGGATAGGCGGGGCTGAGCTGAGGTTGCGGCCCGAGGTCGAGGTCGGCGGCCGTCACGACGTCGACCACGCCGCGCACCGATCGGGCGGCGTCGGTGTCGATCGACCGGATGACGGCATGCGCCACCGGTGAGATCACGTAGGTGACGCACAGGGCTCCCGGCAGGTCGAGGTTGGCGATGAAGCGGGCGCCCCCGGTGAGGAGGCGATGATCCTCGCGCCGGGCCACCGGCGTTCCCACGAGCGGCATCGGACCGACGCTACCGGCATCGCCCGG
Source organism: Acidimicrobiales bacterium (assembly GCA_035641315.1). Taxonomy (GTDB): domain Bacteria; phylum Actinomycetota; class Acidimicrobiia; order Acidimicrobiales; family VFJN01; genus DASQUK01. Next base: position 7,665 of record DASQUK010000130.1, on the reverse strand, counting down.
CTCCGGGCGAAGTAGGCTCGCCCACAACGACCAACCGGTTGGTTGTGAGGGAGTGATCCGCTCCGAGGGGGAAGGCGTCATGCCCGAGGACATCCGCGACGTTCCGGTCGAGGACTACTGGGACCGGTTCGAGCAGCGCTGGACGGGCTTGCTCAGCTATCGCTACCTGGGCAGGTCCCACGGGGTCCTCGACAAGGGCGGCGGCGACACGATGCGGTTGCGCCACGACATGCGCAACTCGTCCGGCGGCGTCATGGCGGCGCCGTTGTGCATCGCCTCGCCGGAGTCCGGCGGCATGGCCGACGACGCGTTCGTGCCCAACCCGGTCATCGCGTCGCTGCACATCCTCGACGACGCCCGGGACGTCGCCGAGATCGAGGTGCGGCGCGACGTCGTCCGGGTTGGCCGCCAGCTGGGGTTCAGCCGCTCCGAGATCGTCGACGCCGCCCACCCCGAGCGGGTGATCGCGCTGTCCGAGGGCATGGGGGTGAGCATCGGCCAGCCGCCGCCCGGGTTCGAGCCGGTCGACAACCCGCCGCTCGACATCGAGGACTCCCCGTCGCTGCCGCCGCTGCACCGGGTGTTCGGCGCCCGTCGCCGCCCCGACGGTGCCTGGGAGCTGCCCCCGCTCAGCGACGAGCTGGCGTCGCCCGACGCCGCCCTGCACCTCGGGCCCATCCACGTGGTGCTCGAAGCGGCGGCCATGGACCTCGCGTCGCAACGGGCGGGCACCGACGCCCTGCAGGTGGAGGACTGGCACGTCATGTTCGTGGCCCGCGGCAAGGTCGGCCCCTTCCGCGTCAGCGGCGCCGCGACTCTCGGCGACCTCGGGCGCATCGGCTGTCGGCTGTCGCTGCACGACGAGGGTCACGACGATCGGGTCGTCACCACGGCGTCGGCCGCGTTCCGACCGGTCGGCTAGGCGGCGCCGTTACAGGACCCGAGTGCCGATGCCGGGATAATCGAGGACCAGCCCCGACCCGTCGTAGACGAGGTGGTCGTCGTAGTGGAACACGGGGGCGGTGTAGTGGAACCGCTGTCGGGTGCCGGCATCGTCGACCCGGACGTAGTGCTGCTCCAGGCGCTCGACGCGGAGGTCGAGCCAGCGCACGTAGGCGGCGGGGGCGTCGGCCTCTTGGCCGACGCCGAGCGCCAGCCGGTGGACCGGCAGCGTGTTGGTGCAGGCCAACGACTCGATGTCGACGTCCCGGCACCCGTCCAGGTGGGGCGCGGCCACGTCGTCGACGCGCCAATGCCCCTCGCCGTCGACGTCGAGCCGCACCTCGTGCTCGCCCCTCGGCGATCGTCCCCACACGTGCGCCGTCCGCGTGCGCCAGGCCTCGTCCAGCACGATCTCGTAGCGGACCGTCCATGGCTGGCCGTCCTCGACCGCCGTTGTCGAACCGTCGAGCCGGTAGCCGTCGCCGGTCGACTCCGGGAACACGACCTCGAACCCCTCGAGGGCGTCCCGGAGCCGCCACGCGGCACTGGCGGGAAGGGAACCGAAGCGCGCGGGCATGCCCGCAGTTGATCAGGGCGCGGCCAGGATCGACTGCAGGTTTTCGCGCATGATCAGCCGCACCTCGTCGTCGCGGAACTCGGTCAGCGCCTTGGCGAACTGCTTCGGCTCGGGCAGGCCGTCGGAGTGGGGGAAGTCCGACCCCGCCAGGATCCGCTCGACCGGGACGAGCTCGGCCAGATCGTGGATCGGCTCCTCCCAGTAGGGCACGACCCACACGCAGCGCTCGAACGCCTCCATCGGGTCTTCGGGGAACGAGCCCGGGTAGCGGGAGTACTCGACCTCGAACCGCTCGACCAGCCACGCCACCCAGTCCGACCCGTTCTCGACCGAGACCAGGCGCAGCCGCGGGTGCCGCGTGACCGCCCCCTGCACCACCATCGCGGTGAAGAAGTCCATGATCGCCCGGGCGTGGGTGGCGATCGACGCGAACGGGCCGTGGGGCTTGTGCGGCTGCATCTGGTAGACGCCGGTCCAGTCGCCGGAGTAGTGGTGGTAGCCGTCGGCGGCCAGGTGCCCGCACACGAGGACGCCCGCCTCCTGGCATCGGGCCCAGAACGGGTCGAACATCGGGTCGGCGGGCGAGCGCATGCCCATGCGGGTGGGGACCGGCGAGGGCCGCAGCATGATGGCCCGGCCGCCCCGGTCCAGTGCCCAGTCCAGCATGGCGACGGCGGCGTCGAGGTCGGCCAGCGAGATGACCGGCGTGGCGTACAGGCGCCCCTGGTGCGCGAACCCCCAGTCCTCGTCGAGCCAGCGGTTGAACGACCACAGCAGGTCGACCGTCAGGTCCACGTTGTCGCCGGTGGCCTCCTCGAGGCCCGACACGAGCGTCGGGAACAGCAGGGCCGCTTCGATCCCCTGCTCGTCGAGGCGCTCGATGCGGCGATCGCGATACTGGTACTCGGGCCGGCTTGAGAGGGGCTCGAACGTGTAGGCCGAGTTCTTGGCCTCGAGCATCGACTTCTCGCGCGTGAACACGTCGAGCAGGCAGCCGGCCACGGCGATGGGGTCGAAGGTCGGGTTGGGCAGGTAGTCCCACAACCGGCCGTTCACGATGATGTGGCGGTGGCCGCGGTCGTCGGTCACCCAGAAGAAGTCCCGGCTGCGGTGCGCCGGCAGGTGGCGCGTGAAGGCGTCGGCCGATTCGTACAGGTGGTTGTCGGCGTCGTACATCCGGTAGCTGAGTGCCATGGTGGCTCCTCCCGGGTCGGTCTCAGCGGCCCCAACCGGCCGGTAGTTGCACATAGCTGCGATCGAGGGCGGCGACCGAGGGGCAGCCGAGGAGTCGCAGGGTACGGTCGAGGTCGACCCGGAACTGCTCCAGGATTCGGCTCACGCCCTCGTGGCCGCCGGCGGCGAGGGCGTAAGCCCAGGGCCGGCCGATCATCACCGCCCTGGCGCCCAGGGCCACGGCCCGGGCGATGTCGGATCCCCGGCGCACGCCGCCGTCGACCAGCACCTCGACCTGGTCGCCGACGGCGTCGAGGACCTCCAACATGGCGGGCAGGGTGGCGGCCATGCCGTCGAGCTGGCGACCGCCGTGGTTGGACACGATGATCGCCGCCGCACCGCAGTTGGCGGCCCGGCGGGCGTCGTCGCCGGTGATCACCCCCTTGGCGACGACCGGGCCGCGCCACTGCCGGCACAGCCAGGCGAAGTCGTCCCAGGTGGGCGGGTAGGCGGCCATGGCCGCCAGCGCCTCGTCCACGGCCAGGGGACCGTTGCCGCCCACGTGCCGGGCGTTGACGACCTCCATGCGGAAGCCGTCACGGGCGAAGTCGACCAACCAGCGGGGGTGCCAGGCGAACTGCGGACCGAAGCGCACGGCGTTGCGGCTCGACACCCGCGCTGCGCCTTGGAACCCGTTCCGGACGTCGCGCTCGCGCTTGCCGGGGATCTGGGTGTCGAGCGTGACCGCCAGGGTCGAGAAGCCCGAGGCCGCGGCTCGTTCGACGAGCCGCTCGGCCCCCGGCCGCCCGCCGAGGAAGTAGAGCTGGAACCACTGGGGCCGACCGGCCGCCGCCGCCACGTCCTCCATGGCGTGGCCCGACATGGAGCTGAGCGTCAACAGGGTGCCGGCCGCATCGGCCGCCCGGGCGGCGGCGACGTCGCCATCACGGTGCAGCATGCGGGTGAAACCGACGGGGCTGAGCAGGAGCGGCAGCGACACCTCGGTGCCGAGCACCGTGGTGGACAGCTCGGGCAGCCCCACGGTGGAGCCCATGCGAGGTCGGAACCCCACGGTCTCGAACGCCTCGCAGTTGGCCCGCATGGTTCGCTCGGTCTCTGCGCCGCCGTCGACGTAGTCGAACGCCACCCGCGGGAGCCGACGACGGGCCGCCGCCCGAGCCAGGTCGACCGTACCGAGCCAGGCGGCGTCGCGGTACCAGGTCGTAACCCGAGGCCATAGGTTTCGCCAAGGCGAGGACGAGGTCATAGGTTTCAGATCTGAAACCGATTGCCTCGCCCTAGCGGGCGTGAAACCCATCGCCTCGGGGGAACGGTGGCGCACCTCACGCGTCGAACGCCAGTGGCAGGCCGGGGATCGGCCACGGGCACGCGACCAGGCGCCCGGTGCCGGCCAGCGTGATGTACGCGGTGCGGAGGTCGGGGCCGCCGAAGCAGATGTTGGTGGGCAGGTGGTCCTCCAACCCGGGCGGCAGGAACCACTGCTCCACCGTGCGTCCGTCGGGCGACACGACCGTGATGCACCCCGTGATGAGCGTGCCCACGCACACGTTGCCCTCGGTGTCCACCGCCAGCGAGTCGAAGCGCTGGTCGCCGGGCAGGCCGCACACCAGCGTCGCGGGATCGTGGCCCTCCGCGGGCTCGAGCTCCCCGGGCCCGGTGACCGAGCGGCGCCGCAGCCGGCCGGTGCTGGTCTCGGCGTAGTAGAGCGTGCGCCCGTCGGGGGACAGGCCGATGCCGTTGGGCGACTCGACCGGGTGGGCGGCCTCGATCAGCCGGCCGCCGTCGATGGTGGCGTAGTACAACGACCCGATGTCGCGCTCGCGGCCCCGGACCTTGCCGATGTCGGTGAACCAGAAGCCACCGGCCTTGTCGAACACGAGGTCGTTGGGCCCCGACAGGCGCCGGCCCTCGTGGTGCGTGTAGAGCCGCTCGACCTGCCGGGTGCCGAGGTCGAGGCGATCGACCCAGCCGCCGTCCCAGTTGCCGCTGGCGAAGCGCCCGCCGTTGTTGCAGAGGTACGCCGCGCCGTCCGGCCCGATGGCGGTGCCGTTGGGCCCGCCGTCGCACGCCGCGAGGATCTCGACCTCGCCGTCGGGCCCCACCCGCGTCACTGTGGCCCGGTCGACCTCGACCAACAGGACGCTGCCGTCCCGCAGGGCGACCGGGCCCTCGGGGAACTGCAGGCCCTCGGCCAGCACGACGACGTTCTCCAGCACGCGACGGGGGATCGACTCCGGCCGCCAGGCCTCAGTGATGCTGTCGGTGCTCACGCGTCGACCTTCGCCATCGCCGGCTCGATGCGAACGTGGATCGGGCGGTTCTCGCCTGTGAGCGCCCGCACGCCCTCGTGCGCGTCCTCGAGCCCGAAGGCATGGCTGGCGAAGCGCTCGAACGGCCAGCGCCCCGACTCCAGCAGCTCGATGGCGAACTCCATTGACCGCAGCGAGCGCGACACCGCGCCGCGGATCGTCAGCTGCTTGTTCGCCACCGTGTCGACGGGGATCGGGGCCATGGCGTCGGGCCCCTTCAGCCCGGCGAGGACGACGGTGCCCTTGCGCGCCGCCATCTGCACGGCATCGGTGACGGAGCTGAGCGACATCGGCGTGCAGTCGATCACGATGTCGGGCTGACGGCCGAGGGCGTCCACGACCTGCTCGACGACCGAGGCCGCCGGGCCGTCCGTGCCGTCCTCGCCCTGCGAGCCATCCGAGCCATCGGACACCTCGAGCGCATGATCGGCGCCGAGCTCCCGGGCCAGCGCGAGCCGATCCCGGTCGGCGGCCAGTCCCGTCACGGCGATGGGGCCGGCGCCGGTGGCCCTGGCGGCGATCACCGAGGCCAAGCCCCGGGGTCCGGGCCCGAGGATGGCCACCGACATGCCGGCCCTGGCTCCCGCGATCTCGAACACCCAGTCGACACCGTTGGACATGACGTTGAACAGCGAGGCCGCCGCCAGGGTCAGCGAGTCCGACATCGGCACCACGATGGCCTCGGGCGCCAGGTACAGGTGCGTGGAGAACCCACCCCACAGCGTGGGCGCCACCTCGGGCGAGCGGAACCCGTACACGGTGCTGTCGGCGAACTCGGGTGCCGTGCAGCCCCGCAGGCCGGCACGGCACGCGCGGCAGCGCCCGCACGTCAGTGTGGAGTGCACCGCCACGCGGTCGCCCTCGTCCACTGCCCACCGGCGGCGGGCGCCGTCGCCGATCCTGATGATGCGCCCGAACGGCTCGTGCCCCGGCACGATGGGGAACCGGACGCGGGACACGCCCTCGAACACCTCGAGGTCGGTCCCGCACACGCCGCACGCCTCGACCTGCAGGAGGGCCTCGTCGGGACCGATGTCGGGCAGCGGCGCCCGGCGCAGCTCGTAGCGCTCCGGCGCGGTCTGGACCACGAACGTGGCCTGGTCGTCAGCCATCGGCAGCCTCCAGCTGTGGTTGGGGGGCGGGCAACGTGTCGACATGCTCCCCGCTCTTGGCGCTTCGCGCCGGGCCGCTCCGGGCCCCGGCCTCGCGTGCGCTCGGCCTCAGGGGGCGGAAGAACGTGCGGATGCTGTCGGCCACCAGCTCGGGCTCCTCCCACGAGGCGAAGTGCCCGCCGCTCGGCAGGTCCACCCAGTGGCGCAGGTCGTGCGCGCGCTCGACGGTCTCGCGCGGCACCCGCCGGGGTGGGAAGTTGGGCTCGTAGCGGGGCATGGCCACGCCGGTGGGCACGCCGTCGAAGCGCCGGCCGGGCGGCACCACGGGATCGGCGTGGACCCGCTCGTAGTACGCCCGCAGCGACGAGGCGATGGTCCCCGTCACCCAGTACATGGTGCAGCTGGTGAGCAGGTCGTCCTTGGTGTAGCGCCGCTCGACGTCCCCGTGGCAGTCGCTCCAGGTCCGGTGCTTCTCGACCAGCCACGACGCCAGTCCGGCCGGCGAGTCCGTCAGCGCGTGGCCCAGGCTCTGCGGCTTGGTGCGGTGCAGCCCGGCGTAGGCGCCCTCGCGCGCCGCCCATTCCCGCGACCGCTCGCGGGCGGCCAGCTCGGCATCGGTAGGTGGGGGCGCGGGCGGCTCGAACGGCGCGATCGGCATCAGGGCCGGATCGTGGGTGTGGTAGCCGACGACGGCCTCGGGGTGCTCGAAGGCGATCCAACCCAGGGGGTAGACGCCGGCACCGGTGCCGTGGACGGCGAACCGGTCGTAGCCGAGGCCCTCGGTCATGATCCGGTACAGGGCGGCGCCCGCAGCTGCGTAACCGACGCCCCGGCGCTGCGGCCCCGAGAACCCGAAGCCGGGCAGCGACGGCACGACCACGTGGAAGGCGTCGGCCGCATCGCCGCCGTGGGCCGCGGGATCTGCCAGCAGCGGCACCAGCTTGGTCATCTCGGGGAACCCGCTCGGCCAGCCGTGGACCAGCACGATCGGCAGCGGATCGGGGCCCCGACCCGGCTGGTGCGCGAAGTGAACTCGCACGCCGTCCACCACCGCACGGAACTGCGGCAGGGCGTTGAGCCGCCGTTCCTGCTCGCGCCAGTCGAACGCGGTGCGCCAGTGCTCGACCAGCTCCCGCAGGTACGCGGCGCTGGTGCCGTAGTCCCACCCGGCGCCGTCGGGCTCGTCGGCCAGGCGGGTGAGTGCCAAGCGCCGTTGCAGTTCCTCGAGCACCGGCTCACCGACATCGATCAGGAACGGCTCGAGCTGCACCGGTGCCCCTCGAAGTTCATGCCAACCCCCCTGGGTCGCCACACTAGCCTACAAAACGTCCGTTTGGTTGTTGAGAGCGAGACGGCGGGAGACGAGGAGGGGATGGATGGCGTCGGTGGGTGACCTGGTGTCGGACCTGGCTCTCGAGGAGATCGAACCGTTGCGGTTCCGGGGGCGCAACGAGGTCGGGGAGCGTGGCGTCGTCTTCGGCGGCCAGCTGCTGGCCCACATGGCGGTGGCAGGCGCTCGGACTGCCACGGG
>DASQUK010000129.1:0-10689 GCA_035641315.1 Acidimicrobiales bacterium | reverse complement strand
ACCAAGATTCGGCTCATCACCCGAGTCGCTTTCGGCTTTCACAGCGCCGAGCCTCTCATCGCCCTCGCCATGCTCAGCCTCGGCGGTCACCCACCGGCTCTCCCGGGCCGCCCGTGACCCACGGATGCGTCAGGAGGACCGCATTTGTGTCGCGGTGAGGTCGACGAAGGGGATCGCTTCGGCGTCGAGGACGAGCGCGCGCGTACCGGGCTGAGAAGCGAGTCGTCGGAGTGCTTGGCGCACGTCGTCGGCGTTGGCGAAGAAGAGTCCGCTCTCGACCCGCACAATGCCGATACCGGAGACAGGCTGGTTTTCGGGGTGTCGGGCGCGGTCGGCGTACTGGTCGTGCGTGCCCGGCACGCGGCCTAGCAGAGCGACGTGGGGCCGCGACGAGCGGTACAGCAACAGGAGCAGCGACACCGCGATGCCGATGAACAGCCCGGGAAGCGTCTCGAAGACGAGGACACCGAGCATGGCCGCGACGGCGGCGATGAAGTCAGGCCGAGCGGCGGCGCCGTATATCTGCCCCAACCGGCGGGTGTAGAGGCGCCACAGGGCGACGAGGGCCGGGATGTCGACCAGCTCGACGAGCGCGGCGATGACCACGGCGGCCAGGGTCGCCTCGGGGAGATCCTCGAACAGCCCGGTGAGGAACAACATCGTCAGGAGCGTCATCGCCGCCACGAAAACCCCCGCGAGCTGTGTCCGGGCACCCGCGGATCCGTTCACTGCGGTCTTTGACAGGCTGCCGTTGACGACCATGCCGCTCGCCAAGCCGGAGCCGATGTTGGCGGCGCCGAGCCCGATCAGCTCGCGGTTGGCGTCGATGTCGTAATGGTTGCGAGAGGCGTACGTTTTGGCGGCGCCCAGGCCCTCGGCGAATCCGATGAGCATGACCCCAACCGCCGCGCCGAAGGTCTCCAGCAGGTCGCCGAAGTCGAGGCCGCTCGGGAAGCCGAACGACGGCAGTCCGCTGTCGATCTGACCGACGATCGCGACGCCGTGATCGTCGAGATCGAGGACTTGGACCGCCGCGATCCCGAGCACCACCGCGACCAGCGAACCGGGAACCAGCGGCGCGAACCGGCGCAGGAGCAGCACAAGCGCAAGCGAGCCCGCGCCGACGGTGCACGTTGTGCGGTCATCGTCGTCGACCCCTTCTCTCGGCAGGGCTTGAAGGAGGATCCGTGATGTCAGCGATTCGAGCGGCCCTCGGTTTGAGGGCGACGCGAGCCCCGTTCGCGGCGAACCTGACGGCGTCGTACCAACCGCACAACATGAGAAGGTCCAAGAGTTGGGTGAGCCATCGACGTCGGTAAACCCGTACTCGCGTCGGGCCGCCTTTGAGCAGCTCGCCACCCCAGATGTCGTTGACGAGCAAGTCGAGGTGGCCGTGGTCGTTCCGGATCTGCTCGGCCAAGCCCTTCACCTGGTCGGGGTCGAGGTGGTCGCACCAGGTCAACGCCCAACACCTGCCTATTCCAGTTCCAGATCCCCTCGAAGTAGGAGGACGTCTGCTCCTGGCCGGCGTGCTCATAGAGCCACTGGTCCTGCGCGGGGCCACCAGGACCGCTCGTGAAGCCGTCCATCGACACGCTCGCCCAGGCGACTACCCGGCGCTCGCTCTGCTCGCTCATGCCACTCGCCAGGTCGACCTGGTCCTGCGACGCTCTCGTCGTCTCGCTCTGCTCGGTCATGCCACTCGTCCTCTCGCTCGTCACTGTCATCGGTGCCTGCAGTAGCCGTCGTCCTGGGGGATCTCGTTTCCGTCGGCGTCGCGTCGAAGTGCCGTCGTGTGTGATCAAGCATCTCTATCGAATTCTCGGCCTCCCAATCAGGACTCCGTCCGATCACTGCCAGCCGCGAGCTGTTGAAGAGCCTTCGTCCGCATGCCCATGGCGCGTTTCTCGTTCTCGTCGATCCACTTGCGCTCGACGCCGGCTTCAACGGTGAACGCGGCTTGGCGGTGATCGTCAATGTCGGTGACGTCGATCGCGACAGCCGCGTAGTCCGGTGCATCGGTCATCGGCTCGTCGATGACGCGTGCCGTTCCCCGTGCCGTGAAGGCAATGTTCCCCTCGGCGAGGACAGTCAGCGCGACCTCCGGGTGACGGCGCAATCGAGCCAGCGAGTCCTGGGAGCGGTACAGGCTCAGCAGGATGGTGTGGCCATCGGCACGAACCGGTGCCGAGACAGGTATCGCGTGCGGGCCTTGGTCTACGGTGACGAAGACCGCGATGGTCCTGACGGGCCATTCGGGCAGCGTCGTTGTTGGGTTGCCCTCACTCGTTGACGGCTTGGACGCGGTCATCTCAGGGCCTTGCTCATGTACACGAGATCGAACGTGCCTTGGGATCGGCGTTCGTCCTCGCGATAACCGCGCTTCGTGTAGATGGCGAGGTTCTCGATCATTTGCTCGTGCGTGTACAGGTGGATGCGGTCGTGATCGGCACGTCGCGCCTCTACTTCGGCGAGATCGAGCAAGGCTCGCCCGAGGCCGGCTCCACGCTGCGCGGGATGGACGGCGACGTTCTCGATGACGAACCGGTCGGGGGACGGGTTGAGCACGAGCACACCAACCGGGCCATCGGCGACCTCGGCGATGATTGTTCCGCCGTCGGCCAGAGCGAGCCGGAGCAGGCCTCGACGGCGCTTGCTGCTCCATCTGCTACTCCAAGTGGAGCGGACTCCAGCGGTTCCACCGGTCTCCAGCGAAAAGTGACTCCACCTTGCCAACGTGAGGGTCGCTGGTTCGAATCCCGTCGTCCGCTCCACAAACCAACAGATCGTCGCGGCAGCATCGCCTTGCTACTGATGCCGGCACCGCCCTGCGCGCCTGATGCGGATGCGGCGAAGGGGTCATGCCGGTCACGGCTCAGCCGACCCAGCCGGCGTCGGCGAGCTTTCGGTCGATGGCGTGGGCCGCGCTGATGAGCCCGAGATGCGTGAACGCCTGGGGGAAGTTGCCGAGGTGTTCGCCGTGGGGGCCGAGTTCCTCGGCGTAGATGCCGAGGTGGTTGGCGTAGCCGAGCATCTTTTCGAAGACGAAGCGCGCCTTTTGGGGGTCGCCGCCGCGGGCAAGCACCTCGGCGTACCAGAACGAGCACATGCTGAACGTGCCTTCTGCGCCCATGAGGCCGTCGTGTGTGGCGTCCCCGCGATACCGGAACACCAGCGAGTCCTCGACGAGGTCCTCCTCGATCGCCTGGAGCGTCGACAGCCACCGAGGGTCGGTCGGGCTAATGAACTTCATCAATGGCATAAGCAGGCTCGACGCGTCGACAGTGCTCGCGCCTTTGTGCCGCACGAACGTCTCGCGCATTGGGTCCCAGAAGTTGGTGAGGATGTCGTTGGTGATCTCGTTGCGACACGCGCGCCAGTGTTCGTGCGGATATGGGAACGAACGCCGTTCGCCGAGGCGGATGCCCCGGTCGAGCGCCACCCAGCACATGAGGCGCGAGTGCAGGAACTCCTTCCGCCCGTCCCGCACCTCCCAGATGCCCTCGTCGGGCAGGTGCCAGTGCCCGGCGACCCAGTCGACGAGGCGCACGAGGCTCGCCCACAGGTCGTACGAGATGGGCTCGCCGTACTTGTTGTAGAGGTAGATCGAGTCCATGAGCTCGCCGTAGATGTCGAGTTGGAGCTGCGCGTAGGCGGCGTTGCCAATGCGCACGGGCCCCGACTCCCGGTAGCCCTCGAGGTGGGCGAGGATCTCCTCGGGCAGCTCCTTGCGACCGTCGTTGCCGTACATGATCTGCAGGGGCTCGTCGGGGTCGAGATCCATGCAGCGCGTCTCGATCCAGCGCATGAACCGTCCCGCCTCCGACGTGTAACCGAGCCGGATCAAGGCGTAGAGCGTGAAAGACGCGTCACGGATCCACGTATAGCGGTAGTCCCAGTTGCGCTCGCCGGCCAGCTCCTCGGGGAGCCCGAACGTCGCAGCGGCGACCAGCGAACCGTGCGTGTCCGACACCAAGAGCTTGAGCAGCAAAGCCGACCGGTGCACGATCTCGCGCCACCGGCCCGTGTACTGCGAGTGCCCGAGCCAGGCGCGCCAGAAGTTGACCGTCGCCTTGAACGACTCGGCGACGAAGTTGGGGGCGGCGGATGGGCTCTCCCTCTCTGCTCCCTCGGGGTTCGCTTGCTCGAGGACGAACGCCGCCGTCTCGCCGGCGGAGAGTGTGAACCGGGCGACCACGGCGCCGTCTTCGATTCGCACCGGCACCGACGCGCGCAGCCGAAGTGCGAGCTTGTCGCTACCTCGGGAGTTGAATACGACGTCGCTGTCGTGCTGCTCAACCGTGTGGTCAGCACGCGCGTAATCGAAGTGCGGTTCACAGATCAGGTCGAACGCCACCCTGCCCCGCACGCATTTGGCCCGACGGACGAGGGTATGGAAGTGCTTGGCCTCGTCGATGCCGACGGGCATGTAGTCGGAGACCTCGGCGACGCCATCGGACGCCAACGTGCGCGTGATGAGCACGTTGGTGTCCGGTAGATACATCTGTTTCTGGCTGCCGTCGTGGAGGCACGGCCGGATCTGGAACCGACCGCCGCGTCCGGCGTCCAAGAGCGCGGCGAACACGGTCGGCGAGTCGAAGTGCGGGAACGAGAGGAAGTCGATCGAGCCATCCACGCCGACGAGCGCGATCGTGTGGAGATCGCCGATGATGCCGTAATCCTCTATCGGCTGGTAGCCCCGCTTACCCATTCGTACTCCCTAGTATGTGCACCGCGGTGACGTCGCCGAGCACGCGGTGGGTCGTTGAACTCCTCGAGGCGGCTGGTCACGAGTGTCGGCGTTGGGGCCGAGGGGTTGTAGTGGTCTCCAGCTGAAGTCGGTATCACTTCGTCAAGGCGAGGGTCGCGGGTTCGAGTCCCGTCGTCCGCTCCACAGAGGCTGCCCGCCATGCTGTAGCCGACGAAGTCGGCGGTGGTGAGCCCGAGGTTGCGGTGAGTTCGGCGACGTCGGCAGCGATCGTTTCGTCGCGGAGCGGCCGGTCGACATCGGCGAGTTGGCCGTGTGCCCGAACCGCGCCTCGGCCCTCGTCAGAAGCGTCACGGCATCGGCGACGTCGTGGGGTTGGCGGTAGTGGCCAACCCCACGACCGCATGGTGTCGGCAAACTCCCGCGAGTGGATTCGCGTCGGTATCCACGTGACCGGGCTGGACGGTGTTGAACGTGATGCCAGTGGGTCCGAGTTCACAGGCGAGGCCGCGAGGCAGTCCACGCTGATCAGTGAGCTCCGTCCCAGACTCTGCAACTGCACGACCGATAGCCGCCGTCGACATTTGTGCAACTCGATGGGGACGACGCCTAGTCACCGACCTGCGTGTCCTCACTCGGAACGCCTGAATCGTGGCTCGCCTTTGCAATGAAGTCGGCCTTGCCGAGTTGGCTGATGTAGACGATGCAGTCTTCAGGACCTAGGAACTTTTCGTTGTGGAACTGCCAGGCCGGCTGAAAAACGTACGACCCCGGTGTCAGTTCCTTCGGGGCGCTGCTGTCGCCTTCGACTGTGTGGATCCAGGTCCCCTGCACCAATACCGCGTGGTAGTCCGTCGCGTGAGTGTGCATGCCTGCCTCGAACCCGCCGCCTGGCTGCTTCAGCAGCATGCCGAACGGACCTTCTTTGTGGTCGCCCCACAAGACCGAAAACTGAACGGGTGAGCCGGGATGCATCTCCTCCCACTTGAGGTCGGCGGCCGGCACGGTGATCGCTTGCTTGCCTTTTGCGACGCCGGCGGACAGAGCTGCGACGCTCGCAACGTTTTCCATTTCATTATTCTTGGCGACCATTTGTCTCATCTCCTTATCAGTTGGATTCGTTGCCTTTCCTTCCCGGCCCGCAACTGCGTGTCGATGAAGGACACGGCGACCACGTCAACCGCGACGACTACCTGACCGGGGGCCGGCTCGGGGTCGGGCAGGTCGACGACCGACAGGACCTCGGGCGGGCCGGGGTCCTTGGCGAGAACCGCGCGCATCACGCCGCGTACGGGTCGGCCTCGCGGGCCGCGCGCAGGGCGCGGGTCCACCAGGCAAGCCGGTCGAGCATGGTCTTGGCCGCACGGTCGGCGCCGGTTTCCTCTTGCAGCCAGCCGTCGGCGTCGAACGACGCCCACGCGTTGTGGAAGCTGACGCAATCGCGGATCGTCACCGCGTGCAGTTCCGCGAAGACCTGGCGGAGCTGCTCGACGGCGCGCAAACCGCCGCCGATCCCGCCGTAGGACACGAACGCCACGGGCTTGGCCTGCCACTCGGGGAGAGCCAGATCGATCGCTTGCTTGAGTGACGCCGGGTAGCCGTGGTTGTACTCGGGGGTGATGATCACGAACGCGTCGGCTCGCTCGAGGCGCTCCCGATGACTGACGACGATCGGATCGGGGGTGCGCCGCAGGACCGCGGGCAGTTCGAGGTCGGCGAGATCGATGACGTCGAGGTCGAACTCGGGTCGGGCTTCGGCCTGGAAAACGAACCAGCGGGCGACGGTGGAGCCGAAGCGTCCCTCGCGGGTGCTGCCGATGACGATCGCGAGATGCATGTTCGTTGTTGTCATTGCCTCTTTCTCCTTCGGTCTTGGATGCCGCCTCCAGCGCCACGGGATTGGCCTTGAGGTTGTGGAACCAGTCGGGGTTGGTGTCGGCGCCCCCCTTGGAAGCGAAGATGGCGACGTCGTCGCCCACTCGTTGGTACGCCACGGGGTTGACCCGCTCCTTGCCGGTCTTGGCGCCGCGCGTGTGGAGGAGGAGCACGTTCGCGCCTTCGAACGGTCCTCCGACCGTGCCCTCGTTGGCGCGGAACTCGCCGATGATCTTGGCGTTCCAGTCGTTCATCTCACTCATCGTGTAAGCAACCTCATTGCGTCGACAACTGTTTCGGCCGACCGCCCTCCGACGACAGGCGGCGGACCGCGTCGGCGTCGAGCTTGATGCTCCCCGCCGTCAGGTTCTCTTGATGCTGAGTCCATGGTCGATCGGCCGCCCCCGTATTCGCACCGGGATACCCCCCGACCATCTCCCCTGACTTTCGACGTGGGCGCCGTCCGGTTCGAGGTGAATGCCGGGCCCGGATGCGGGGGTCGGTCCCTCGGGCGGTCCGATCAGGCGCGACGTAGGGTTGGGGTTGTGGCCTCGTCCAAGGGTGAGCGCGATGGTCTCTTGCTCGAGCGTGATCGAGAGTTGGAGCGGATCGGGGGGTGTCTGCACCGGGCGCAGCAAGGCGACGGAGGTGCGCTGGTCGTCGAAGGGCCGGCTGGGATCGGCAAGACGGTCTTGTTGGCGGCCGGCCGGGATACCGCAGAGCGCGATGGTTTCCGGGTGCTGCGAGCACGCGGCGCCGAGCTGGAACGGGAGTTTGCGTTCGGGGTAGTGCGCCAACTGGTCGAGCCGGTGGTGGCAGGGGCGTCAGTGGAGGAGCGGGCCGGGCTGTTGGAGGGGCCGCCCAGGGTGGCGGCCCGTCTGCTGGGCCTTCCTGGCCTGGAAGGCGGGGCAGTTGCGACGGCGCCGCTCGCCCCAGACCCGTCGTTCGCGGTGCTGCACGGCCTGTACTGGCTCTGCGCCAACCTGGCGACCGAGCGCCCCCTGGCGCTGGTGGTCGATGACGCCCATTGGGCTGACGCTGCGTCGCTGCGCTTTCTTGCCTTCCTATTGCCGCGCCTCGAGGAGCTGCATGCCGCGGTGCTGCTCGGAGCTCGGCCGGCCGAGGCCGGAGCGAGTCGGGAGTTGCTGGCCGCCCTGACGATGGACCCGGCGACCGAGGTGGTCACGGTGGGGCCGCTCACCCCGAGGGGGGTGGCCACGCTGGTGGCGGCCGGCTTGGGGGTCGAGCCCGAGCCCGAGTTCGCGGCGGCCTGCTGGGAGGCGACCGGCGGGACCCCGTTCCTCGTCCGCACCCTGATCGAGGCTCTGCGAGAGGAACGCATCGCCCCGGTCACCGCCTCGGCGGCAACCGTGCACAACCTCGCGACCTACGATTTGGAGCGCTGGGTGATGCTGCGCCTCGAACGGCTGGGTCCTGATGCCGCCTGCCTGGCTCGGGCGGTGGCCGTTTTGGAGCGGGCCGAGCTGGACCAGGCGGCCCGGTTGGCGGGACTCGAACTCTCCGATGCGGCCAGGGCCGCCGACCTGCTGGTCCGGGCTGGCGTGCTGGAGGAGGCTCCGCTTGGCTTCGCCCACCCCCTCCTGCGCGCCGCTGTGTATCGCGATATGGCGGTGGTCGAGCGCGCCGACGCGCACGCGCGCGCCGCCATGCTGCTTTCTGAAACCCACGCCGGTGGGGCCCGGGTGGCCGAACACCTGTTGTCCACGGCCCCGGCGGGCGACGACTGGACGGTCGAGCAGCTGCGGGCCGCCGCCCGGGAGGCGTCGGCGAGGGGTGCGCCGGAGTCGGCGACCGCCTACCTGCGCCGGGCCCTGTCCGAGCCCCCGTCACGCGAGGTGGGGCCAGGCCTGTTGCTGGAGCTCGGCACGGCCGAGTTCAGCGCCGGCCAGGCTGGCTGGCACGACCACCTCGAAGCGGCGGTGGAATCAGCTCGCGACGACACGACGCGAACCGCGGCCGCATTGTGGTTCGCCAATGCGCTGCGTTTCCATCAGCGGCTGGCCGAGTCCGTCGAGGTATGCGATGGCGTCGCCAGCCACCTCGACCGCCGCGACGTCGATGGCCGTTTGGTGCTGGAGGCCATGGCGGTCAACTGCGGGATGATCGACGCCACTACCGCCCCGCAGGTAGGCGACCGGGCCCGTGCCCTGCTCGTACTGGCCGCGGAGCGCGGTGTCCCCCGCCACGTCTTGGCGTCGGCAGCCTTTGTGGCCGCGCTGGCCAACCAGCCCGCCGCCCAGGTGGCCGACCTGGCCCGCCGGGCCATCGCCGCCGGCCCGCGGCCGCTGCCCGAGCCCGGTGACCCGCCCTGGTTCCCGAGCGCTGTGATCGCCCTGTACTGGGCCGAGCACTTCGACGAAGCCCGGGTGCTGCTCGACGCCGCCGTGATCGAGGCCTTGGCCGCAGCGAACGGGATGATCCTTCCCGCAGTATTGGCGCACCGGGCCTACCTCGCCCTGCGGCGTGGCGATCTCACCGCCGCCGAGGCTGATGTACGTGCCCTGCGGGACGCCCTCGGTCGGCCGCCTCCGCCGCTGTACGTTCCGCTGGCCATGGGCGTACTGGTCGACGTGCTGGTCGAACGAGGCGACCTCGACGAGGCCGAGCGGGCCCTCGAGCGCTCGGGGGCCGACCTCGCCGGCACTTCTGTGACGGCGATCACACTGCGCCACGCCCGGGGCCGCCTGCTGTTCGCTCGACGCCGCTTCGGTGAGGCACTCGACGACCTTCGGGCGGTCGGTGAGATCGCCATCGGGACCGGGGCCATCAGCCCGTGCTACCTGCCCTGGCGTTCCGACGCCGCCCTGGCCGCCCTGGCTCTTGGTGAAGCGGACACGGCCCGACGCCTCAGCGACGAGGAAGTCGAGTTGGCCCGTGCCTTCGGCGCCCCGCGCGCCCTCGGGGTGGCGCTGCGCGCCGCCGGGCTGGTAGCCGGCGGACAACGTGCCGAGACCCTGCTGCGCGAGGCGATCGAGGTACTCGCCGGACCCGACACCCGGCTCGAAGAGGCCCGCGCCCTGGCCGACCTCGGCGCCCTGATGCGTCGCAGCAACCGCCGCGTCGAGGCCCGCCAACTGCTGCGCCCAGCCATCAACACCGCCCGCCACCTCGGCGCCGGAGCGCTAGCCCAACGGGCCGAGACGGAGCTGCGCGCCACCGGGGCCAGGCCCCGCCGGGTGCTGCTCAGCGGTCTCGAGGCGCTCACCGCCAGCGAACGCCGCATCGCCGAACTGGCTGCCGAAGGGCTCACCAACCGCGAGATCGCCCAAACGCTCTTCGTCACTTCCCGAACCGTCGAGGGCCACCTCACCCACGTGTTCCAAAAGCTCGACGTCAAAGCCCGCACCGCCCTACCGGCCGCCCTGGCAACCCCCACCCAAGCAGTCCGCGCCTAAACCTCGGCCGGGCGCCGCTCAAAGTCGGGGGGGAGCAGGGGGATAGCACGGTGCGAAGAAGAGTGCCGCAAGAGGACCATGGCGTATACGTCCAGCATCCGAAGTCGAGGGAGCCAAACCACTCCACACTGAACCGCCCCGGGTTCCGTGGAGGCTCCATCTCTTGGAGAGAGGATGGAGTGCATGGGAACACGGAGGCATCCAGCGGAGCTGCGTGAGCGGCCCGTTACGAGAACGGACTTCGAGGATCTCGGCAAGCTCCTCGAGGAGCCAGAAGCGTTGGTCACCCGGGCGCTCGAGCGCTCGAGCTCCTGTGGCCGCACTACCGGCGTTTCGCCGCTCGCCAGCGCCATCAGCAGGGGGGTCAGCGGTGCCACCGCCCCCATCTCCTCGCCGCGCCCGGCCGCCACGCTCATCCCTGAGGCCGCCGCCAGCGCCCGCGCCTCCCGGAGAATGCGGCTCTTTCCGATTCCCGGAGCCCCCTCGACCACCAGGATCGATCCGCGGCCGGCGGCGAGGTCGCCGAGCAGGGCAGCGAGGATCGACAGCTCGTCCGGACGTTCCCGCAGCGGCTGGCCTGATTCCTGTGCCACCGCGCCCCCAGTCGGTGCCTCGTCACTTGGCGACGCCAGCCGACTGCCACTGACGATACGCGGTGTGTAGTGAGTCCGCCGCGTGCGTGCATTTCGA
>DASQUK010000128.1:0-5940 GCA_035641315.1 Acidimicrobiales bacterium | reverse complement strand
GCCACCGACGGCCAAACCTGGCTCTGGTACCGCGACCGCCTCGTCACCGCCCGCACCAACCTCGAACGCGCCGACACCAGGGCGATCGCACGGAGCATCGGGCTGTAGGGCGAATCGTCGAATCACCGTCACCTACCCGTGGCAGGACACAGCCAACTGACGTTGTCAGTGAGACGGCGCTCCGACGTCTCAGCGGCGGCCACGGGCGTCGCTACCTTCGCCCGTCCGGGAGCACGTCGGAAGTTCGAAGTTTGCGGCCCGGTCACGTTTGCGCTTTTTGGCACGCACCCGACCTAGGGCGGGGACGGTCGGGATAATGCGCCTGTGAGCACGAGTTCGGCGACCGAGCGTGCAGCGGCTGGTGTGATGGGCGCACCGCTTACCAGGAGGCGATACCAAAGGGGCCCGAGCAGAAGGTCGAGCAGGAGTTCCTGGTCCATCTCTGGCGGCATCTCCCCGCGGGCTCGATGTCGGCCAGACGTTCGGCGCCCCCCATAGGTTCACCAATCCGCCATGAGCACCAATGCGCGCGACTCCTTAGATTGGAGGGCGTCATGCGACGTGCCCGCAGGTACTCCCCCGGCACTCCGGTCTGGGTCAACCTCGAGACGGTCGCCGGCACGACGGCGGCAAGCAAGTTCTACCGCGGCCTCTTCGGCTGGACGGCGCTTGCCCGGCATCGCCCCCTCGAGGATGCGTCCCATTGGTGGGTCTTCGTTCTTGACGGCCGGGACGTCGGAAGCCTGGCGCCCGGGCCAGATCCGGTGTGGGCGATGTACATGTCGGTGGACAAGGCTGACGAGACGGCTCAGGTGGTCGTCGACAATGGGGGTACGGTCGCGATCTGGCTAGGGGAGATCGACGAGGTCAGCCGCCTCGCGGTGTGCACCGATCCCCTCGGCGCGCGGTTCGGGCTCTGGGAGCCGAAGAGGCACCCCGCCGCGTCCCGTATGCACGAACCCAATTCCTTCACTTGGGGTGAGTTGTCGTGCCGCGACATCGACGCCGCGAAGGATTTCTACGGCGCGGTGTTCGGCTGGGAAGGCCGGACCCGTACCGTTGCCGAAGCAGCGACCTACACCGAGTTCTTCCTTCCGGACGTCGACCAGGTTGTCGCCGGCATGCACACGAACCAGCTGTGGCCCGAGGACGTGCCGCCGCATTGGATGCTCTACTTCGCCGTCGCTGACATCGACGAGATCGTCGGTCGCGTCGGCCAACTCGGAGGCTCGGTGTCCGTCGCTCCGTTTGACCGCGCGGATGTCGGCCGCGTCGCGGTGCTCAACGACCCAGAGGGAGCGGTCTTCTCGGTCCTCCAGCGTCGGTGACCGCCTCCGCCTTGCCCCACAGGGGAGGGCGGTCGACGACCAGCGCGACGTCGGTCGAGCCGGCGACTGCAACACCTCCCGGCGAGACAACGCGCCGTGCTCCTCGCCATGCTGGCCCAAGACGCGAGGTTCGCGATGCCGCCACAGTCGTAGCTGCGGACCACGAAGCCATCGAGGCCGCCACCCAGAACCTCGCCCCAGCCGGATGGTGACAGTCGATGACAATCTGCTTGAGCAGGACCGTGTTCGACCTCGCCCGGCGGGTGCGTCGACACGTCGTCCGCTTGGCGATCCCGTGCCGTTAGAACGCCGGCTCGACGGCACTCCCAGCCCCTCATCGTCGGCGCGGGCAGGCGATTTGCCGCGCGACACCGGCGAGCCGCACACCGCGCCGGGATTGCGATCGGCGGATGGAGTTGCGTTCGGATGTTGCACATCGGCGTTCTCGTGGTCACATCGGCGCCGCGGTGGCGGTCAGAGAGATGACCGATCGCGACACCGGAAGTGACCAATGGACGAGAGTGAGTGTGTGGCAAGGGGGGGTCAAGGCTCATCGCTCCCACCTCCAAGCCCCCGGGATCTCAAGATGACACTCGTCTACGCCGACATCGCCGACCGCAAGGTCGGGGACGATCTACAACTGGCGCCGCCAGCACGAGATCGACACCGGCCAATCCTGCTCCGAAAGCCCGTCGTTCATCATGATCGTGCGGATCTGGTCGGCGATGCCGATGCCAGCCGTGCCTGCACCGAAGATGACGACGCGCTGGTCGTGCGGCCGGGAGCGCGGGAGCGCGGCGCGCACCGCGGCGAGCATCGCCGCGACGGTGATCCCGCCGGTGCCTTGGATGTCGTCGTTGAAGACGCGGTGGGCGGTCGCGGTAACGGTCGAGGATGCGGCGCGCGTTCGAGGCCCCAAAAGTCCTCGAAGTGCAACAGCGCGTTCGGGAACAGCCGGCTCGCCGCCTCGACGTAGGCGTCGACGAGCGCGTCGTAGCGATCGCCGCGCACCCGGGCGTGCCGGTTGCCGACGTACAACGGATCATTGAGCAGCGTCTCGCGGTCGGTGCCGACGTCGAGCAGCACGGGAATCACACGGTCGGGATCGATGCCGGCGGCGGCCGTGTACACGGCGAGCTTGGCCGTGGAGATCGCGATGCCATCGGCTCCCCAGTCGCCGATGCCGAGGATCACCTCCGCATCGGACGCCACGAGGAGATCGACGTCGTCGCCGCTCAACCCGTAGTTGCGCAGCGCCCGCTCCACGCCGTCGGGATCATCAAACCGACAGGTACACGCCGCTCGGCCGCTGGAACTCGTGGCTGTAGCGCTCGATCGCCTGCGCCACAACGGGGTCGTAGACCACCGGCAGCATCTCCTTCAGGTGGTCGCCGAGCAGCTCGAAGTAGAGGATCGCGTTACGGTCGTGCAATGCAGCCAGGAACTCGTTCTTCGCCAGATCGGTCGCCTGCGACCGGTACTGCTCGTAGGAGCGGCGTGCCTGCTCCTCCAACGTCAGCACCGCCGCCGCCAGGAGCCCTTCGAGCCCGAGCAAGGCGCGCTCCTCGACGCTGAACGCCGTGCCGCGGTTCCAACGGGGATCGCGCAGCAGCTCGCGGCCGCGGCGAACAGTGGGGGCGGCGGTGGTTGAAGTCATTGGCTGCTCGTTTCTGTTGGGGTGGCGTTGGTCCGTTCGCCGCGCGGACTGGTATGCCTTGAGCGGATCGGCTGGCGTTGATAGAGACGACTGGACCTTGCACAACTCGCGACTGCCATCCGCCGAGCAGGACGCGTAGTCAGGAGTCCCGCGAGCGGTTCATGACGTGCGTAGTGCGGGCAGCAGTTCGGTCGCCGCCCAGCTGATGAATTGCTCCTGCGTATCCGCGCCGACCTGTACCAACGCAACGTGTGTGAATCCCGCGTTCTCGAACTCGCGGATACCGGCAACGTGTCGCTGGACGTCGGGGCCGCAGGGCATCTGGGTCGAGACGTCCTTCTGGCGGACGGTCTTGGATGCGGCGTCGAACGACGCGGGCACCGGGAGCTCGGCGTTGACTCGCCAGCTCCCGGTGAACCACCGAAATTGGTCCATCGCCCGCTTCACTGCGACCTGCGGATCGGGGTCGTATGACAACCCGATCTGGCCGACCCGCGGCCTGCCCGCGCCTCCGGCATCGTCGAACATCCTGCCGAGCTCCGCCCGCGGCTCGATCGCAATCATGACGTCGGCGTGCCGTCCCGCCAGACGACCACTCTGCGGCCCCGACACCGCGATGCCGATCGGCGGAGGGGAGTCCGGCAGGTCCCAGACCTTCGCGGACTCGACGTCGAAATGCTTGCCGCGATACGTCACGGTGCCGCCTTGCCACAACGCGCGAATGATCTCGACGGCCTCCTCGAGCATCTCGTGGCGCACACCCACAATCGGCCAGCGTCCTCCGACGATGTGTTCGTTGAGGTTCTCACCCGCGCCCAGCCCGAGTGTGAACCGACCGTCGCACAGGAGCTGCACTGTCGCCGCCTTCTGCGCGACGACCGCGGGGTGATAGCGGCGGATCGGGCACGTCACGTACGTCATCAACGGAATGTGGTCGGTCGCCTGCGCCGCCGCGCCCAGCACGCTCCACGCGTACGGGGCGTGGCCTTGGGAGTCGAGCCACGGGAAGTAGTGGTCGCTGATGACCGCGAAATCGAAGCCGGCTTCCTCGGCCAGGGTGACGTCGCGCACCAGTTGCCTCGGACCGGCCTGCTCGCACATCATCGTGTAACCGAACAGGGTCATCGCGTGCCTCCCCGCCGGTCGAGCGCCCGCTCGACGACCGTGAGGTCCTCGTCGCCGAACCCCAGCTCGACGGCGCGCTGCCATTCGCCGGCCAGACAGCCGAGCGCGGCAAACCGGTCGTCGCCCGCCGCCTCGAGCGCGAGATGCACGTCCTTGAGCGCGAGGTGCAGCGCGAACTGCGGCGAAAAGTCGCCTGTGGCGATCCGTTGCAGCTTCGCCGCCTGCCACGACGACACGAGCGGCCCGCCACCGAGCGCGTCGAGCACCGTCCCGGTCTCCAGCCCCAACCGATGAGCAAGCGCCACCGACGCGGCAACCGCTTCCGCGCCGAAGGCAAGCCACGTGTTGTTCACAACCTTCACTCGCGTTCCGGTACCGACCGGACCCACCCAGATCGTGCGCTGGCCAAGCGCGTCGAAGAGAGGCGTCACACGCGCGCGGGCCCCGTCAGGCCCCGATGCGAAGATCGTCAGCTCGCCCTGCTCTGCCGGGTCCTTGCTTCCCGAGACCGGCGCGTCGACGAGGGCGACGTCGGGACGCTCTCGCTCAACGAGCGCCACAACCGAATCGGTCCCGCGCACGCCGATCGTGCTCATCTGTGCCCAGATCGCGCCCGGAGCGAGAGCCGACAACATTCCCTCGTCGCGCGCAATCGAGATCACCGCGTTGGCATCGGTCACCATCGTGACGACGATCGCGGCTCGCCCCACCGCGCTGGCCGCGCTCTCCGCGACCTCCGCGCCCAGCCCAGCGAGATCGCGGGTCGCCTCCCGGCTGCGGTTCCACACGATCGTCGGAATGCCGGCCCGCAAGGCGCTGGCCGCCATCCCGTGGCCCATCGTGCCAATGCCGAGTATGGCAACCGGATCACGCGCTCGTGCCATCGCCTTCTCCGAAGGTCACTTCCCAGGCAACTACCCGGAGACCCCCTGGTCAATCACCCCGACTTGCAGGGCGATCCGCGACCGTGAGGTCGCGTTCGGCCCGTCGCCTTCGTGTGGCGGACCTGGTCGTGGTGGGGTGTCGGCCGGCACTGCACATGAGTCGCCGGTAGCGGGCGTTCAGGCTGCGGTCGGGCCAGACGGCTGACTTGCACCTGCCACCTCACTTCTGTCCGATCTGCGATCGGTGGATCGAGGACGTCTGCTGATGCCGAAGGCACGCCGACGTACCGCGGTGCGATGACGGATCTCGCGGATGGGGACCGAGCAGTACGATCGCTGCCACTCGCCCCTGATCCACGGGCCGTACCACAAGGACGGCGTCGCGCACGGCTAATGCAAGGGTCAGCGGCAACGCCAAGCGCTGAAGGTCTCCCCGAACTTCGATCTCACGGTTGCGGCTTGGCCTGAGCAGCGGGAACGCCTCGGCCGGACACGATGGCTGGCCCCGAACGGCACTTCCGGGATGCCGCTGACGACGGCAGCCGACGATTATGGGGGCACATATTCTGGGACAGTTTCGTCGTCGTGGGTGCGCAACCCGAGCCGTCGTTACGTCGCGCTCACAGGAGCTAACACTGCGCGGGTGCGCAAGGCTCCACCGCGGCCCAGCCGCGTTCGGCGTGGGCTCTCGCGACGACCTGATCGGCTGACGCTTCGCGTCAGCCGATCGAGCAGATAGGTGCTCAGCGCGGCGGGCTGGCTGAGGGCGATGCAGTGCCCGCCGGGGAGGGCATTGACGTCGAGGTCCAGCCGGTCGGCGGCGACGCGGCGCTGGAACTCGAGCGGGAAGAACCGGTCGTCTCTGCCAGCAACGACACGTGTGGGCACGTTTGGCCAGGACTCGTCGTCGCCGCTCGTCGCGCTCATCCGGTCGTCGCCGTTTGCC
>DASQUK010000127.1:0-7409 GCA_035641315.1 Acidimicrobiales bacterium | reverse complement strand
CCTACCGCCCGACGAAGTCGGCCTGGCCGGGGCCGTGCTCGAGGAACGAGGCGATGCCGATGCGGGCGTCCTCGGTGTCGAACACGTCGGCGAACAGCTGCTGCTCGAGGGCGAGGCCGTCGTCGAGCGGTCGCTCCAAGCCCTGGTCGATGGCCCGCTTGGCCAAGCCTTGGGCGACGACCGCGCCGCGGGCCAGCTCCGCGGCCCGCGCCAGCGCCCGGTCGTGCAGCTCGTCGGGGGCCACCACCTCGTCCACCAGCCCGATGCGCAGCGCTTCGTCGGCGCCGACCTGGCGACCGGTGAGGATGATGTCCTTGGCCTTGGCCGGCCCCACCAGCCGGGCCAGCCGCTGCGTCCCCCCGCCGCCGGGGATGATCCCCAGCAGGATCTCGGGCTGGCCGAGCTTGGCCCGCTCGGAGGCGATGCGCAGGTCGCAGGCCAGCGCCAGCTCGCACCCGCCGCCCAGCGCGAACCCCGAGATGGCGGCGATCACGCACCGGGGAACGGCGGCCAGGGCGTCGAGCGCCCGCCGGAAGTTGCGGCTCACCTGCCGGGCCTCGGCGGGCCCGCCGAACTCGCTGATGTCGGCCCCGGCGGCGAAGATGCGGTCACCGCCGGTGACGACCACCGCGCCGGGCGGGGCGTCGGTCAGGTCGACGGCCGCCGCCTCCAGCTGGCCGAGCACCTCCGCGGACAGGGCGTTGACCTTGGGGTTGTCGAGGGTGACGACCGCGACGCCGTCGTCGCGGCGCTCCACACGCACGAGCGGGATGTCGGACCTTGCTCCCCGCTCTTGGCCTTCGGGACGCTCGCTCATGAGCGGTGACCCTAGGCCGGCGGTGGACGGTCAGTCTTCATCGTCGAGCAGCTCGTCGGCGGCGGTCCAGGGATCGACGTCGCCCCGGGCGACCGCCTCGGCCAGCTCGGCGGCGCGGGGTCCGGCGGTCACCGTCCGCGCCCGGTCCAGCAGCCGGGCGGCCACCAGGCGGGTGACCTCCTCGGCGGCGCGCTGTCGGCGGCGCTCGTCCAGCCCCCCGGTGGCCACAAGGTGCGCCCGGTGGTCGACGACCGCCTGCCACACCTCCCCCACTCCGCCGCCGGTCGTCGCCGTCGTGCGCAGCACCGGGGGTCGCCAGCCCCGCCTCCCGGACATGTCCAGCATCCGCTCGAGGTCGCGGGCCGTCTCCTCGGCGCCCGGGCGGTCGGCCTTGTTGACCACGAACACGTCGGCGATCTCCATGAGGCCGGCCTTGTTGGCCTGCACGGCGTCGCCCCAGCCGGGGGTCACGACCACCACGGTGGTGTCGGCTTGGCCGACGACGTCGATCTCGACCTGCCCCACGCCGACCGTCTCGAGGATCACCCAGGGGTAGCCGGCGGCGGTGAGCACCCGGACCGCCTCGGGGGCGGCGACCGCCAGCCCGCCCAGGTGCCCCCGGGTGGCCATGGACCGGATGAAGACGCCGTCGTCGAGCGCGTGCTCCCCCATGCGGACCCGGTCGCCCAGGATCGCGCCCCCCGAGAACGGGGACGACGGGTCGATGGCGAGCACGGCGACGCGGTCCCCACCGCGGCGGACGACGTCGACCAGCGCGTTGGTCAGCGTGGACTTGCCCGCCCCCGGGGCGCCGGTGATGCCGACGGTGGTGGCCTCGATGCCCAGCCCGTGGGTGGCCCGGCCGGCGTCGCGGGCGCCGTCGCCTCCCCGCTCGATGACCGAGAGCAGCCGGGCCAGCGCCCCGCGGTCGCCGCCCCGGGCGGCGGCGAGCAGGTCGTCGGGCGTCACCCGAGCATTCTCGCCCCCGGAATGGTCGCTATAGCGGCCATTCCAGTACGGAGAACGCGAAACCAACGAGTCAGAGGCCGAGCCCGACCGACGTCTCGGTTGGGGCGCCGACGTCGACCACCTCGGTCACGCCCGGCACCCGGTCCTTGAGGATCCGCTCGATGCCGGCCTTGAGGGTGACGGTCGACGCCGGGCACGACACGCACGCACCCACCAGCTCGACGCTGACCACGCCGGCCTCGGCGTCGACGTCGCGCAGGAAGATGTCGCCGCCATCGGCCTGGATGGCGGGGCGGATCACCTCGATGACCTCGGACACCTTGTCGGTATCGACCACGGGACTCCTCGTGCTGCAGTGCGCGACGCATAGTTGCGAATCGACCGCGTCACGCGCAACAACACGGCGCTACCCCGTCGTGTTCCCCGTCAAGCGCCCGACCGGCCCCACCCGGTTAGCGGCGGCCGGCCCCGTCTGGGAACCTGAACCCGTGACGGCGCTGCTGCTCGCACACCAGGGCGGTTGGGACGAGATGCTGTTCGTCGCCGTGCCGATCCTCATCTTCGGCAGCCTCCTGGCCGTCGCCAACCGGCGGGCGTCGCGCATCGAGGAGCAGCAGAAGCAGCGGCAGCGGCCCGGCAACCAGCGCGCCCGCGACGACGAGCGGTAGCCGCCGTGCCCCGACTGACCGTCAGTGAGTCGGTCGACCGCTCCACCCTTGACCGGATCCGCTCTCCCCGTCGGGACGTCGTGTCCGAGCGGCCCGACGGCGACGGCCGGTTCGTCCTCGCGCACGGGCCGTTCGAGCGCTACGAACGCACCGTCGAGGCCGTCGCCGACACCGGCAACGGCAGCGCCGAGCGCTACGCGGTGACGCAGCGGTTCGACTACCGCCTGCCGCCCGGCACCTGGCACTTCCTCATGAACCACCCGCTGCGCCGGGCGCTGCGCCGGCCGCCCCGGCCCGATGGGCGGCTCCCCTGGTGGTACCCGCCGCAACGCCCGGACGCCCGGGGCGCCTCGGTGCTCGGCATGCTGGCCACGTTGTCGCTGGTGGTCGGCTACCACGGCACGCTGCTCACCCAGACCATGAGCTTCGCGGCCGACGAGTTCGGCGCTGGCACCACGGCCCAGGGCGGGGCGTTCGCCGCGGTCCGGGCCGGGGCGCTCCTCGCCGTCCTGCTCGCCGCGCTGGCCGACCGCCGTGGCCGGCGCCGGCTGCTGGTCGTGTCGCTGCTGGGCTGCATCGGGTCGACGGCCCTCGGCGCGGTCGCGCCCAACCTGCCGGCGCTGGCGGCCACGCAGGTGGTCAACCGCGGCACGATGTCGGCCGCCAGCGTCCTGCTGGTGGTGATCGCCGCCGAGGAGATGCCGGCCGGCGCCCGGGCCTACGCCCTCAGCCTGCTGTCGATGACCGGGGCCCTCGGGGCCGGGATGGCGCTGTGGGTGCTGCCCGTGGCCGACGTCGGCCTGCGCACCTGGCGGATCATGTACGTGATCCCGCTGGTGTTCGTGCCGCTGGTGCTGCGCTTCGGCCGGCTGATCCCCGAGAGCCGGCGCTACGTTCGCCCCCACCGCACCGTTCCGCTGACCGGCCATTACCGACGGCTCGCGCTGTTGGCGGGCGCGTCGTTCCTGCTGCTGGTGTTCACCACGCCGCAGTCACAGTTCCGCACCGAGTTCCTGCGCGACGAGCGGGGGATGTCGGCGGCGGCGGTGTCGCTGTTCATCATGGCCACCTCCACGCCCGCCAGCATCGGCATCGTGATGGGCGGTCGGCTGGCCGACACCCGGGGCCGGCGGGTGGTCGGCGCCGTGGGCACCGCGGTGGGCGCGGTGCTGCTGGCGTTGTCGTTCAGGCTCGCCGGCCCTGCCATGTGGCTGACGGCCACCCTGGGATCGATCTTCGCGGCCGCCCTGGTCCCCGCCCTCAGTGTGTACGGGCCAGAGCTGTTCCCGACCTCGCTGCGTGGCCGGGCCAACGGGATAATCAACACCGTGGCCACGGTCGGCAGCGTCATCGGGCTGGTGCTGGCGGGCTTCCTGGTCGACCGGCTGGGCTCGTTCGGCCAGGCCCTCGGCCTGCTCGCCATCGGACCGCTGATCATGGCGGGGGTGGTGCTGGCGCTGTTCCCGGAGACCGCCTGGCGCGAGCTCGAGGACCTCAACCCGGAGGACCGGGCGGCGACCAGCATCCCGGGAGATGTCGCACGGGCTCCATCGCCGTCGATCCCGAGGTGATGACGGACGTCGGGGGAATCGGCCGGACGCTCGGCGCGCCGGCCGAGATCGTCTAGCAACAGCGGCGCGGTGCGGGGTCGGGTGGTCAGAGGGCGGCGACCCAGCGGGCCACGGTCTCGGCCACCTGCTGGTCGGCCCCCTTGAGCTCGTGGCGGCCCCCCTCCACCCAGGAATGGGTGACCTTGCCAGCGATGGCCGAGGTGTGCGCCTCGAGCTCGTCGGGCGCGCCGAACGGGTCGCGGGTGCCCGACACGAACAGGCAGGGCACGGCGATGCCCGGGAGGTGGTCGACGCGCAGCTTGTCGGCGCGCCCTGGGGGGTGGAGCGGGTAGGCGATGAGCACAAGCCCGGCGGCCGGGAGCCCCTCGGTCACAGCCATCGAGCACATCCGCCCGCCCATCGACCGGCCGCCCAACACCACGGCCCCCGGATCGATGCCGGCCCCGTCTGCCAGGGCGGCCGCCTCGTCGCGCACGCAGGCGATCAGCTTGGCCGGCCGGTCGGGGGACTTGCGGCCCTCCCGGCGGTAGGGGAAGTCGGCGCGCACGACCGGTAGGGGATCGAGGGCCCGCTCGATCGCCACCAGCGCCGGGTGGTCGCGGCCGCTGCCGGCCCCGGGGAACAGCAGCACAGCCCCGGCGCGGCCCGGCACTCAGGCCCCGGCGAGGAGGATGCGGCGCGCCTCGGCCAGCTCCGCCAGGCGGGCGGCGGCCGCGGCGGTGTCGCCCCCGTGGTCGGGGTGGGCCCGGCGGACCAGGTCGCGGAACCGTCCCTGGACGGCCCGCCGGTCGGGTCGGCCGCCGTTGCCGTTGGACAGGTCCAGCACGCCGATGGCCCAGCCCACCGGGTCACGGAAGGCATCGGCCGACCAGTCGTGGCGCCGGTCCAGTCCCGAGAGGTGGGCCACCAGCGACGCGTCGATGGGGCCGGTCCAGCGCATCCCCTTGCGGATCGCCTCCATCACCCGCGTGCGGGGGCCGAGCGGCAGCTCGCCGGCGGCGTAGGTGGCGGCCAGGATGTGGTGCGCCGGCGAGCCCTTGCCGTCGAGCTCGAACGCCAGCTCCTCGCCCTCGCCCCGCAGCCGGTGGACGCTGCGCTGCAGCCCGATGCGGTCGGTCTGGAGGCGATGGCGCAAGCGGGGCTGGGGGATGCGGCGGCCGGCCTCCAGGTGAACTGTCAGGCGGTGGAGGTCGTCGAACAGCTCGGGGTCGAGGTCCGGGATGTAGCCGGCGACGATCCCGCCTAGCAGGATGCCGCCGAACCCGGGCGCCGGGCGGCAGGGGAGGTCACGGTGCCCGATCGCCACTCTCCGGGTGGGGGCGATCGGCCGCGAGTGGAACACCTCCAGCTCGGCCAGGATCACGCTGGCATCGTAACGGCGCGGCAACGTTCGCCCGCCAGACGGCGGCCCCAGACTCGCTAAGCAACCTCCGGTTGCGAAGCGAAACCTCACACGTACGGGCGCAGGGCGTTGCGGAGGTCGCGGGCGGCGTCCATGACGGCGTCCTCGTCGACCTGCGACGCCCGGAGCTGCGAGCACAGCGCGGTCACCCGGCCCCGGAGGTGGTCCCACTCCTTGGGCCCCAGCCCGTAGGGCGGCTCGGAGCCGTCGACGGCATGGCCCAAGTCGAGCATCGACACGGTGCCCTCGTGGTCGCCGGGGTCGTGCTGCAGGCGGTCGGCGACGACGAACACCTCGCCCAGCAGCTCGGCCCCTGCAGGGCCGTCGTCGGGCTCCGCCGGCAGCTCGTGCGGGTGGGCCACCCGGTCCAGCAGCTCGTCGACCGTCTGCTCGTCGACGGCGTGGACGAACAGCTCGTCGTCGTCCCACCCGTGGGCGATCCCGGCGGCGTCGAGCTCGTCGACCAGCGCGGTGAGGCGGTCGTCGTCCCAGTCGGACAGGTCGTAGGCGACCTGGTCCTGGTCGCTGTCGAGCGCCGGCGCGGCGTCGTTGTCGCCCTCGACGATGTCGAGGATGTTGTCGACCGCCGCCTCGTCCACCGCGGCTACGTGCAGTGACGTGCCCTCCCAGCCGTGGGGGATGCCGGCCTCGCGAAGCCGGTCGGTGGCGGCGCTGCGTTCGATCTCGCTCCAGTCGTCCAGCTCGTAGACGACCTCGGCGTCGTCCACATCGTCGTCCTCGCCCCGAGGCTCCCGCCCTGCCTCGCGTTCCGGCTCGGGCTCGTCGAGCTCGCCCGGTAGGCCGGAGATGGTGATGCCGAGACCCTCGTCCTCGGCCTGCCCGTAGGGGTCGGAGAGCTGGCCCACGAGCCCATTCAATCAGGCGACTATCTTCCCCGCATGAGCGAGTACGAAGTACGAGCGAACCATGAGCACGGTGCGTTGCCCGCCGCGAAGCGGCGATCGCTCATCGGCGAGCCGGAGGCGAGCCGGTGAACGAGAAGCAGCGCCCCGACCGCAACCTCGCCCTCGAGCTGGTGCGGGTCACCGAGGCGGCGGCACTGGCCGCCTCCCGCTGGATGGGCCGGGGCGACAAGAACGGCGCCGACGGGGCGGCCGTCGACGCCATGCGCATCGTGCTCGACAGCGTCCCCATGGACGGCATCGTCGTGATCGGCGAGGGCGAGAAGGACGAGGCGCCGATGCTCCACAACGGCGAGCGGGTCGGCAACGGGCAGCCGCCGGAGGTCGACATCGCGGTCGACCCGCTGGAGGGCACGCGGCTGGCCGCCCACGGCCGGCCGAACGCGCTGGCCGTGATCGCGCTGTCCGAGCGCGGCACGATGTTCGACCCCGGCCCGTGCGTCTACATGGAGAAGATGGCGGCCGGCGAGCACCTGGCCGACCTGCTCGACCTCGACCGCCCGCTGGGGGAGACGATGCGGCTGGTGGCCGAGCGCAAGGGCACCGACGTGCGCGACGTGATGGTCGTGATCCTCGACCGCCCGCGCCACGAGGAGGGCATCGAGGCGATCCGCGACGCCGGCGCGCGCGTGCGGCTGATCACCGACGGCGACGTGTCGGCGTCGCTGCTGGCGGTGTCGCCGGACCGGCCGGTCGACCTCCTGTGGGGCATCGGCGGCACGCCCGAGGGCGTGATCTCGGCGGCAGCGCTCAAGTGCTACGGCGGCGGGCTGATCGGCCGGCTCTGGCCGCGCGACGACGACGAGCGCAAGGCGGCCGAGGACGCCGGCTACGACGTCTCGCGGGTGCTCACCCAGGACGATCTGGTGGAGGGCGACAACGCGTTCTTCTGCGCCACCGGGGTCACCGACGGCGACGTGCTCGAGGGCGTCCGCTACGAGGGCTCGCGCGGCGCGAGCACGGAGTCGCTCGTGATGCGCAGCCGGTCGGGGACCGTGCGGCGGATCCAGTCGCGCCACGACCGCTACAAGCTGCGGGCGCTGACCGGCTACCGCTACG
>DASQUK010000126.1:0-24788 GCA_035641315.1 Acidimicrobiales bacterium | reverse complement strand
TAGTCGTCCCACGTGCGGGTCGGGCGGGCCCGGGCGGCGCGGCGCAGGTCGTCGAGCGCGCCGGCGTCCGTCAGCAACAGCCGCATCGCGTCGACCAGCGCCCCGTCGTCGTCGGGGTCGACGAGCACGGCACCGCCACCGGACGCGGTCTCGGCCACGGCGCCGTGGCTGCCGGCGATAACCGGGGTCCCCGCGGCCAGCGACTCGGCGACCGGCAGCCCGAAGCCCTCGTGGTGCGAGGTGAACACGGTGAACCGGGCCCGGCGGTAGGCGGCCCAGACGTACTCGTCGTCCATCTCGCGCTCGACGGTCAGGGTGCGGCCGGCCCGGCGCAGGTCCGCGACCCGGCGGTCGAAGGCCACGGTGGTCCACCCGCCGCTGCCCAGCATCCGCAGCTCGAACCGCAGGCTCTCGCGCCACAGCAGCTCCGATGCGTGCAGCACCGACAGGTGGTTCTTGCGCGGGTCGTGGCTCCCGACCACCACCACCTCGGGCTCGCGCACCGACGCTGCGCTGCCGCTGTCCGCAGCCGCGTCGGGCAGCTCGAACGCCAGGGGGCAGGCCGTGACCTCGGGACCCGTCAGGCCCTGAGAGGGGAGGGCATCGACGAACCCGCGGAACTCTCGAGCCGCCGACTCGCTGATGGCCGCGACCACGTCAGCGTGCTTCACGAGGGCGAGGTACTGCACGAAGCGGGTGGGTTCGGCGATCGGCACGAGCTCCGCGCTCACGACGGGGATGCAGTCGTAGCCGACGAGAACTACGCGGTTGGGTGAGTGCGCCGCGAGGCTCGTCAACCTCCGGCACTGGGTGATGCGGGGCACCTCGGGCACAACGACCGTGCCCCGCCACGGGACGACGACGACCGGCTGAGCCGGGGGCAGGGTGGGCCGGCGGAGCGGACCCCGCCAGTGGAGCACCCGTTCGCGCTCGTCCGGGACCGGCTCGCGGAAGGCGCCGGCCCGCTCGGTCCAGACCGCGAGCTCGACACCGTGGTCGCGGTGCCACCGCGGCACCACCGTGCGCACCACCCGCTGGATGCCGGTCAGGAGATCGTGCGTGGCCGTGTAGTCCACGTCCACCACCACGCCGCCCACGACCCGGAGGCGGTGCGCACCCGATCCGTTCGACACGGCCGCGTCGTAGGCTTGGTCGAGCAACCAGAACGCGGCGCCATCGATCGACTCGATCTCGAGCTGCCGCTGGGCGGCCCGGACCTCGTCGTCGGTGGGGAACGCGGCCGTCAGACCGACGAGGAGGAGCCAGATCCGGTCGAAGGTCGGGACCTCCGTCACGGACTCGACCAACCGGCGGAGCAGGTCCTCGCACGTCGCCACGGGGTCGTCGCCGTCGACCGGGGCGGGATCGGCCAGCAGGTGAGGGGCGATCGCTCCCAGACGCTGCTGCAGCGCCACGAGGTAGTGGGTGCCCTGGACGGCCGCGCTCATCGGGGGCTACGCAGGCGCGAGCGGACGGCGCGCAGCCGACGTATCACCCGCCAGGGGAGCGTCTCGCGCATCGCGTCTAGCATTTCCTGCAGCTCCGTCGCCGGGCCACCACCCCGCGCAACCGACTCGGCCCACGACTCGACGGCGGCGCGGCGCCAGCGGACGAGCGCGTGGCGCAGGTCCTCGACCTCGCGGTCGAGCGCCTCGATCCGCCGTTGTCGAACCCCTAGCTCCTCGTGCGCGTCGTGGTGGCTCCGCTGCAGCTCCTCGAGCTGGTTGCGCAGCTCAACCGACGAGACGTGGACGTAGCCGTCCAGCGGGCACGCAGGGTAGGAGAGCTTCTCCCCCAGCTCCGCGGCGTGCTCCTCGCTCACGTAGAAGCGGGACAGGCCGTCGAACAGGCACGGGCGGTACCCGGCCGCCAGGACGCGGTCCTGCCACTTCATGTGGGTGGGCTCCGCGGTGTTGGGGTGGGTCGACTCGACCACGAGCACCCACGGGCGCCAGGCCTCCAGGTCGACCGAGGCGATCACCTCGGCCTCCGCCCCCTCGACGTCGATCTTGCAGAAGTGGACGTCCTGATCGCCCAGGTGCTCGTCGACCAGGCTGCGCAGCGTGCGGGTGGGAACCGTGACGTCCCGGGTGGCGAAGCCCCGGGCCGCGGCCTCGTCGGCAATGCTGGCGCTCAGCGTCGACAGACCCGTGCCGGTGACCTCGTGCAGGGTGACCGAGCCGTGGTCGTCGCCGGTGACGGCGACCGCGGCCACCACGTCGCGCGGGCGGTCGGCACGGAGCGCCTGTGCGTGCTCGGCCACCGGCTCGACGTCGAGCCCGCGCCAGCCCCGGTCGTAGAACAGCTTGGTCACGGAGTCGTCCACCGGGTCGCATGCCCCGACGTCGACGTAGACACCACCCTCGACGTGTCCCAGGGCGCGCCACAGCACCACGTCCTCGCCGTTCTGCGCGTAGAACACCAGGGGGGATCCGGCCACGACGGGCGATCCTACTGCCGCCGTCGCACCCGCCCCGATCGGGCGCGGGCCTCCGCCGTGCCTGGGAATAGCCTGTCCCGGTCGGCGACGTCGAGGCCCTCGCCGACGCGCTCACCCGTGCCGTGGAGGACGACGCGCTGCGCGACCGCCTGGTGCGCGACGGCCTCGCCGGAGCGCAGCGCTACTCCTGGGATGCCTGAGCCCGCGGCCTCGTCGAGGTGTACGAACGGATCGCGTCGCGCTGACCGCGCGGCGGCTGGTCACCGGCCCCACCGTCATCGCCGCTGGGACGGCTGTCGCCGGGCTGATAG
This sequence comes from Acidimicrobiales bacterium, assembly GCA_035641315.1. GTDB lineage: Bacteria > Actinomycetota > Acidimicrobiia > Acidimicrobiales > VFJN01 > DASQUK01. Next base: position 22,037 of record DASQUK010000126.1, on the reverse strand, counting down.
TGCGATGGAGCGACGCCGAGCTCGAGCTCGATGCGACGCACCCGCTCGAGGGTCCGCTGCGTCACGATGCGGTGTGACGCGATGAGGTCGGCGAGCACGCCGAGGGCGAAGATCTGGATCGCCGCCATGAGCAGCACGCCACCGAGGATGATCGACTGCAGGTGCCCGGACCGGTTGCCGTTCACCAACCAGCTCCACAGGAACGGGCTCCACGCGGCGATCGCGCCGCACAGGACGAGCGCGGCGATCCAGGAGAAGACCTTGAGCGGCTCGTAGCCCGTGTAGATCCGGAAGATCGCGACGACGTTGCGGCCGACGTACGACGACATCGACTTGAACAGGCGCGACTCCCTCGCCTTACCGTTGGTGCCGACCGCGACGTGGTCGACGGCGACCAGGCTCTTGCCCGCCTGGATGAGCGACTCGAGCGTGTAGGTGAATGTCGAGACGACCGTCAGCCCCAGCGCCGCCTCCCGGTTGTAGGCGCGGAAGCCCGAGGTCGCGTCCGGGACGTCGGTGTCGGATGCATGGCGCACGACCCAGCTCCCCAGGCGCTGGAGGCGCTTCTTCGTCGGCGAGAAGTGCTCGATCGTCATCACGCCGCGGTCGCCGATCACCATGTCGGCCTCGCCGGCCACGATCGGCGCGACGAGGCTCGGGATGTCCTTCGCGGAGTACTGGTTGTCGGCGTCGGTGTTGACGATCACGTCGGCACCGAGCTTGAGCGCGGCGTCGAGTCCCGCCTGGAACGCCGAGGCCAGCCCCTTGTTGTTGGTCAGCTTGACGATGTGGTCGACACCGTGCGCCCGGGCGACCTCGGCGGTGCGATCGGTGGAGCCGTCGTCGACAACCAGCCACTCGACGGTGTCGAAGCCCGGCAGCGCGTGCGGAAGGTCGGCGAGCGTGCCCGGGAGCTGGTCCTCTTCGTTGAGGCACGGGATCTGGATGATGAGCTTCACGAGTCCGGAGATCTACGATCGACGTTCGCGACGCCGTCCCCACGCCCGGGTGGCTGGCGACCTGAGAACGGCCACGAGCGTACATCCCCGCACCACGCCCGCCCGCACACGCAGGCGCAGGCATCCCGCGGCGACGCCCGTTTCACGACCGGCCGACACCGGCCAGATGGCATGCGCAGGCGTGCCCGAACCTGGTCGTGTCGTGATCTTCGGCACCTACAACTCGCCCATGAGCCCGAAATGCCACGGCTCCAAACTCGCTCTCCCCCATCAAACGCGTAGGGCCGGGAAACTCCGGCAGTTCGCCAGCGCAGTGTTCCTCCTCGGCCGGAAGACGACGGGTGACCGGAGTGAGGATCGAACCACCGCCGCTCGACGCGTGCGGATCACGCGCCGATGCGGTGCAGGTCATTCTCGAACCGGTCCCTGAACCCCACCGTCAGCTCGGTGCGCTGTTGCTCGAGAAGGGTCTCCATGTCGAGTTCCGCTGGAGGTTCGGTGCCGGCGAGGTCGTGGAGCTCGCGCACAAGTGCACCGACGACGCCAGCTCGATCGGCGATAAGGTCCTCGTACCAGACCTCGATCGGCTGGACGCCGATTCGGTCGAAGTAGAGAGACCAGAGATACTCCTCGACGAGGACCTCTTCGAAATAGGTCTGCAGCCCCCGGAAATCGTATTCGAGCGCTGGCATTGGCTCGTCCGAGCGGTGGTGCGACGTCCACAGGCCGGTCTGCTGTGCCGTCCATGCCGAGACCGCTTGGGCGAACTTGTCACGGCGTCGCATGAAGATCCACTGGTGACGGTGGAACAGGTCACTGACGTGCGCGATGTCGGGCTCGAGATCGAGCCGGATCGCCTTGAGCATTTCATTCTTCTGGAACCAGGCCAGCTTCAGACCGAACATTCCGTTCTGCCTGCGTTCGGCCAACAGCCGACTGACGAAGCCCGAGAAATCATCGGGCTCGACACCGAGCTTGTCGTACCAGAACTTGTTGGTCACGCCATACGGCTTTTGGAAGTACTCCGTCGGAAATCCCGCGCCGTTCCTTGCGAGAAGGTTGCACAGGAGGTTGCTCCCGGTCCGTATCGTGAACGCGATCGTGAAGCCGAAGGTGTCATCGGGACAGAGCGGGGTTGTCATCGGGTTCCAATCTGGTTCGTCGTCACGAACGCTGACAAGGTTCGTGTGGAGCGCTCGGCAGCGGGCCGGCTCTTCACGTTGAAGTGGGGAGCGGCGGGTGGCTGAGGGGTCCACCGCTCGGGGCAGAGGTCCCTCGAGACTCCTGCGGTGGGTGACGGTACCGGGCTGGCGGAGGCGGTGCTGCAACCTCGAGGAGTTCCGGGTCCTGGCGTGCACGAGACGCTGGCGGAGGTGGTGATCGAGCTCGGCGAGGTGCGCGCTGGGGGGCCGTTCGGAACGGAACGCTCACGACGGCCGAGGTCTGCGATCTGTTCGATCGAGACCTCGTCGATGCGGTGGTGTTCCTCGACTTCACGTGCGGCACGACGCCTGGACGTGGCCACGACGAGGAACGCCTGCTGGGCGTGCCGCGGCGGTCGCGGTCCTCGGCGATCCTTCCTCCGCCCTTCCTCCGCGTGGACGAGGGCCACGTGTCGGTCGAGGTACGTCCTGGCCGCGGGTGCCTCAGGGTGCTGAATGCGAGCATCACTGGTGATCGTGCCACTGGCGACCGGTGTCACAAGGGGCCCGATGTCCGGTTCGAAGTCCCTCGGCTGGTAGGTTCCATCGGCCCCTCAACAGGCGGTCATCGAAGAGCCTGGAGACGATGTCCACCCCCGCTCAGGTCTGGCAGTACCGCACCCTCGTCGGGAACCTCGCCCAGCGGGAACTCCGGTCCCGCTACAAGAAGAGCGTCGTGGGGTGGGGCTGGTCACTGATCAACCCGGCCGTCTCCCTCGGTATCTACACGTTGGTCTTCGGGTACTTCCTCAAAGGGACGGCGCCTCTTGCCGGGAACGGGCAGACCTCCAGCTTCGCCCTGTGGCTGTTTGCAGCGCTGGTCGTGTGGAACGCCTTCTCCGGGGGCATCAACGTCTCCATCCAGTCGTTCCTGGGCTCGGGCGGGCTGCTGACACGAACGTACTTTCCCCCGGAGTGCCCGGTGGTCGCCGGCTCGACGACCGTCGCCATCCAGACCGGCCTGGAGACCGCGATCCTGCTGGGCTTCATGACCGCGATCGGCAACGTGGGCTGGACGCTCCTCCTGGTGGCGCCGATCCTGGTCCTGGTCACGGCCCTCGCCCTCGGCCTGGGCATGATCGTCAGCCTGTTGAACGTGCGCTACCGCGACGTGAACTACCTGGTCGGCATCGGGCTGCAGATCATGTTCTACGGTACGCCGATCGTGTACCGCCTCGACCTGATCCCCGAGACGATCGGCCCGTTCGACACCTCGCAGGTTCTGGGCCTCAACCCCATGACCCACTTCGTGGACGGCATGCGGAAGGTGACGTATCTCCAAGAGGTGCCGACGCTGGGAAACTGGGCGGGCATGTTGGTGTCGGCGCTCCTCGCCCTCGCGGTGGGCTGGACGTTCTTCGGTGCCAAGGCACCGCAGTACATCGAGGAGCTGTGACGTGTCGAAGATCGTCGTCGACCGCGTCTCCAAGCAGTTCCGCCTCAAGGCCGACCGGGCCCACTCCCTCAAGGAGCTGATCACCCGCCGCGGCCGCAGTCGGCAGCAAAGCCATTTCTGGGCCCTCAAGGACGTGTCGCTGGCGATCCCCGAGGGGTCGATGTATGCACTGATCGGCCACAACGGGTCGGGCAAGTCCACGCTGCTGCGCTGCATCGCCGGCATCTACCGCCCCGACGGCGGACGGGTGACGGTCGACGGTCGCATCTCCACCCTCCTGGAGCTCGGGGCGGGGTTCCATCCCGATCTGTCGGGCCGGGAGAACATCTATCTGAACGCCACCATCCTCGGCATGGGCCGCAAGCAGATCGACGCCAAGTTCGACGAGATCGTGGAGTTCGCGGGCGTCGAGCAGTTCATCGACTCGCCGGTCAAGGTGTACTCCACCGGCATGTACGTCAGGCTCGGCTTCTCGGTCGCGGTGCACGTCCAGCCGGAGATCCTGCTCATCGACGAGGTCATCGCCGTCGGCGACGAGGAGTTCCAGCGCAAGTGCTTCGACCACCTCTACGGCCTGCGCAGGCAGGGGGTGACCATCGTGGTGGTCACCCACGGCTTGGCCACGGTGGAGACCATGTGCGACCGCGCGGCCTGGCTGGACCACGGGGTGCTGCAGATGGAGGGCGACGCGGCCAAGGTCGCCGCCGCGTACCTCCAGCGGGTCAACGAGCGTGAGGCCGAAGCCCGCGATGCCAGCGCCGCGCGCCCGGCCGGCGGGCACCGGGCGGTCGAGCCGTGGAAGGACGAGTTCGGCAAGGACATCGGCATCACCGGCCTCCGCTACACGGATGGGGACGGCCGTCCGGTGAGCACCGCCACCGCCGGGGAGGACCTCGTGATCCACATCGGCTACCGCGCGTCCCGCCCGGTGCAGTCCCCGGTCTTCGGGGTGCTCATCCGCGCGGAGAACGGCGCGCACGTGACCGGTACCAACACGCAGATCGGCGGGTGCGACACCGGCCAGTTGGACGGCGAGGGCGAGGTGGCCGTGCGCTTCGACGCCCTGCCGCTGCAGCCCGGCTACTTCGACCTGACGATCGGCATCAACGACGAGCACGTCCAACACCTCTTCGACCGCCGCGACCGGGAGTACCAGCTCATCGTCCGGCGAGGCGACGAGGTCCCCAGCGCGGGCCTCGTACGCCTCGACGGGCACTGGAGCGTGAACCCCCGGCAGGTCGGGAACGGTGAGGCGACCGGACGTCCTTCGCCAGTCGAGGAGCATGTGACGTGACGCTGCGAGACAAGCTGGTACAGGTGGCGAACTCCTCGCCGGCAACCCGGAAGGCCGCACTACAGGTCCGACGGGGCGTGCGCACCGTCACCGGGCGCCAGCCGACCCGGGCAGCCCGTATCGTGGCGCTCGAGGCGGCGATCCGCGCCCTGGAGGAGGACGAGGGCCGCCGCCTTCGGGAGATCGAGCACCACCTGCCGATCCTGTTGAACACGATCTCGTCCAACAACGGGATCCTGCGTCGGTTCACCCGCAGCGTCCGGGCCATCGAGACGCGGGAGAGCGACCTGGCACGGTCCATGGCTGACCTGTGGGGCCGCATGGAGACCATCCGGCGCGAGCTGATGTTCGAGGTCCGCTACGGGGACCGGGCCCGAACGGCCGAGGTCACCAGCGAGCCCAAGGTCCTCGACGAGCCCAAGGTGGCCGCGGCACGCGCCGACGGCCTGCGGGTCAACCTGGGCTGTGGGCACCTGCCTCTCGACGGCTACATCAACGTCGACCTCCGCGAGATGCCCGGTGTCGACGTCCTTGCCCCGGTCGACCAGCTCCCCTTCAACGAGGGCGAGGTCGACGAGCTCTACAGCGCCCATCTCGTGGAGCACTTCCCGCAGGAGCAGTTCGTCCGCGACGTGCTCCCGTACTGGGTGTCCCTCATCCGGCCCGGGGGCAGCTTCCGGGCCGTGCTGCCCGACGCCGGGGCGATGCTGAGCGGCTTCGCCGACGGAAGCGTCCGCTACGAGGACCTCCGCGAGGTCCTCTTCGGCGGTCAGGAGTACGAGGGCGACTTCCACTTCAACATGTACACGACCGAGACCTTGAGCCGGATCCTGAGCGACGCCGGCCTGGTGGAGGTGAAGGTGGAGGCCGAGGGTCGGCCGAACGGAGCGTGCCTCGAGATGCAGCTCTCGGCCCGCCGGCCCGGCGACCGATGACCGAGCCGCCGTCGGTCTCGGTGATCTGCAACACCCTGAACCGCGCCGACGCGCTCGCCGACCTGTTGGCCGCCCTGCGGCGCCTCACGTACCCCCGTTTCGAGGTAGTGGTCGTGGTCGGCCCCATCACCGACAACACCCTCGACGTGCTCGCGCCCTTCGAGGGGGAGCTCAAGGTCGTCCGTTGCCCCGAGGCCAACCTCTCGAAGTCCCGCAACCTCGGCATCGCGGCCGCGGCCGGCGACATCGTGGCCTTCATCGACGACGACGGCATCCCCGAGCCCACCTGGCTGGACGAGCTGGTGGCCGGCTACGACGGTGACGACGTGGCCGGGGTCGGCGGCTCGGTCCGCGACCACACCGGCTACACGTTCCAGTGCCGCTTCTGCCGGGCCGACCGCATCGGCAACGCCAACCCCTCGGCGGAGGTCCCCCTCGACGAGCTGTGCGTCCCCGGCTCGTGGGAGGTGCCGTACCTGATCGGCACCAACGCCAGCTTCCGGCGCCAGCGGCTGGTGGAGGCCGGCGGCTTCGACGAGGAGTTCGAGTTCTACCTGGACGAAACCGATGTGTGCATGCGGCTGATGGACCACGGCTGGCGCCTGCGTCAGCTCCCCGGCGCGGAGGTCCACCACAAGTTCCTGCCGTCGGCGGTCCGCAACGCCGAACGGGTCACCGTCGACCTCTACCCCGTGGTCAAGAACCGCATCTACTTCTCGTACCTTCACGCGGTGGGCGAGGTGCCCACGAGTCAGATCATGGACTCCCACGCCGAGTGGGCCCGACTCCTGACCGAGGACCTCGAGACCCACCACCGTGCGGGGCGGATGTCCGACGAGGACCTCGCCCGCGGGCTGCGCCGCATCGACGACGGCTGGCAAGCGGGCCTGCGGGTCGGGCCCCGGGGCCGTCAGGTCATGTTGGACGCGGACGCCGCAGCCCACCCGCCACCCTTCCTGCCCTACGCCACCATCGAGCGGCCTGAACGGCCCCTCCGGGTGTGCCTGGTCTCGCAGTTCCTGCCACCCGAGGAGACGTCGGGCACCGGTCGGTTCGTGCTGGACGCGGCCCGCGAGCTGGCGGCGCGGGGCCATGACGCCCACATCCTCACCAGCAGCTCGGTCGGCCACGACACCGTCGACCTCGAGGAGGGCGTGTGGGTGCACCGGCTGGTCAAGACCCGGCCCCGGCCGCCGTCGACCATCCACGCCCGCGTACCGGCCCGCATCTGGCACAACGCCGTGGCCGTGGCCGACGAGGTCGAGCGCCTCGATGCCATCCGTCCCGTCGACGTGGTGCTGGGCGTCATGTGGGACGTCGAGACCATCGCAGTGCGCGAACGCACCGCCATCCCGGTGGTCACCACATTGGTCACCACCCTGGGCATCACCTTGAGGACCCGCCCGGAATGGGCCACGGATCCAGCATTCATGGCCGACTTCGGCGAGCCGATGCTGGCCCTCGAGCGCTGGCTGATGGAGCGCTCCGACGCGGTGCACGCCATCAGCGACGCGATCCTGACCGAAGCGTCCGAGGTCGGCGCGGCCGTGGTGGATCCGGCCCGGGCCACCGTCGCGCCCCTCGGGGTCGTCGACCACCTCGGCCCGCCGGCACCGCCTCCCGAGGGGGATCCCACGGTGCTGTTCGTGGGGCGGTTCGAGAAGCGCAAGGGGATCGACCTGTTGCTCGGCGCGATCCCCCAGGTGCTGGCCACCCACCCGTCCGTCCGATTCGTTCTGCTGGGCGACCACGACCTGCCCGGCGAGCACGGCGAGAGCTACCGGGACGTGCTCCTGCGGGAGCACGCCGGGGCCCCGTGGATGGACCGGGTCGAGATGCCCGGCATCGTCGACGACGACGAGTTGTGGGACGCCTACCGGCGCTGCGACGTCTTCGTGGCCCCGTCGCGCTTCGAGTCCTTCGGGCTCGTGTACGTCGAGGCGATGATGGCCGGGCGCCCGGTCGTCGCCCTCGACGCCGGCGCCGCACCGGAGGTCGTGGTCGCGGGGGCCACCGGCGAGCTGGTGGAGGCGGACGCCGACGCGCTGGCCGCGGCCATCTCCGCGCTGCTGGCCGACCCGGCGCTCCGTCACCGCATGGGTGCGGCCGGTCGACGCCGGTTCGAGGAGCACTACAGCGCGGCCGCCATGGCCGAGCGCCTCGAGCGCCTTCTTGTCGATGTGGTCGCGGGGGTGCGGGTGTGAAGGTCGCGCTGGTGACGGGGCTCTGCCAGCACCGCGACGCCATCTCCAACGCGGTGATGGCCGAGCGGGAGGTGCTGGTCGCAGCGGGTCACGAGGTGACCGTGTTCACCCACTTCACCGACCGCCTGGCCGGCGACGAGGTCGTCGTGATCGTGGACCCGTGGAAGCTGCAGCAGGTCCCGGCCTACCGGGACGCGGACGTAGTGGTGTTCCACTACGGCATCCAGTACGAGCTGTTCAACGCGCTGCTGCTGGGCCACCCCCGCGCCGCGCTGGTGGTGCGGTTCCACAACGTCACCCCACCGGCGCTCCTGGACGGCGATCCCGCGGCCGCGGCGGCGCGGGCCATCGACCAGATCTCGATCGCAGACCGTGCCCATGTCGTGTGGTCGGACTCACGCCACAACACCGACGTGCTGGTCACCCACGCGGACGTCGAGCGCGACCAGGTCCGCCTGCTGCCGTTGTGCGTGCCCATGGTGGAGGCCGAGCCTCGGCCCCGGGTCGCCCACCCGCGGCTCCGGATCCAATCGGTCGGCCGATTCGTGCGGGCCAAGGGCGCGGACATCCTCGTCGAGGCCTACGGCGCCCTCGACCCGACCGTGCGCGCCGGCACGGAGCTGGTCCTGATCGGTTCGTCCCGTCACTCCGACCGTGACCACCTCGACGCGCTCGAGGCCCGGATCGCGGGGCTGGGCATCGCCGAGCAGCTAGAGCTCCGGTTCGACGTCACCGACGACGAGTTGCACGCCAGCTACGCGGGCGCGGACGTCTTCGTCTCCCCGTCGCACCACGAGGGGTTCTGCATCCCGGTCATCGAGGCCCTCGCCAACGACTGCGTCGTGGTGACCAGCGACGCGGGGGCGCTGCCCGACACCGTGGGTGGCTTCGGCGACGTGGTCCCCGCGGGTGACTCCGCTGCGTTGGCTGCCGCGTTGGGCCGCGCCATCACCGAGGCCCGCGATCCCGATCGGGCCGCGGGCGCCCCGGCCCGCCGTGCCGCGCGGGCCTCCTACCTGGCGCAGTTCGGGCCCACCCGGTTCGCCGCGCGACTCTTGGACGAGGTGCAACGAGCCGCGAATCTCGGCAGCCCTTTTGCTGGCGACCCGCCCCGCCGCGATGCGGCCCGCTTCGCGGCGCGCCACGGCCGCCTCCTCTCCCGCCTGGCCTGCCCCGAGTGCCGGAGCCATCTGGCTGTGGTCTCCCCCGTCGAGGCGCACGGCACGGTGGCCGAGGCCGAGTTGGTCTGTGCGACCCACGGCCGCCAAGGGGTGGTCGACTCGTTCCGGCCAGGGTTCCTGCCCCGCTGCCTCGACCGCTGGGACGCCCGGCCCCGCGGCGTGATCGACGATTCGCTCGACCTGGTCCGCGACACCGAGACGCGCGGCGAGTGGGGGCTGATCCGCCAGGGCCTGGTCTGTGGTGGGCAGGCCCGCGAGACGCTCACCTTCGAGACCGGCGCCCCGGGCTTCGAGGTCCGGTTCCACGGTCACGCACGCTCCGGGCGGGTCGAGATACGGGTCGATGGCCACGCGACGAACGTCGTGGACCTGTACCGGTACGAGCCAGGCGAGGTGATCGTCGACTCCGGCCCGCTGGGGACGGGCCCGCACCAGGTCGAACTCGTGGCCCTGGGGCCTGCGGCGGTGCCGGAACGGTCCCACGTGATCGTGGCGCGGATCGTGCGGCGCAGCGGGGCCGGCGAGGCGCGGGTACCCAACCTGGCCGCGCGCAACCGGGGCAACCCTTACCCGGAGCGCTTCGCCAAGCTCCTCGTCGACGTCCCCACCGACGGCCTGGTCCTCGACTGCGGCGGCGGGGACCGTCGCTTCGGCGACGACCGGGTGATCAACCTCGAGTACCTCGACTACGACCTGGTCGACATCTACGGCGACGGCCTCGCCCTCCCGTTCGCGGACGGCGCCTTCGATCTGGTGATGAGCCAGGCGGTCCTCGAACACGTGCCCGATCCCCAGGCCGCGGTGGACGAGATGGTCCGGCTGCTGCGACCCGGCGGGGTGCTCTACGTCGAGGTCGCGTTCATGCAACCGGTGCACGCGGTGCCGTACCACTTCATGAACGTCACCCCCCACGGGCTGGCACACCTCTGCCGGGCGCTCGAGGTTGAGGACTCAGGGACCTTCGGTGGGCTCGAGGTGACGATGGGCTGGTTCGTGGACCTGTTGGACGCTCGCCGGCGCGTCGGAGGCGATCGGGTCGAGCACATGCTCGCCACGCTCCGGGACCTCGATGCCAGCCTCTCGCCCGCCGACCTCGCCCAACTCGCCAGCGCCGTTCACCTGACCGGCCGCAAGCCCATCGGCGGCTGAACCCGCGTCCGGGCCTGCGGTTGCCCGTCGCATGGCCAGCATCCAGCCTGCCGGCAGAAGCAGCACCGCGCCGATCCACGCGGGGGCCATGTAGCGGTAGTGCGGTCCGGCTATGGCGATGACCGACACGACCTGGGCTGCGAACGGCCCGAGCAGCCATAGCGCCCACCACCGGCGGTGGCGGATCACTGCGACCGCCAGGAGCAGGGCCAGCGCGTACATCCACGTCGGGGCCCGCCACAGCAGGATCTGGCTGGCCGTGCCATAGCCGATCCAGTCCAGCAGCTGTCGGGCGTCGGTGCCGAGATCGTCCCACAATGGATCGGACACGACGCCCTGCTCGTTGGGCACCACGACGTCCCACACCGTCTGGCGATAGACCAGCTCCTCGTCCGGGGGGATGGGGTTCCACGCGCTGGACGCGGCGCAGAGGTGGTTGCCGATCAAGAAGAACGTGTGGCTGCGCAGCACGCGCCTCCACGCCTCCCTGAGGTCGGACAGCGACACCGGCTTCGGCTGGTAGAACTGGACTTGAAATGGGTTACCGGCCCAATGGCAGTTGACCCCGGCCGCCCACTCCTCCTGGGAGGCGTACATCTCGAGGTCGTCGACGGCCTCGTCGGGCACCGCGTCGGGGTCGCGAGCGAAGACTGCGCCGAGGTCGGAGACGAAAATGCTGGCCCGAAGGTGGTCGCTCACGGGGCGGACGTCGAGCGCCGGGTAGAGCAGCCGGGTCACGCCGAGGAATGCGGCGACGACGACCACGACGGCCACGAGGGCCCGGAGACGCTGTCGGGCCAGGAACAGGGCGCTGAGGGCGATCCCCACCAGCACGATCAGGCCGTTCACCCGGCTGAAGGCGATCAACGCGAGGCCGAGTCCAAGCATCGCCTCGGCCCGCCACGGCTTTGGCGCCTCGTCCGCGGCCAAGAGCCCAGCGCGGCGGACCGCCTCGCGAGCCAGGACGGACAGGCACAGGAGGAAGCCGATCGTGAACGGCACATCCTTGATGAGGTGGGAGGTAAAGGCGCCGACCGGAGGAAGGGCGGCGATGACCACGCCGAACGCGTAGGTGGGCCACCGCCGAGCCCCGGCCGCGATGGCGACGTCCAGCACTCGCCGGATCGCCCAGGCCATCACCAGGCACTGGACGATCGTGACCGCCCAGGGCGAGTGCACCGACAGGTACGCGAGGCGTTGGAGGTACGTGTAGGCGGGCGGATGCCAGTTGTAGACGGGCCCCTCGGCGGCCTGGTTCCAGGTGTCCATCGAGTCGGCCACGAAGACCGCGGGCCACAGGGCGGCGGCCCACACCAGCAGGGGGATCGTGATCGCCAGCCAGCCCAGCAGCCGGCCGCAGGCATCAGGGTCGATGCGCCACCGGCGCGCAGTCGTCTCGTCGTCTCCGGGCTCGGTCACTGCGTCCGCGACGGTGAGGAGGCCGGTCATCACCAACCGTCGGGGGTGAGCGCCACGGGCATGACGATCGCCGCCGGGCGGGCCGTCGGCGGCGCGACGACCTCGATAGACACGGCGAGGGCCAGCGCGTCCTGGTGGAAGGTCCATCGGGCGGTGCGCCCCTCCACCACCTCAGGCGTGCCCAACTCGTGGAGCTCGTTGCCGCCGGGCAGCGCGATGCGGGCAGTCATGCCGGCCAGATCGGCGTCGTCGTCGCGGGTGGACAGCGACAGCGTCCACGTCCCGGGGCGGATCATGAACGGGAGGGACGCGATGCGGCTCTGGCCGTCGCCGCCGAGGAAGGGCTCGTCGGAACCGGGGCCGGGCCACATGCCCCGACTGACCCGGGTGTTCCAGTGCTGGTCGAAGAGCGCCCTGACCCGCGCGGCCAGCGCGGCCGAGTCGGGAGCCGCGGCCTTCACCGCGTTGATCCACCAGACGAAGCTGTCGTCGGGCCGGTCGGCGGCGTCGCCGATCCGCCGGCACGTCACGCCGCCGTCGTCGAGGGCCTCCTCGAGCTCGAGCACCCGCCCGCCGATCCGGCACAACCACAGCCCACGGGTGGTTGTCACCTCGAAGCCGGCCAGCTCCAGCAGCTCGCTCATCTCTGCGGCCGACAGCTCGATGGTGTGCCCGCCGTGGGACCAGTCGAGGTGCTCGGTCACCAGCCGGTTGGGGCTGTCGATCACGAGCTGGCCGCCCTCGACCAGCACCCGGTGCGATTCGAGGAGGAACCCGGTGAGCTCATCAGGCCAGAGGTGCTCGGTGGTCTGGCCGGCGAAGACCAGGTCGACCGAGTCGTCGGGCACCGCGTCGAAACGGTCCGCCGTCGATGCGATCCAGGTCGCGTACGGAGGCAGGTCGTCGGGCTCGGTCTCGAAGGCCTCCACACCGATGTGGCACTCCAGCGGCCCGACGCTGCGCTCGAACCAGTCGAAGTACCAGCCGCCGGACGCGCCCACGCTCAGGGCGCGGCGAGCCCCCTTGGGCACCCGCTCCAACTCGATGGTGCGCAGCTCGTGGAGGGCCTGGTGGAAGTAGTCGCTGGGCACCGAGCGTCTGTCGGCGGCCCCGGGCTCGGCCGCCGGCTCCGGAGTGCGGACGGAGGGGCGTGCCCGGTCGAGACGGCGGCGCATCGCTCGTCTCGTCGCCGTCGCGACGTCGCGGGCCACACGCCGGGTCGACCGTTGCGGCATCGGAACAGACTAGTGACGCCGTGGTGGCCGTCTCCGATCGGGCCCAGTAGGACAGGCCGCCGGGGCTCCGTATGCCGGCACCCTGGTTGCCTTGGGGCGACGACGCCGGGTCGTTAGCATCGCCCCGTCCGCTCGACGCTCTCCAAGGATGTCATGCCAATGCCCGAACCGGTCGCTGCCTTGCCCGCCCCCTCGGCGGTGTGACGGACGTGCGCATCACCTTCGTCGGGCCGGTCCCACCCATCCGCAGCGGCGTCTCGCAGCATGGCGGCCGCCTCACCGAGGCGCTGGCACGCGATCACGACGTCATCGTGTTGTCGTGGCAGCACCAGTACCCCAAGCGCTTCTTCCCCCGCGCGCAGGTCGACGAGGATGCGCTCCCGCACCCGACGGCTCGGTTCGTCCTGCGGTGGTGGGACCCCGTTTCGTGGTGGCGGGCGGGGCGATTGGCCCGACAAGGCGACCTTCTCGTATTGGTGTGGACGACGCCGTTCCATGTCCTGACCTACCGGCTGATCATGGCGCTGGCGGGCCGGGCCCGCACCGTCGCCATCGTCCACAATGCCGTCCCTCATGAGCCGCTCCCGCTGCAGCGACCCCTGACGCGCTGGATCCTGTCCGGCTGCGACGGCCTGGTCGCGCACGCGTCCACGGTCGCCGAAGAGCTCGACGAGTTGCTCGGCAGGCGGGTCGAGACGGTGATCACCCCGCATCCACCGAACGTCGGCGTCGAGCCGAGCCCGCTGCCGGAGTTGACGGGCAACGACCTGCGGCTGCTGTTCTTCGGCTTCATCCGCCCCTACAAAGGTCTCGACGTCGCGCTGGGCGCCCTGGCGCAGCTGCGCCAGCAGGGTTTCCGTCACCACTTGACGGTCGCAGGCGAGGTGTGGGATCCGACCGAGGACTGGGACGAACAGGTCCGACGGCACGGGCTGGAAGACCAGGTCCACCTGCGCCTCGGTTACGTCGCCGACGACGAGGTGAGCCAGTTGCTCGCAGAGCACCACGCCGCGTTGCTGCCCTACCGCAGCGCCACGCAGTCGGGCATCGCGCCGATCGTGTTCGCCGCCGGCCGACCGGTCGTCGCCACCGCGGTGGGCGGGCTGATCGACGTGATCAGCGACGGCGAGAACGGGACGCTCGCTCGGCCGGGCGACGAGCGATCCCTCGCGGACGCCATTCAGCGGTGCGCCAGCAACCTGCCTGCGCTCGCCGCCGGCGCGCTGAGGAACGCGCCGACCTGGGAGGATGTGGCCGCCGCGGTGGTCAAGCCAGCAGGGCTCGACCGGTCACGGCCCAGTGGCGATCGCCTCACAGACGCCGAGGCGTCCGGTTGAACCGCTCCTTTCATCCGCCACGGACGATGAGTTCGTCGCTGAGACGCGGGGCAACGGCGAAAACATCCGGTCCCTCGTCTGGGACCGTCGGGCGGAGGCGTCCGTGGTCATCGGGCCTCGCCAGCACGTAGTCGGCGTCCAGCAGCGTCTGCGCGATCTCGTGGCGACCCCTGCCGAAGCGCTCGCGGGCCATGCTGTTCCACTCGAGCTGCAGGACGCCGACACGCTGTTCACCGAGGGTACGGGACGCGCCGAGCAGCACGTCGAGCTCGAATCCCTCGACGTCGATCTTGGCACCGGCGGCCGTTCGATCGCCGAGCACGTCGTCGAGCGTCGTGACCGCGACCTCGGTGACAGGCTCGCCCGGTGCCCCGGCCTCGGTGGCGTTGGGAACGAGGTAGTTCATCGAGCCGAGCTCCGCAGTGAGCGCACCCTGTCCCGGAACCCGACCGAGGGCGGCGGGGACGATGGTGGCCTTCAGGCCGTTCAGGCCGAGGTTGACCTCGAGGAGCCGGCGCGCGTCCCGGGCGGGTTCGACAGCGATCACGTCGCAGCCGTGCGAGACGATCAGCAGGGTGTAGATCCCGATGTTCGCCCCGACGTCGACGAACAGGTCGCCCGGACGGAGCGCACCCAACCAGAAGGACATCTCCCGGTAGTCCGGCAGCCGCGCGTAGACCGTGTGCGATGCCCCCTGGCCCCGGCGGACCACGATCTGGCCGCCGGCATAGGTCGTGGTCCAGTAGCCGCCGGTCAGGCGCGTCCAGACCGGGAAGACCAACGCCTCCGCCGTCCGACGAAGCCGCTCGCCCTTGTTCCCCGGGTTCGCGAAGACCTGCCGGAGGACGTACTCAACGTCTCGGACCATCGACCGAGGTCGCGCCCTGCTCGTAGTCGAAATCTTGACCACCACCTCTCGTCGTCGGCCCCGATCGTGTCACGGCGCGACGACGGGGAAGAAATGGCCACGCGCACGTCGTCGACGAGGAACCGACCCCTCCCGGCGCTCCTGTCTCGCCGTGCCGCCCGGCGGCAGCGCGTCGGGTCGGCGAGCTTGCGGCGACGGCCCTGGCCGCCCGTACGCTCGCGGCCCGTGACCGACAACGGCGCCCCACCCGGGCGCGGCCTCCGATCATCGACGAGCACACCGTGAGGCTCGCGGACCACCGGCGCAAGATCCGACTCGCGGTCTTTGTCCTCGGCGTCGTCGGGGTGGTCATCGCCTTTCGCCGCGCGGTCGACGAGTCGCGCGGCGAGGTGCTCCCCGACATACCCGCGCTGGTGGTCGCGGGCGCGCTGTTGCTCGCCTCGATCGTGCTCGCCGCCCGAGCGTGGACCGAGTTGTTCGACCGCCGGCACGATCGGAGGGCGCTGGCGGGTTCGCTCTATGCGTCGCAGCTCACGAAGTACCTCCCGGCCGGCGGGTTCGTGCAGGCTGCCGGCCAGGTGAGCATGAGCGTCACGGCCGGCGCGCCGGTCGGCCAAGCGGCGACCGCGGCCGCCGTGTGGGCCTTCACCACCGTCGTCGCCGGCTGCACGCTGGCGTCGGGGCTGGTGTTCGCCGGTTCGCTCCCGGCATGGGTCAGGGCAATCTCGCTCTGCGGTCTCCTGGCTCCCGCGCTGCTCCATCGGCGTGCCCTGACCGCCGCTCTCCACGCTGCCCATCGGCTCATCCGACGTGTGCCCGACCCGGACATCCTCCCGCCCCAACGGCGCGTGCTCACCTCGTTCGGTTGGTCGCTCGGCAACGCCGTCACCGGCTCAGCCGCCTACGCCGTACTGCTCGGCGCCCTCGACACCGGCGCCAACCCGGTCACGGTGGTGAGCGCGTTCGCGCTCAGCTGGGTCGTCGGCTTTCTCGTGTTCCCGTTGCCGAGCGGGATCGGCGTACGCGAGGCGGTGCTCGTCGCGGTGGTCCCCAGCGCCTCGTCGGCGGCGCTCCTCGGCGCATCGCTCGCACTGCGGGGTCTCGTGTTGGCGTGCGAGGTGGTGGCGACGATCGGCAACCAGGCGCTCGCCCGGCGCGAGCGCAGGGCCCGCGCTGCCTCGGGCGCTCCCCGAGAGGTGATCGCCGAGGGCGAGCGGACCGATCACCCGGCCGCGCCGGCCGACCGAGGTGAGAGCCACGTTCCCCACCACTGACCAGCAGGTCCCGACGGAACCCGGACGTGCGTCGGGCGACGACACGCCCCGGGACCGGCCACCCGAACAGGAGCCGATCGGCCGGCGTTGGTGGCTCGATCGGCGGGTGGCGATCGGTGCCGGCTACGTGAGCATCGTGACGGCCACGGCGTGGTTGTACGGGGTGATCCCGTTCTGGGGTCGTAGCTATCCCCTTGCACCCGTCGCCTCGATGACGAGCTGGGCCGACTGCCTCGCCGACGGCCTGCTTCCCTGCCGGTACATCGGTTATCCGGAGGGCGTCGACCTCAGCCTCAGCGCGGCGCTCGCCACCGGCAGCTACCTGCTGACACGCCTCGGGATCGGGGTCGAGGCGGCGCTCAACATCCTGTCGTTGCTCGCCCTGGCGGTCGGGGTGGCCTCGCTGTGGGCGCTCGCGGCCTCGGTCGCCCGCAACGTGGCCGCGGGCGCGGTCGCCACCGGGCTGTACTACCTGTCGCCGATCATCATCACCCACACGTCGAAGCCGGCGCTCTTGATGGGTTTCGCCCTCCTGCCCGTCCCCCTGGCGCTCGCCTACGCAGCGCTGAAGCCGGCCGGTCGGACCCTGCCGGTTCCGCTCGCCTGCGCTGCGCTCACGTTCGCCGCCGCCCTGTTGTTGGTCTATCTGGACCCCTATTCGTGGGCGATAGCGGTGGTCCTGGGCGGTCCCCTGTGCATCGCCGGGGGCGTGCTGGCCGTGCGACGAAGCCGGTGGCGGGGCGGCATCGTGGCCCTGTTGACACTCATCGCGCTTCTCGTGCCAGGGGTGATCTTCCGGACGCTGGAGCCGAGTGCAGAGCTCAGCACCGACTTTCCTCTCGACTTCTACCGCGCGTACGGAACCGATCTCGCCACCACGGTTGTCCCCACCCAGGACAGCCTGTTCGGCGATGTCATCCGGTCACCCGTCGACCGGTGGGACCCGTCGGACTTCTATGGCGACGGCACCAACCTCACGGGCGCCTTCATCGGGGGAGCCACGCTCATCGCCGCCGCCGCCGGCGCCGTGTGGCTGTTGCGGCGCGGGCGTTCGAACCGGCTCCTGACGCTGTCGCTCGCCGTCGGCGGCCTCGCCTGCCTGGTGCTGGGCCTCGGGCCCTCGCTGAAGTTCCTCGACAAGGTGCGGGTCGCTGCCAACGGGCCTGCCGCCGCCAGCGACAACTGGATGCCAGCGTCGGACGCGACCGCCTCCCTACCGTGGTCGAGGGTGTACGGCATTCAGCCGTTCGAGGGCATGCGGACCGCATACCGTTGGCATGTCGGCCTCCGGCTCGTCTTGGCCATCTTCGCCGCGGTCGCGGTCGTGTGGTTGTTCCGCCGGCGACGCGTTCTCGGTGTTGCGCTCGTTGCGCTGCTCGTGCTCGAAACGATGTCGCACAGCCTGCTCGATGCCCGCGGCCAAGCCACGAGAAATCACGAGCTGGTGCAGGCGTTCGAAGATGACATGGACCGCGCCTTCGGCAACGGACGACTGCGAGCGTCGGAACGCGTGCTCTTCCTGCCCGCCAGCAACGACTATCTCATCGGCATGATCGCACCGCGTTACAAGGTGTTCGCGTACAACATCGCCTTCGACAAGGAGATGGCACGCCTGCGCCCTGGGCAACCCAGACCCGTCGTGGATGCGATCTCGGCATACCAGGCCGACACGTTGAACAGGGATCAGGTTTGCGACCTGTTCCGCCAGGACCTCGTGGATGCCCTCGTGTTCGACGACTTCAACATGCGCTGGGACACGCTCCGGTGGCCCCCGCCGCAGCAACGACTCGATGCGTACAGGGCCAAGAGCACCGCACTCGGGCTGTTCGACGATCCGGCGTTCGACGTGGACGAAGGGCACCTCGCGGTGATCCTGCGACCTGCGCCGGGCTCCCCTGCGGGCTGCTGAGGCGGACCGTGATCCTGCAGATCGCCGTGCCATCGACGTCGCTGGGTCCCCGCCGAGCCGCGGGTCACCTGGCCGATGTGTTGGTGGCCGACGGCTTCGATGCCCGGCTTGTCGAACGTCCCGGACGCAACGGGTCGTTGAACGCCCACCTGTCCAACTCGAGCCGGTCGCTTCTGTTGCCCCTCGCCGGGCGTCGGCACTGCCTGGTGACGCTGCACGACGTGGTCCCGCGCGACACTCGGGTCCGCAAGGCGCTGCTGCCGATGCTGCTGCGCGTCCTGCGTCGTCACCGCGTCGTGGTCCACAGCCGCCACGCGGCCAACCTCCTGCGCGAGAACGGGTTCGACGAGCCAATCGGTGTCGTCCCGCTCCACTTGCCCGTCGAGAGGCCCACCGACGCCGCGCGACTCGCAGAGCGGTCCCGCCTGCTTCGTGGTCACGACGGGCAGCTGTTGGTGCTCGCCGGGCAGCTCAGGGCGAGCAAGCGCGTCGACGAGCTCCTTCGGGTCGCGGGCAGTGTGCCGGAGAGCCGCGTGGTTCTTCTCGGCAAGTCCGCCGACTCGGCCACCACCGATGCCCTGCGGCGCGCTCCGGACAACGTCACCGTCGTCGACGACCCCGACGACCCGACGTTTTCGCTCGTCCTGGCGGCAGCCGACGCGCTACTCCTCCCCCGCCGGAGCTCCGTCGGCGAGACCAGCGGCCCGCTCGTGATGGCGCATGACCTGGGAACGCCCGCTGCGCTCCTGGACTCGGGTTCCGCACCCGAGTACGCAACGCCAGCGGACCTCGTGCTCCCGGCCGACGCACCGCTTTCCCAGCTCCTGAAGGAGGCGAGCGTGCGACGCTGGCAACGCGTTCCCACCTGCGCCGACGACCAGCGCGCGGGTCTCTTGGCGGCGTACCGTAGGGAGTTCGAGTCGCTGGGCTGGACATGACACTGGCCACCAGCCCTGCGGGAGCCCCGTAGCACATGACGACGACGCAGAACACCACCGCCTCGCTTCCGCTACGCCTGAAGCGGCGCGCCTTCGCCCTGCTGCCGCCCTCCCTCCGCCTGCCCCTTCGCGTCGCCTGGATGCGCGTGACGGGCACGCTCGAGCGGGAGGCACGCTCCATTGCGAGCCTGGTCCCCCCGGGCGGAACGGCACTGGACATCGGCGCCAACCACGGCGTCTACAGCTACTTCATGGTGCGGCACTTCGAACGCGTCGTGGCGTTCGAGCCACAGCCCGCGTGCGTCCAGACCCTGCGGAGCTGGGCCAACGGTCGCGTCGACATCAGGCAGGTTGCGTTGTCCGACCACCGGGGCGAGGGCCAACTGGCGATCCCGGTCAAGGCCGGTGTACCGCTCACGGGGTACGCCCGGCTCGACGCGCCCGTGGCCGGTGCCAGCTCAGAGCTCCCGGTCAGCGTCGAGCGCCTCGACGACCAGGGCGTCGACGACGTTCGTTTCGTGAAGATCGACGTCGAGGGCCACGAGTTGGCGGTCCTGCGAGGCGGCGATGAGTTGCTGCGTCGCGACCACCCCGTCCTGATCGTCGAGATCGAACAGCGGCACCTCGGCCCGGGTCACACGGTCACCGAGATCGTCACCCACCTCGCCAATCGCGGTTACGACTGCTTCTTTCGCGTAGGTGACGCCTGGACCGAGTTCGGCGAGTTCAGCGTCGACACCCACCAGGACGTCGACCAGGTCGGAAAACCGGGCTACGTCAACATGTTCCTGTTCCTGCCGCGCGGCAACAGACCGGGTGCGGCGCTGTCGACGATCAGCTGACCGGGTCGTCGCTCACGCGGTGAACGACGGGGCCTCGTGGCGTGCGCTCGACCTGGTAGGCGACGACCTCGTTGGCCCCGGTGCGATAGAAGGGACCCACCATCCCGATCAGTCGCCAGCCGGCCCCGCTCTTGTCGTGGGCGGTGACGACACCGGCGATGGTGCCGTTCACCGCGACGACCAAGTCGGGCGGCCGACCGGCGTCGCGGGAGATCACGGAACCGAGCAGCATGTACGGCACCCGTCCGTCCCGGGTTGGCAGCGAGGCGAGGAGATCCTCGTCTTCCAGTGACCAGGCGAGGTCGCTCGGTGCGCCCACGGTGAGGTCGTCGATGGGCGTGCCCACTAGATCGCCTTCATCGCCGACAGCAAACAATCCGACCCATCCGTCGTCACGACGAAAAGCTTCCGCATGGCGGGCCGCCACGTCGAATGCAGCCTCCAGATGCGGATCGACCTCCGGGTCGGTCGTTGCCACGCTGCCGTCGTAGAGGGAGTGGCCGTCGAACTCCCAGCCGGAGCGCACACCCAGTAGGTCGATGACCGACGGCAGGATGTCGATCGTCTGCGCCACGTCGTCTCGGACGTTGCCCGCCTGTTGGCCAGGCGCCTTGATGAACAGCGGTATGCGGAACACCTCGTCGCGATTGTTCTCCGTCGGCGCCCGTCCGAAGTCCGGCGGAAGCATGCTCGTGCCGTGGTCGGAGGTCACGACGACCAGGGCGTCGTCCCAAGCGCCGGTCTCCTCGAGTTGGTCGATCAGGCGGCCGACGGCCACGTCCACGGCTCCGACTTGCAGCGAGTGCATCTGGTAGCCCATCTCGACGACCCGCTCGAAACCGGGTGCGTCGCGATCGTCGCCCAGCCCCGTGGGAAATCGCGTCAGGCTGGTGCCCCACGGTGTGAGCGTCCACGGATAGTGCGGCAGTGCCACATGGATGAAGTGGACTGCGGGGTCCGCGTCTATCGCAGAGATCGACTTGTCGAATGCGTTGAACTGTCCGACTGCGCTCTTGTCGTTGGGGTCGAGGCCGCGCCAACGGCCGAAACCGTCGTCTCCGAGGCCGATCGCCGTTGTCTGCGTGGTCGACCCCCCTCCCGGCGTTGCGCTGGCGTCGACCTCCGCCTCGCCCACCGCGTCGCCGGTGGGGCCGAGGTCGCCGCCGAAGTCGCCCCAGGAGTGGTCGATAGCCGGCAGGTCGTCGGCCAGCTCGCCCGGGAGCACCTGGTGCCCGTAGACGATCGCGCCGTCCTGCAGGGCTTCGCGCACCGACCTGGCGGGCAAAGGCTCACATGCGGACGGCGGGCACATGTCAGTCACCGGTTCGTAGCGATTGATCGGGTAGCGCGTACCGAACAACGAGAGGAGGTTGCGCGGGTGGTTCTGGTAGCTCGGTAGCTCACCGTCTTCGGTCAAGGTGCCCGAGAGGATCGACGGAACCGACTTGGTGGTGAGGGACGAATGACTCGACGCGTTGCGGAACCACGTCGACCTCGCTGCAAGCCGCGCGAAGTTGGGGTACCGCGCGTCGTTGATCGTGCCGTCGGGACGCATCAGCGTAGTCACCGGCAGCTCGTCGAAGATGACGAAGATGACGTTGCCCTTCAGCTCTGGCGGTTGCACCGGGCCGGGGCCGCTCGCGGACGCCCTACCCACGACGAGCTCCGCCGTGGGACTCGCGAAGAGGAACAGCAACAGGAACGCCACATTGCCAATGGCGAGGAGCGAGAGGAACGTGTGGGCCGGGGCGCGAGTCTGCGCGACGTAGACCACGAACCCGGCGAACGCCAGCGCACCAGCAAAGACGGCCCATGGCGCATCGACCCCCAAGTGGTCGAGAACCACGAGGCCGAAGAGGAAGGCGAACCCGGCGAGCGCCACTGCGAACGTGACG
>DASQUK010000125.1:0-76767 GCA_035641315.1 Acidimicrobiales bacterium | reverse complement strand
AGGTCGTCGAAGTTGGCGCGCAGGGTGTCGCCGAGCACCAGGGTGCCGGCGAGGAAGGCGACGCCCAGGAACACGGCGAAGGCCGTGCCCACCAGGCGCCGCCCGTGGCCCCGCATCTCCTTGACGGTGAGCGACAACATGATCAGTCCCCCAGTTCCTTGATGCGGTCGAGGACGGCGGTCGGGGTCGGGTCGTCGAGGTGGTCGACGATCCGGCCGTCGGCCAGGAAGATCGCCCGGTCGGCGTACGAGGCGGCCACCGGATCGTGGGTGACCATCACGATGGTCTGGCCCATCTCGTCGACGGCCCGGCGCAGGAAGCCCAGGATCTCGCCGCCGGAGCGGGAGTCGAGGTTGCCCGTGGGCTCGTCGGCGAAGACGATCCGGGGCCGGCTGGCCAGGGCCCGGGCCACGGCGACCCGCTGCTGCTGGCCGCCCGACAGCTCGGCGGGGCGGTGGCCCAGGCGGTCGCCGAGCCCGACGGTGTCGATGACCTCGTCGAGCCAGGCCGGATCGGTCTTGGTGCCGGCCAGCGTGAGCGGCAGGACGACGTTCTCGCGGGCCGTGAGCGTCGGCACCAGGTTGTAGGCCTGGAACACGAAGCCGACCTGGGTGCGCCGCAGGAGCGTGAGTTCCTTGTCGGACAACGTGCCCAGCTCGACGTCGCCGATGAACACCTGGCCCTCGGTGAGCGTGTCGAGCCCGGCGACGCAGTGCATGAGCGTCGACTTGCCCGATCCCGAGGGGCCCATGATGGCGGTGAAGCGGCCGGTCGGGAGCTCGACCGACACCTCGTCGAGGGCGACGACGGCGGTCTCGCCCGAGCCGTAGACCTTGGTGGCGTCCACGGCCCGGGCGGCCGCATCGGTGCGGGTAAGGGTGGCGGCGGGGGTCATCGGTCGTCCTCCTTCAGGACTGCCAGTCGCTCGCGGTACTCGTCGGCCGAGATGTCGCCGCGGGCGTAGCGCTCGGCGAGGACCGACCGGCCGGTGGACTGCTGCCGCCAGGGCGGGCCGCCACGGCGGCGGAACCACAAGGCGGCGACCACCAGAACGGTGATCCAGAAGAGGGGGAAGATCAGGAACCACGGCCCGGGGCCATCGCCCCAGCCGTCGTTGTGGGTGGCCAGGATGGAGCTGAGGGTTGAAGTCAACATGCGTCCATCGTCCGGCCGGACGCCGCCGGGGTCGTCGCCCCCCGGGAGGCTTGTGGGCTACTCCCGCCGTGGTAGGGCCCGAGGCAATACCCGCCGGCCACCAACTCTGGAGGCAATAGCCGCCGGAGCCGGCGGCCATTGCCTCGGGAACTCGAAAGCGGCGGCTATTGCCTCGGGATGCTCCGGCGGCTACGCCGGGCCGGTTGGGCGGACCAGGCCCGACTCGTAGGCGAAGACCACCAGCTGGGCCCGGTCCCGGGCGCCGAGCTTCACCATCGCCCGGCTCACATGGGTCTTGGCCGTCATCGGGCTGACGTAGAGCCGCTCGGCGATCTCGTCGTTCGTCAGTCCCTCGGCCACCAGGGCCATCACCTCCCGCTCGCGGTCGGTGAGCACGCCGAGCGCGGGTGCGGGGCGGGACTCACGGGTCCGGGTGGCGAACTCGCCGATGAGCCGGCGGGTCACGCTGGGGGACAGCAGGGCGTCGCCCACGGCCACCGCCCGCACCGCCCGCAGCAGCTCCATCGGCTCGGTGTCCTTGACCAGGAAGCCACTGGCGCCCGAGCGGATGGCCTCGAACACGTACTCGTCCAGCTCGAACGTCGTGAGGATCACGATGCGGGCGTGCGACAACCGCTCGTCGTCGGCGATCGTCTTGGTGGCGGCCAGGCCGTCGGTGCCGGGCATGCGGATGTCCATGAGCACCACGTCGGGCGCCATGCGCCGGACGAGCCGCACCGCCTCCTCGCCGTCGCCGGCCTCGCCCACGACCTCGATGTCGTCCTGCGCGTCGAGCAGCGCCCGGAAGCCGGCGCGCACCAGCGCCTGGTCGTCGGCCAGCACGACGCGGATCACGCCGTGCTCCGGTCGATGGGGAAGCGGGCCCGCACACGAAAGCCCCGGCCGGGCCGGGGACCGGCCTCGAACGACCCCCCGAGAGCGAGCACCCGCTCCCGCATGCCGGCGATGCCCTTGCCGCCGCCATCTGTAGTGTCGCCGATGTCTGTCACGGCACTCGCCAGGACCCGGCCGTCGTCGTCGACCTGCACCATGAGCTCGTCGTCGCCGTAGTCGAGGCGTACACGGGCGCGGCTCGTGTCGGCGTGGCGCACCACGTTGGTCAGCGCCTCCTGCACGATGCGGAAGGCGGCGAGGTCGACGCCCGCGGGAACGGGGCGGGCCTCGCCCGCGACGTCGAGCGTCACGTCCAGGCCCGCGGCACGCGTTCGCTCGACCAGCCCGGACAGGTCACGCAGCCCCGCGGTCGGGGCGCGGGGCGCCGTCGACCCGTCCTCGCTGCGGCGCAGCACGTCGAGCACCGACCGCAACTCGCCCAGTGCCTCCTTGCTGGCGTCCTTGATGGCGGCCAGCGCCGGCCGGGCCTGGTCGGGGCGGTCGTCGAGCAGGTGGAGGGCGACGCCGGCCTGGACGTTGATGAGCGAGATGTTGTGGGCCAAGACGTCGTGCAGCTCGCGGGCGATGAGCAGCCGCTCCTCGCTGGCACGCCGCCGGGCCTCCTCGACCTGGGTGTGGGCCCGCTCGACCCGCCGCTCCCGGCGGATGCGGACGATCTCGCTCGCCGCGCCCACGAGGGGCATCCAGGCGATGCCGGCGAGGGCCTCCCCCAGCTCGGGTGCCGGCTCGTCCGTGAGCGCGCTCTCCAACCAGGTGAAGGCGGGGTAGGCGGCGACCAGCACGCCCCAGACGAACGCCCGCCGGCCCATGACCATGGCGCTCACCACGGCGAAGACGAAGGCCGGGAATCCCCCCGGGCCCCGCGGGTAGCCGGTGGCCGCGTACCCGGCGGCGGCGGCGAACGCCACGGTCAGCGTCGCCTCGGGCCAGCGCCGGCGGAACAGCAGCGCCACCGGCCCGGCGATCACTGGGATGAAGGCGAACGCATCGAGGGCCCACCGGCCCTGCTGGTTGCGGCTGGACCCGATCGTCCCGACGATCTGGAGGAAGGCGATCGCCAGCGCCGGGTACAGGTCGACCGCTCGTGGCCACAGCCCGCGGGTCGGCGCGAACCAGTCCCGCCGCCCCTGGGGGAGGGCGGCTGGGCCGGGGCGCGATGCCGCGGTGTGGTCGACGGACGCCACGGACAGAACGGTACGGCCACGGGCGCCCCTCGGCATCGTGCCGGCGGAGCATCGCCGCCTACCGCGGCCGCGGTAGGCGCGACCGGGACGCCCGCAGGTAGGGACAACCCCACCCGCAGGTTTCCCGGTCGCTCCATGTCGCCGGCACGCAGGGTTCCTTACGGTGTCACCGTGATCCGAGATCTGCTCCGCCCGTGGCGCGAGTCGCTGACGTGGTGGCGCCTGACGCACATCGTGCTGGGCGTGTTCGTCGGCACCTGCACCTTCACCCTGATGGTCACGCTGTTGGCGCTGTCGGTCAGCCTCCTGATCACCTTCCCGCTGGCGCTGCCGTTCGTCTGGTGCCTGTTCGTGGCGGCCCGCGGCATCGGCCACGTCGAGCGCAGCCGCTACGCGGCGCTGCTCGGCGTCGAGCTGATCGATCCGGTGCCGCCACTGCAGGCGACCTCGCTGTGGCGCCGCCTGGTCGAGCGGGTGAGGACGCGGCCCCGGTGGCGCGAGATCGCCTACGGCCTGGTGCAGCTGCCGCTGGCGTTGCTGACCATGCTGCCGACGGTGGCGGCCTGGTGCGGTTCGGTGGCCCTGCTGGCACTGCCCTTCTACGTGGACCAGCTGCCGGGCGACACCGCCAAGTTCGGCCTGTTCGAGGTGTCGCAGGGCATCGGCTCGGCGTTGGCGGCGCTGGTTGGTGCCGTCGGCCTGGTGTTGGTGGCGCCGTGGGTCACGCATGCCATGGCCGCGTTCGACGCTGCCGTCGGCCGGTGGCTGCTGGGCCTGCGCCCCCAAGCGGCGGTGGAAAGGCGCGTGGCGCAGCTCGAGACCAGCCGGGTCGCAGCCGTCGACAGCGCCGAGGCCGAGCGTCGGCGCATCGAGCGCGACCTGCACGACGGCGCCCAGCAGCGGCTGGTGTCACTGGCCATGGACCTGGGCAACGCTCGAGAGCGCCTCGAGACCGATCCCGAGGGTGGCGGCCGGGCCGCGGCCGGCCTGGTGGCCGAGGCCCACGAGGAGGCCAAGGCGGCGCTCAAGGAGATCCGCGACCTGGTGCGCGGCATCCATCCCGTCATCCTCGAGGACCGCGGCCTCGACGCCGCCCTGTCCGCCGTCGTGGCCCGCTCGCCGGTGCCGGTCCGCCTCGACGTCGACGTGGCCGAGCGCCCGTCGCCGGCCGTGGAGAGCACCGCCTACTTCGTGGTCGCCGAGGCGCTCACCAACGTCGCGCGCCACGCCGACGCCACCAGCGCAGTGGTCACCATCGTGCGGGCGGGCGACCGGCTGGTCATAGAGGTACGCGACGACGGCCGGGGTGGCGCCGCGGTCGGGTCCGGCACCGGCCTGCAGGGTCTGCGCGACCGGGTGCAGGCGCACCAGGGCAGCATGCACGTGGTCAGCCCCGTCGGGGGACCGACGACGCTGTTGGTGGAACTGCCATGCGGATCGTGATCGCCGAGGACTCCGTGCTGCTGCGCGCCGGGCTCACCCGGCTGCTCGCCGACGCCGGTGAAGAGGTGGTCGCCGCCGTCGACAACGCCGACGACCTGCTCACCGTGGTCGAGCGGCACCAGCCCGACCTGGCGGTGGTCGACGTGCGCATGCCCCCGACGCACACCGACGACGGCTTGCGCGCTGCGCTGCAGATCCGGGCGCGATGGCCCGCCATCGCCATCCTCGTGCTGTCGCAGTACGTGGAGGAGACCTACGCCACCGAGCTGCTGGCCGACGACACCAGCGGGCTCGGCTACCTGCTCAAGGACCGCATCGCCGACGTCGCCGAGTTCCTCGACGGCGTCCGGCGCGTGGGTGCCGGCGGCACCGTGCTCGACCCGGAGGTGGTGGCGCAGCTCTTGGCCCGGTCACGCCGGCGCGATCCGCTCGACCGGCTGTCGCCCCGCGAGCGCGAGGTGCTCGGGCTCATGGCCGAGGGCCGCTCCAACAGCGCCATCGCTCACGAGCTGGTGGTGAGCGACGGCGCCGTCGAAAAGCACGTCAGCAACATCTTCACCAAGTTGGACCTGCCACCCACCGAGCACGACCACCGGCGCGTGCTGGCGGTGCTGCGGTGGCTCGAGAGCTGAAGGACGCCGTCATGGCCGACCGACCCACGACTCGCCGCTTCCGCCGGGCCTGGAGGATCGTCGCCACACTTGTCGCCGTTCCCGTGTTGGGGTTCGGGGCGAGCGGCGTGGCCAGCGCCCTGGCCCACGAGGAGCGCACCGAGGTGTCGGAGCTCGATGCCGCCGGCCTGCGGGGCATCGAGGTCGACAACGGCGCCGGATCCATCCGCGTCATCGGCGTGAAGGATGCCGAGACGGTCACGGTGACCGCCCGGATCAGCGACGGCTTGCGCTCCACGGGCCACGAGGTGCGGCGCGAGGGCGATCGCCTGGTGATCGAGGGCAGCTGCCCCATCTTCCTGGCCGACTGGTGCGGCGTGCGTTACACGATCGAGCTGCCGTCCGACCTGGCCGTGGTGGCCGAGGCCGACGATGGCGGCGTCACGGTGACCGACATGGCCGCCGGCGTCCACGCGTCCTCCGACAACGGCCCGGTGGAGCTGGCCCGGGTCGAGGGCGACGTGGAGCTGCACAGCGACAACGGCTCGGTGACGGCCACCGGGCTGCGGTCGGCACGGGCGAACGCGACCGCGGACAATGGCTCGGTGCAGCTCGACTTCGGGGACCCGCCCCGCGACGTGGTGGCCCAGTCGGACAACGGTTCTATCGACGTGGTGGTGCCGGAGGTCGAGGACCTGTACCGCGTCGACGCCCAGAGCAACAACGGCACGGTGTCGACCAGCGGCGTGGGCAACGACCCGAACAGCGAGCGGACGATCACCGCCACGTCCGACAACGGGGACGTGACGGTCACGTACGCCCTGGGCTGAACCTCAACCGCCCGCCCTCGATCACCCGCCCGGGGCCACCGACGAGGTCGTCGAACCTGTCGAGCCCGTGGTGTCGGTGGAGGACGAGGACGACGAGGTCGGCGGCGCCGTGGTGGTCGTCGTCGGGCACGGCGGCGTGGGGGCGGTGGTCGTGGTCGTGGTGGTCGCCGGGTCGCACGGCACCGTGGTCGACGTCGTGGTCGTCGACGTCGTTGTCGTCGTGGTCGTCGTGGTGGACTCCGGGGTGGTGGTGGTCGTGGTAGGCGGACGCGTGGTCGTGGTGGTGCTGCCCGGGCGCGGCGGCCGCGTCGTCGGCGTGCTGGTCGTCGGCGGCGCGCCCGGCGAGGTCGGCGCGGACGTGGTCGGTGGCCTGCTGGGCGCCGCCGTCGTCGGCTCGCCGGTGGTGTTCGAGGTCGTGCTACCGGAGCCGGAGCTGGACGTACTCGCCGCCGACCCGCCCGAGGAGCCACCCACGCCCGAGCCGAGGATGGAGGCGAAGGCGAGGAGCTGGGAGGTGACCGAGCGCTCGCAGTTCACGCCGTCGGGCAGCTCGCCGCCGTTGAACCACTTGAGGGCGCGGATGAAGTCGCCGCAGCGTTCGGTGTCCTCGCGAACGCTGGGGCGGAAGCCGACGGCGATGTTGACCGCCGCCATGTCCAGACGGTCGGCGGCGAAGTTGATGTCGCGGGCCACGGTCCAGTACCAGGCGGCGACCTGGGCGCTGGTCGTGGGCTGGGCCGCCAGGTCGGGCTCGGCTTCCAGGTCGAGGCCCAGGTCGGTGCCGGCGGAGCGGTAGTTGAAGTCACCGGTGAGCTGGATGAAGCCACGCCCCCGGTAGGTGGAGCGGTTGGAGCGCTCGACGGCGTCGGCGCGGAAGTTGCTCTCGTTGTGGATCGTGGCCAGGAAGGCCGCCTTGCGGGCGGCGGTGGTGGCGCCGGCCCGCAGCATGGCGTCGTTGAGTGCGGGGAGTTGGGCCTTGACCGCGTCCTCGTCGTCGAAAGGCCCGAAGATGGCCTCCAGGTCGTCGAAGGTGACCAGGTCGAGGCCGTTCCAGTCGCCGGCCAGGGGGACCAGATCGGCGGCCGGCCGGTCGCCGGTCTCGAGCGTGGAGGCGCCCTTGGCCGGGGTGATCGGGTCGGGGCCGCTCAGCCGGAACCGGGCCCGCGCCCGTTCGTACACGCCGACGGTGTCCCGGCCGTCGCCGTCCCAGTCGCCCACGACCGGCAGCTCGGCCGCCCCGGCGGTGCCGAAGCCCACGGGCCGGAGGTCGCGGTTGGCCTCGTCGCGCGTCCGGAACACGCCGTCGCGGGACCGGTACAGGCCCAGGCTGTCGCGGCCGTCGCCGTTCCAGTCGCCCACCGCCGGCAGCACGTCGCTGGCGCCCGGCCAGCCGAACGCCACGGGTCGCAGGGCCTGCCCGCGGTCGTCGCGCAGCACGAAGGTGGCGTCGCTGCGCCGGTAGAGGCCGACCGTGTCGCGGCCGTCGCCGTTCCAGTCCCCGGCCACGGGCACCACGTCGGTGTCCCTCGGGGTGCCGAACGGGATCGGCGGCAGCGTCTTGCCTACGTCGTCGCGCAGCTCGAAGGTGGCGTCGTCCCGCTGGTACACGCCGACCGTGTCGCGGCCGTCGCCGTTCCAGTCCCCGGCGACCGCAAGCGTGGTGGCGTCCGCAGCCTGCGCAGTCCCCCGGTAGCGGAAAGCCGGCAGCGCCGAGCCACCCTCGATCCGCAGCTCTGTGCTCGACGCCGACCGCCGGTAGAGGCCCAGGGCGTCGGCGCCGCCGCCGATCTGGCCGGGGGTCCATCGGGACAGGAACTCGAACGGGTTGGCCGTGCACGGCTCGGCGCTGTTCAGCTCGCCGCAGCGGTTGACCTGGAAGTGGATGTGCGACGGCGTGGTGCGGGCATTGCCGGTGTGCCCGACCCGGCCGATGAGTTGGCCCCGCCCCACCCGCTGGCCGACTGTCACGTAGTTGGCCGAGTTGTGGGCGTACCAGTAGGCGACCCCCGAGTCGCCCAGCAGCCAGATGCTCAGCCCGCCGTTGCTGTCGTCGGTGCCGTCGACCTTGGCGATCACCCCCGGCTCCACCGCCACGATCGGCGTGGCCTCGTCGGCGAACACGTCGTTGCCCTTGTGTTGCCTGCGGCAGCCGTCGCGGCAGGCGTGCCAGTCGTCGGAGAACGAGGCCTTGTACGGCGCCGGCACGGGGAAGGCGTTGGTGGGTGGCACCGTGGCCAGCTCCGCGGGCGCCGCCGGGTCGGGCTCGGGGGGCGCCGCCGCGGCCGGGGTGGGGCCCAGCATCGACCCCAGCCCCGCCAGGGCCAGTGCAGCGGCGAGCGAGCGGGCCAAGGCCCATCCCGAGGGCAGCTTCACGTTGGCGAGGCTAGGGCATGGATCGTCGGCTTGGTAGGGCGCCGCCGCTGACAGCCGTGTCCGGGGCGGCGCGATGGAGCGTCCGGTCGGCGCCACCCGGAGGGTGGGGCTAGCCCCACCCGGAAGACGCCGGGGCGCTCCATTCACGCTCCGAGCGCCCATCCGTACCGTCGGAGACCTGAGCGAGCGTCCCCGAAGGGGCGAGAGAGCGAGCGAGGCCCGAGCGGCCCGCTGCGGAGCAGCAAGAGCGGAGAGCAATGACTGCGAACGACGTGATGACCAGAACGACGGCCGGGTTGGGCGCGTCCCCCGCTCCCATCGCGGTCCGAGCCGAACAGGCGGTGAAGGTGTACGGGAAGGGCGACACCGCGGTGCGCGCCCTCGACGGCGTGAGCCTGGCCCTCCCGGCCGGGCGCTTCACCGCCATCATGGGACCCTCGGGGTCGGGCAAGTCGACCCTCATGCACTGCCTGGCCGGGCTCGACACGCTCACGTCGGGCCGGGTGTTCATCGGCGAGGTCGAGCTCGGCCGGCTGTCTGAGAAGCAGCTGACCCGGCTGCGCCGCGACCACGTCGGCTTCGTGTTCCAGGCGTTCAACCTGCTGCCGATGTTGAGCGCCGGCGAGAACATCACCCTGCCGCTCGACCTGTCCGGGCGGAAACCGGACAAGCGCTGGATCCAGGGGGTGGTCGAGACCGTCGGCCTGGGCGACCGGCTGAAGCACCGGCCCGCCGAGCTGTCGGGCGGCCAGCAGCAGCGGGTGGCCGTGGCCCGGGCCCTAGCCACCCGTCCGTCGGTGATCTTCGCCGACGAGCCCACCGGCAACCTCGACTCCCGCAGCGGCGGCGAGATCCTCGCCTTCATGCGCCGGGCCGTCGACGAGCTGGGCCAGACCATCGTCATGGTGACTCACGACCCGGTGGCCGCGTCCTACGCGGATGCCGTGGTGTTCCTGGCCGACGGCCGGGTCGTCGACCAGATGACCGCCCCCACCGCCGAGCGCGTTCTGGAACGCCTCAAGCAGTTCGGGAGCTGATTGCGATGTGGAAGACGACGCTCAAGAGCATCGGCGCGCACAAGCGCCGCCTGCTCGCCACCGGCTCGGCCGTCGTGCTGGGCGTGGCGTTCCTGTCGGGCACCCTGGTGCTCGGCGACACCATGGAGACCGGCTTCGGCGACATGTTCGCCGAGGCCAACGCCGGCACCGATGCCGTGGTTCGCAGCAGCACCGAGGTCGGCAGCGGCGACAGCACCGAGCGGGGACTGCTCGACGCCGCCGTCGTCGAAGACATCGCCGGGGTCGACGGGGTGGCCGCGGCCGTCCCCGAGATCAGCGGCATCGGCCAGATCGTCGGGTCCGACGGCGACCCGCTCGGTGGCAACGGTCCGCCCACGCAGGCCGGCAACTGGATCGAGGACGCCGACATCAACCCATGGGAGATCGCCGACGGCCACGCGCCCGAGGCGCCGGGCGACGTCGTGATCGACAAGGCCTCGGCGGACGACGGCGACCTGGCGGTGGGCGACACAACCACGATCCGGACTCCGGACCCGATCGAGGTGACGGTGGTGGGGATCGCCACCTTCGGCGAGGCGGGCGCCGACAGCGCCGGCCCCATGACCTACGCGGCGTTCACCACCGAGTTCGCGCAGGAGACGCTCCTGCCCGAACCGGGACAGATCTCCGGCGTGCTGGTGGCGGCCGACGACGGCGTGGGCCAGCGGGAGCTGGCGGACCGGCTGACGCCGGCGCTGCCGGACGGCACCGAGGCCATCACGGGGGCGGCGCTCACCGGCGAGCAGCAGTCCGACCTGGAGAGCGACTTCCTCGGCTTCTTCAAGTCCTTCCTGCTGGTGTTCGCCGGCATCGCCCTGGTGGTCGCCACCTTCAGCATCTACAACACCTTCTCGATCCTGGTCGCCCAGCGCACCCGCGAGTCCGCCCTGCTGCGGGCGCTCGGCGCCTCGCGGCGACAGGTGCTGGTCTCCACAGCAGTCGAGGCACTGGTGGTGGGCGTGCTGGCGGCGGGCCTCGGCGTGGCCGCCGGCGTCGGGCTGGCCGCCGGGCTGAGCGCCCTGAGCGAGGCGGCCGGGTTCTCTGTGGCCGGCACCGCGCTGGTGGTCGAGCCCTTGGCCTTGGTCGCCTCGGCCGTCGTCGGCGTGGTCGTGACGCTGATCGCCAGCGCCGTCCCGGCCGTCAAGGCGTCGCGGGTCGCCCCGCTGGCGGCCCTGCGGGACGTCGCCGTCGACCGCTCGGGCGCCTCGTGGGTGCGGGGGCTCCTGGGCGTGGTCGTCACCGGCGTCGGCATTGCCGGCACCATCGGCGGCACCGCCGGCGACGGCTCGCTGCCTCTGACCGGGCTGGGCGCGCTCCTGGTCGTGGTCGGCTTCGTGCTGCTGGGTCCGGTGGTGGCCCGCCCGGTGGCCGGCTCGCTGGGCGGGCCGCTGTCCCTGCGGCGGGGCCTGAGCGGCACGCTGGCCCGGCGCAACGCCATGCGCAACCCCCGGCGGACGGCGGCCACCGCCTCGGCGCTCATGGTGGGCGTCGCCGTGGTCACCCTGTTCACCGTGGTGGCGGCGTCGCTCAAGCAGTCGATCGACGACATCGTGTCGCAGCAGTTCGCCGGCGACCTGGTGATCGCCCAGACCGACTTCAGCGGCGCCGGGCTGAGCCCCGAGCTGGAGTCCGCCGTGGCCGACCTCCCCGAGGTCGACGTGGCCACCGGGCTGAGCGAAGCCCCGATGACGATCGACGGTCACGACGACGTGGCCACGGTCATAGAACCGGGGTCGTTCGGGCGGATCCTCGACCTGGAGGTCTCGCAGGGCTCGATCGACGAGCTGGGCGACCGACAGGTGGCGGTGTTCGCCGACTACGCCGCGGACAACGGCCTCGCCATGGGGGACACGGTCCCCGTGTCGTTCGCCGACGGCGCGACCGAGCAGCTCAGGGTCGGGGCGATCTTCGACAACGACGATCTGGTGGACGAGGTGGTCCTGCCCAAGGCGGCGTACGAGCCGCATGCCGCAGTGCGGGCCAGTGACCTGGCGCTGCTGGTCGACCTGGCCGACGGCGTGTCGGCCGCCGACGGGGAGGCCGCCATCCAGCCGGTCGCGGACCGGTTCGGGGCGCCCGACGTGCAGGACCGCCAGGAGTACGTCGACTCGGTCGCCGGCGAGGTCGACCAGATGCTCACCATCATCTACGTGCTGCTGGCGATGGCGATCGTCATCGCCGTCATGGGCATCGCCAACACGCTGTCGCTGTCGATCCACGAGCGCACGCGGGAGTTGGGTCTGCTGCGGGCGGTCGGGCAGAGCCGGCGCCAGCTGCGGCGGATGGTGCGGGGCGAGGCCATGGTCGTGTCGCTGTTCGGCACGGTCGGCGGGCTCGGCCTGGGAACGTTCCTGGGCTGGGCGATGGTGCGAACGATGGAGGCCACGGAAGGGTTCGGCGCGTTCGCCGTCCCGGCCGGGCAGCTCGGCGTGGTGGTGGCGCTCGGCGCCATCGTCGGGGTGGTCGCGGCGGCTCGCCCCGCACGCCGGGCTGCCAAGCTCGACGTCCTCCAGGCGATCGCGACGGACTAGCCGCGCGAGCGGTCGCCTGCTCGCCCGGTGGTCTCCCAACCCGCCACCGGGCCCCGGAGCCCCCTTCCCCCGGGGGGCTCCGGCGCGTTCCCATGGTTCTGGTGACGCGATCCGTCGAAGTCCAACGGATCGCGTCACCAGAAGTTGATCGAGGCGCCGCCCGGCTGGCTACCAGCTGCCGCCGCCACCCCCGCCGGCGCCGCCGCCGACCGAGCCGCCGCCGAATCCCCCGCCCCCGCCGCCGCCGCTGGACGAGGGGGCGGTGGCGGCCGACGTGGTGGACGACAGCAGCACCGGGGCCATGAACGCGTACGACAACCCGGCCACCTCGGGAGCGATCGACGCGGACGACACTGCCCGCTGCCAGCGGTCGATCTCGCCCACGGCCACCGCCCAGGCGGTGTACTCCCGCAGCACGCCGCGCTTGGCCGCCTCCTCGGCGTGGTAAGCCTCGGACTCCGCCAGGAAGCGTCGGAACGACTCGACCCGCAGCCAGGCGGCCGATCCCGCCGGCGTGCGCACCCGCAGCTCCCAGGCGCGCAGCGCCGCGGCCAGGCCTGCGCCGGCCACCGCGCCGCCCGCGGCCGACAGGACCAGCCAGGCCGGTCCCCACCGGTTGGCGAGGGCGCCGCCTGCCACAGCTCCGAGCGCCCCGACCACGACGCCGACGATGCCCAGCGCTCGGGCGGCGATCTTGCGGGTGCCGCCGCCCGGGTCCCACATGCCGCTCGAGTCACGCCAGGCCAGCAGCTGGCCCTGGAGGTAGCCCCAGGCCCGAGCGAACGCGGGGTCGTAGCCGCCCAGCTCGACCTCGTCGCGGCCCGCGAACGCGGTGTCGAGGATGGCGGCGTCCTCGGACGTGCCGTGCCCGGTGCGGACCAGCCGCAGGTCGCCGTTGTCGCCGCCGGTCCACGGAGTCCAGGGGCCGCCGGTGGCGCCGCCCTCGACCCCGTTGGCGCCGATGTCGACGGTGCCGTCGATGGCCCGCTGGATCAACCACGCCACCTTGTGCTCGGGGCGCACCTCCTCGGTCAGCACGATTCCGCCGTGCGCCGGCTCGAGCTCGGCCGGCGGCGCGAACTCGGTGGTGGCCATCGCCTCGAGCTCCTCCTGGTCGACCGCCACCCAGCTCGTCGACCCGGCAACCCCGTCCGGTCCTGTCGACCCGCCCCACGCGGCGTCGGCCGGCCCGCCGGCGCCGACCCACTCGCGCCCCGCCCGCCGGACCAGCAGAGCCGTCGGTCCCGCCGCCAGCAGGGCAGCGGCCGCGGCGGTGCCGGCGGGCGGCAGCAAGCCGGTGCCCGGATCGTCGGGCGGCGTGGCCGGCGGTTCCGGCGCCGCCGGCGCGGAGGCCAGGTCGCTGCCGGTGCGGGCCTCGATCGCCACGCCCTCGCCCGAATCGAGCCCGTCGACGGTCGCGGCCAGGTGCCCCGGCTCGACTTCCCGGACCTCGCAGCCGCCGGCCGAACCGGTGACGCCCTGGAAGCAGGAGGCGTCGAGCAGCTCGAACGGGGCGACCAGGTGGATCTCGGCCTCGGCGATGCCGACCTCCCAGCCGACACCCACCGCCTCCCAGTCGACGGTCGTGCCCCGGGCCACCCCGGGCAGCGGGTACTCGATGCGGTAACGGTGGCGGCCCGACACGGTCACGTTGGGATCGCCGACCCGGATGCGGGCACCCGTCTGGCCCCCCAGGACCTCCGGCGTCACCTCGATGGCGTCGGGCGCGTCGGGCGAGTCGACCTTGATGGGCGCCTCGGGGGAGAGGTCCCAGACGTAGCGGAAGATGCCGTGCTTGCCGGTGGCCGATCCGAAGTCGTAGTCGATCATCTCGGTGACCTGAGCCGAGCCGTCGTCGCCCAGCGCTGCCGTCGTCCACAGCCGCTCGACCCGCTCGCTGTCCCCGGCAACGGCGCCGACCAGCGACACCGCGCCCACGGTGAGGCTCCCCCCGGCCATCAGCGCCGTGTCGAGCCGTCGCCGCCTGCTCGTCCGCATGACCCCTTCCTACTCGCAACCGGACAGCGCCGTCCCACCCTTGCTAGAACGACCACATGACGCCACCGTTAGACATCGGGATCATCGACACGATGATCGGCTTCCCGGCCCGCGACATGCGCAAGCAGTACGCGTTCATCACCAGGCAGACGCACGACAAGGAGTCGAAGGAAGACTTCGAGTTCCCGGTCGAGTACATGTTCAAGGACGTCCCCGACAAGAAGCTCGACAAGGGGGCCGACCCGGTGGCCGTGACCCTGCGGGAGATGGACCTGTGGGGCATCGAGAAGGGCGTCATCGGCGTGCACGGCGAGGCCGGGGAGCGGGCCGTGCGCGACCACCCCGACCGGTTCGTCCCGCAGCTCTCGGTCGACCCCAACGAGGGGATGGATGCGGTGCGGGCCATCGCCAGGGCCCAGGAGACGTGGGGGATCAGCTCGATCGGCATGTTCCCCGCCGGCACCTTCCCGCAGGTGCCGATCAACGACAAGAAGATGTACCCCATCTACGCCAAGTGCGTGGAGCTGGGCATCGCCGTGTTCTGCACCGCCGGCGTCCCCGGGCCGCGGTTGCGGTTCGCCTGCCAGCACGTCGAGCTGATCGACGAGGTCTGCTACGACTTCCCCGAGCTGGTGTTCGTGACCCGGCACGGCTGCGAGCCGTGGGCCGATCTGGCCGTGAAGCTGATGCTCAAGTGGCCCAACCTCTACTACTCGACCAGCGCGTTCGCGCCGAAGTACTACCCCCAGGCGGTCATCGACTACGCCAACACGCGGGGCGCCGACAAGATCGTCTACGCCGGCTACTTCCCGATGGGACTGTCGCTCCAGCGCATCATGGGCGAGCTCCCGGGCGTCCCGTTCAAGGACGAGGTGTGGCCCAAGTTCCTCCGCCACAACGCCGAGAAGGTGCTCGGCTTGGCGTGATGCGCCCCGCTTGACGCGTCTTCGGTACAGGAATGGTCGGCTGGAGCGGCCAATGCTGTACCGAAGCCGGAGTGTCACAGGGGCCGGCGGGCCAACCGCCGCCGCGCTCTGGGGCGTGCCGGGCTACCGGCTCCTGCCAGCGCACCTGGCCCGACCCGAGGGGCTGAGCAGCACAGGAATGGCCGAAGGTCGCTCCAACGACCATTCCAGGCCTGCAACGGGGTTACCGTGCCGGCGTGAGCGGGGTGCCCGTGAGCTGGTCAGGCCCGGTCGAGCCAGGCGATGCCGATCACGCCACGGCCGGTGTAGATGGTCATCGCCGGGCTGCACACCTCGGGCGGTCGATCGGAGTCGACCAGCGCGGCGAGGCGCTCGGCCATGGCCTGCACCCCCCGACCCCCGCCAGCGCCGGTGAAGGCCACCGGCGACCCGGCGCGCTGCTCACGGGCGTAGAGATCCGCCAGCGCGGTCACGGGGTCCTCCCCGTCGAGCACCCGCAGCGGCTCGATCATCCCCTGGCGGGCCTCGAAGATCGTGGGGCGCCCCCGTCCCTGCCCACGCCCCAGGTCAACCATCCCGGCGGCGACCAGCGGCTCGGCCGTGCCCACCGCTCCCAGAACCCGGGCCCGGCCGGCGGCCTCCCGCGCCACGGCCACCACGTCGGCCAGCGAGTCGCCGGCCGCCGCGGCCTCGGCGGCGGCCTCGACCACCAGCGCCTGGCCCGATGCCGCCGTGCGGGTGTCGACCACCGCCACGGGCCGGTCGGCGAGCCACGGCGTGTGGCAGGCGTGGCGCCACATGGCGGTCAGCTCGGCGGCGGGCGTGAGGATGACGGCGGCCTGCGCGTCGGTCCCGTCGACGGCGTCGAGGTAATCGATGACCCCGGGCGCCCGGGTCTTGACCGGCTCGCTCCGGGCCAGCGCCTCGTCCACCAGGCGGGGGTCGATGCGGTCGTCGGGGACCTGGCGGTCGGCGAGCAGGATCGTGATGGGCACCACGACCACCGCCTCGGCGACCACCAGCGGCGCGGCAGGGGACGGTCGCCCGCTCGAATCGGTGACCACGACGGTCCTCATGCTGCGGTGCCTCCTAAACCGACCCAGCGACCCACCGCCGCTCGGACGCTACCCGCATGACCGCCGAGGCGCGCTACACGATTGCCGAGCTGGTGGAGAGGACGGGCATCCCGGCCACCACCATCCACCACTACCGCAACGCCGGGCTGCTGCCGCCGCCCGAGCGGGTAGGCGCCAACCGGTTCCGCTACAGCGATCGCCACGTCCAAGCACTACGGCTCATCCGGGTGCTCCGCGACCGCCGGCGCCTGCCCCTGCCCGCCATCCGGGAGGTGCTGCCGGAGCTCCTGGCCAGCGGCGACGAGGAGGCGTTCCACACCGAGACGTGGGAGGCGGCGCTGACCGGGCGACCGGGGGTGCCGGACGCCACCCGCGGGCGGATCGTCGACGCCGCCGTCGAGCTGTTCGCGGCCCGGGGCTACGGCGACGTCGCGGTCAGCGACGTGGCGGCGAAGGCGGGCACCGCCAAGGGCAGCGTGTACCGGCACTTCGAGTCCAAGGAGGCGCTGTTCGGGGCCGCCGTGGACTCGGTCGTCGCCGGCGTGGTGGACGACCTGCGGGCCGCGGCCGACAAGGCGGGCGGCCAGCTCGATCCGCCGGCGGCGATGGTGGCGCTGGTGATGTCGGCCCGGCCGGGGTTCATGCTGCTGCTGGAGCTGACCGGCGGCAGCCTGCGGGGCCAGCCGGGGCACCGCGAGCTGGCCGACAGGGCGCTCACGTGCTTCGTCGACGGGGTGGGGCCCCTGCTCACGGGGCCCGGGACGGCCCGCGAGCGCGCCATCGCGCTCATCGTCGAGCTGGCCCGGCAGACCATGCGCGCGGTCCTGGGCGGCGGATGATCCGGGGAAAGGCTTGCGAAGTCGGCGTCCCATGGATTAGTTACGTACAACGGATCTGACCGGGTGGTCAGATTCTTGTATGAAAGCGGGGACGACTGGCACCATGGGGCAACCGGGCCTAGAGGCCGAGTCGATAGGCGAGGCCCTGGGCCCGAGCGGCCCGGCGCGGAGCGCCGAGAGCGGGAATCACAGCGCCGAAGCCCGAGCGGCCCGCAGCGAAGCTGCAAGAGCGGGACGCACGGGCTTCACCACCGAACCCCACGGCGTCTCGCCGCCACCCGACCTCCGCCCTGAGGCCGAGCTCCTCGCCCGCGCCGACCACGAGAACTTCCCGGTCGTGACCCGGCTGGTGCCGCGGGCGGCCCGCGAGCAACTGCTGGCCGTGTACGGCTTCGCCCGGCTGGCCGACGACTTGGGCGACGAGCACCCGGGCGACCGCCTGGCGGCGCTGGAGTGGCTGGAGGGCGACCTGCGGGCGGCGATGGAAGGGCGGCCGAGCCATCCCGTCAACGCCCGGCTGGCCCGGACCATCGCCACCACAGAGCTGACCGAGGCGCCCTTCCTCGATCTGATCGCCGCCAACCGCCGGGACCAGACCGTCACCCGCCAGGCGACGTGGGACGACCTGCTCGACTACTGCCGGCTGTCGGCCAACCCGGTCGGTGCCGCCGTGCTGGCGATCGCCGGCGCGGCGACCCCGGAGCGCCGGGCCCTGTCCGACCGCGTGTGCACCGGCCTCCAGGTCGTCGAGCACCTGCAGGACGTGGGGGAGGACGCCGTCGCCGGCCGCGTCTACCTCCCGGCCGACGACCTGGAACGGTTCGGCGTCGCCGAGGCGGACCTGACCGCGGCCGCGGCATCGCCCGCGCTGCGGGCCCTGGTCGCCTTCGAGCTGGCCCGGGCCCGGGAGCTGCTGGCGGCCGGGACGCCGCTCGTCAGGTCGCTGCCGGGCTGGCCCCGCGTGGCCGTGGCGAGTTACGTGGCCGGCGGGCTGGCGGCGGCCGACGCCATCGAGGCGGCGGGATACGACGTGCTGGCGCAACCGGTGCGACCCCGTCGGGCGCGTGTGGCGCGCCACGCCGTGACCGGGGCGGCCCCTCTCCGTGTTGCGCTTTGGTTGGAGAGCAACCACAACGCCACAGAGAAGCGGGGGAACGCGCCTCTCGACCTCGACCGGGCCTACGCCACCTGCGCGGCCATCACCCGCCGGGAGGCCAAGAACTTCGCCTACGGCATCGCCCTGCTGCCACCGCCCAAGCGCCGCTCCATGGCGGTGGTCTACGCGCTGGCCCGCCGGGTGGACGACATCGTGGACGAGCCCGGCCCGCTCGACACCAGGGGGCGCGCCCTCGACGACCTGCAGGCGGTCGTGACCCGCACGATGCGTGACGGCGTGCCGGCCGACCCGGACGACGCCGTGCTGGTCGCCCTGGCCGACGTTGTGGGCCACCACCCCCTGCCGGCCGATGCCGTCGCCGACCTGTTCGAGGGGTGCCGCCGCGACCTGGTCGGCGGCGGCTTCACCACCTTCGACGAGCTGGTCGTGTACTGCCGGCAGGTGGCGGGATCGATCGGTCGGCTGTCCCTCGCCATCTTCGGCACCGACCGGTCCGACGTGACGGTGCCGCTGGCCGACGACCTCGGGGTCGCCCTCCAGCTCACCAACATCCTGCGCGACCTGGTCGAGGACCGGGACCAGCTCGGGCGGGTGTACCTGCCGGCCGAGGACCTGGCCCGCTTCGGCTGCGCCCCCGACGCCTCTGGTCCGGCGGATCGTCTCACCGCGCTGGTCACGTTCGAGGCCGAGCGGGCGCGGGCCTGGTACGACCGGGGGCTGGAGCTGCTGCCGCACCTGGACCACCGGTCCCGGGCGTGCGTGGCCGCCATGGCCGGGATCTACCACCGGCTGCTCGACCGCATCGAGCGGGATCCCGCGGCCGTGCTGCGCGGCCGGGTCTCGCTCAGCGCCGGCCAGAAGCTGGCCGTCGCCGCCCGCAGCCTGGCGCCGCACGGCGGGGCACGTCCATGACCGGCCCCCGCATCTGCGTGATCGGCGGCGGCCTGGCCGGGATGGCGGCCGCGCTGGACTGTGCCGACGCCGGCGCCCGGGTGACGCTGGTCGAGCGGCGCCGGAGGCTCGGCGGGGCCACCTGGTCGTTCCGTCGCAACGGCCTGTGGTTCGACAACGGCCAGCACGTGTTCCTGCGCTGCTGCACGGCGTACATCGGCTTCCTCGAGCGCCTCGGCGTGGCGGACCGGGTCCGGCTCCAGCGCCGCCTGGACGTGCCGGTGATCGCCCCCGGTGGCCGGACCGCCCGGCTGCGGCGCAGCCGGGTCCTGCCGGCGCCCGCTCACCTCGGCCGATCGCTGCTCGCCTACCGCCACTTACCGATCCGGGACCGGCTGCGGCTGGTGCCGGCGGCGCTGGCGCTCCGCCGGGTCGACCTCGCCGCGGCCGGGACCGACGACGAGACGTTCGGCGGCTGGCTCACCCGCCACCACCAGTCGCCCGGGGCCATCGCCGCCCTGTGGGACCTGATCTGCCGCCCGACCGTCAACCTGCCGGCGCCCGAGGCGTCGCTCGCGCTGGCGGCGATGGTGTTCCAGACCGGCCTGCTCACCGACGCCCCGGCTGCGGACATCGGCTGGGCCTCGGTGCCGTTGGGCGAGCTGCACGGCGACGCCGGCCGCCGGGCGCTCGAGGCTGCGGGCGTGGAGGTGCTCGCCGGCGTGCCGGCCACGGCGGTCCGCCGGCCGCCGGGCCACGACCGTTCCGGCTTCACCGTCGCCGCCGGGGACAGCGAGCGGGACGCCGACGCCGTGGTCGTCGCCGTCCCCCACACCGCCCTAGGGGAGGTGACGGCGGATGTCGGCAACGCGGTGCCGGCGGACCTGACGGCCCGACTCGGCGTGTCGCCGATCGTGAACGTGCACGTGGTCTACGACCGCCGCGTCACCGACCTGGAGCTCGCCGCCGGCGTCGGCACGGATGCGCAGTTCGTGTTCGATCGCACCACCAGCTCGGGCCTCGCCGCCGCCGGGCGGCGGGGCCAGTACCTGGCCGTATCGCTGTCGGCCGCGGACGAGCACATGGGCCGGCCGTCCGAGGAGGTGAAGGCCCGGGTGGTGGCGAGCCTCGCCACGCTGTTCCCCCGCGCTCGGGAGGCGACGGTTGTTGACGCCCTCGTCTCCCGGGAGCCGGCGGCCACGTTCAGGGGCGCGCCGGGGTCGGCCGCCGCCCGGCCGCCGAGCACCACCGCCGTGCCGGGGCTGGTGCTGGCGGGGGCGTGGACCGCCACCGGGTGGCCGGCGACCATGGAAGGGGCGGTGCGCAGCGGTCGCGCCGCGGCCCGCCACGCCCTCCTCGCCGCCGGGCAGACCCGCAACGTGCCAGCCGTGCCGGCCGCGGCCGAGGAGGAGGTCCCAGCCGTGAGCGAGCGTCAGCGAGCGAACCATGAACACAGCCACCTATCGCCGCGAAGCGGCGATGTGCTCATTGGTGGGCCGGAGGCACGCCAATGAGCACGATGACGTCCGTTCCCGATGTGCTCTCGCGGGCCCGGGACCAGGTCCATCCGGCCATGGTGGCCGCCGTCGAGCGGCTCAACCCGGAGATGGCCAGGATCGCCGCCTACCACCTCGGCTGGTCCGACGAGCACGGCGCGCCCACCGCGCGGGGCGGCGGCAAGGGCGTCCGACCGGCGCTGGCCGTGCTGTCGGCCGAGGCGGCGGGGGCCGATGCTGGCGTGGGCGTGGCCGGCGCCGTGGCGGTCGAACTGGTCCACAACTTCTCGCTGCTGCACGACGACGTGATCGACGGCGACCGCGAGCGGCGCCACCGGCCCACCGTGTGGGCGCTCTACGGCGTGGGGTCGGCAGTGCTGGCCGGCGATGCGCTGCTGACGCTCGGGCACCAGGTGCTGCTCGAGTCCGGGCCCGCCGGCGCCGCCGCCAGCGGCGAGCTGACCGACGCCGTCGCCGCCATGATCGGCGGCCAGGCCGACGACATGAGGTTCGAGAGCAGGGCCGACGTCGGCATCGACGAGTGCCTCGGCATGGTGGCCGGCAAGACCGGCGCTCTGCTGTCGTGCGCCTCCGCCATCGGCGCCGTGCTGACGGACGCGCCCACTCGAGCCGTGGAAGCCCTCCGAAGCTACGGCTCCCACCTGGGTGTCGCCTTCCAGGCGGTCGACGACATCCTCGGCATCTGGGGCGATCCCGAGCGGACCGGCAAGCCCCGCGGCAACGACCTCACCACCCGCAAGAAGTCGCTTCCGGTGGTGCACGCCCTGGAGACCGGTGGCCCGGCGGCGGCCGAGCTGCGGGCGCTGCTGCTGAACGGCCCGCTGGACGAGGACGCGGTGGCCCGGGGCACCGCGCTGGTCGAGGGCTGCGGCGGCCGGGGCGCCACAGAGGCGCTCGCCCGCGAGCACCTCGAGTCCGCCTGCGGGGCGCTCGACGGCGCCGGGCTCGTGCCGACCGCGTGCGCCGAGCTGGCCGACCTGGCCCGCTTCGTCGTGGAACGGGAGTTCTAGTGGCACTCGACTTTGTGGCTGGGACCAAGACCGCAACCACGACCCGCGCCGCCGAGGCGCTGGCGCGGGCCCGCGATCACCTGCTCGCCCTCCAGTCCCCCGAGGGCTGGTGGAAGGGCGAGCTCGAGACCAACGTCACCATGGACGCCGAGGACCTGCTGCTGCGGCACGTCCTCGGCATCCTCGACCGGCCGACCGCCATGGCCGCCGCCGACTGGATCCGGTCGCAGCAGCGACCCGACGGCACCTGGGCCACGTTCCACGGCGGCCCGGGCGACCCGTCGACCACAGTCGAGGCCTACGTCGCGCTGCGCCTCGCCGGCGACGACCCCACGGCGCCGCACATGGCGCGGGCCCGCCGCTTCGTCCTCGATCGGGGCGGCGTCGAGCGGACCCGGGTGTTCACCCGCGTCTGGCTGGCCCTGGTCGGACAGTGGTCGTGGGACGACCTCCCCGCCCTGCCGCCCGAGGTGATCCTGCTGCCGCCGGGCCTCCCGCTCAACGTGTACGACTTCGCGTGCTGGGCCCGCCAGACGATCGTCCCTCTCACCGTGGTGGCCGCGCACCGCTTGGTCCGGCCGCTGCCGTTCGACGTCAGCGAGCTGCGCGCCGGCTCGGCGGCTCGGCCAGGTCGGCCGCCCTCGCGCACCCAGCGGTGGTTCGACCGCCTGGACAGGGTCCTCCGGGGCTACGAGCGCCTGCCCGCCTGGGTGCCGCCCAAGGTGCTCCTGCGCCGCCTCGCGCTGCGGTTGTCCGAGCAGTGGATCGTCCGGCGCCAGGAGGCCGACGGGTCGTGGGGCGGCATCCAGCCGCCGTGGGTGTACTCGCTGCTCGCCCTCCACGTGCTCGGCTACCCGCTGGACCATCCCGTCATGGCGCGCGGGCTCGAGGGCCTCGACCGGTTCACCATCCACGACGAGCGCGGGCGCCGCCTCGAGGCGTGCCAGTCCCCGGTGTGGGACACGGCGCTGGCGCTGGTGGCGCTGGCCGACGCCGGCGTGGCCGCCGACGATCCCGCCCTCGTGCGGGCCGGGGAGTGGCTGCTGGACCAGGAGGTCACGGTGGCGGGGGACTGGGCGGTGCGCCGGCCCGGCCTGCCGCCCGGTGGCTGGGCGTTCGAGTTCGACAACGTCAACTACCCCGACGTCGACGACACCGCCGAGGTGGTGCTGGCGCTCCGCCGGGTCGCAGGCCTGGACGCGACCCGGCGCGAGCACGCCGTCGCCCGGGGCGTGACCTGGGTCGAGGGCATGCAGAGCCGCGGCGGGGGGTGGGCGGCGTTCGACGCCGACAACACCAGCCGCTGGTGCGCGGCGCTGCCGTTCTGCGACTTCGGCGAGGTCACCGATCCGCCGTCGGCCGACGTCACCGCCCACGCCATCGAGATGCTGGCGGACGAGCCGGGCGCCGACC
This sequence comes from Acidimicrobiales bacterium, assembly GCA_035641315.1. GTDB lineage: Bacteria > Actinomycetota > Acidimicrobiia > Acidimicrobiales > VFJN01 > DASQUK01. The sequence continues at coordinate 53,880 of DASQUK010000125.1, read as the reverse complement.
CCGGGCGCCTGCGGGAAGGGATCGCGTGGCTGCGGTCCGAGCAGGAACCCGACGGCTCGTGGTTCGGCCGCTGGGGCGCCAACCACGTCTACGGCACCGGCGCGGCGGTGCCCGCGCTGGTCGCCGCCGGGATCGGGCCCGACGATCCGAGCATCACCCGGGCGGTCGCCTGGCTCGAACGGCACCAGAACGACGACGGCGGCTGGGGCGAGGACCTGCGCTCCTACCGCGATCCCGACTCTGTCGGGCAGGGGACGTCGACGGCGTCGCAGACGGCGTGGGCGCTGCTGGCGCTGCTGGCGGCCGGGCGGCACGACAGCGAGGCGGTGCGCCGGGGCATCGGGTTCCTGGTGGACACGCAGCGGCCCGACGGCACGTGGGACGAGGACCTGTACACCGGCACCGGGTTCCCGGGCGACTTCTACATCAACTACCACCTGTACCGGCTCACGTTCCCCCTGACGGCCCTGGGCCGCTACTGCCAGGAGGCGAGCCAATGAGCGCCCGTCGCTCCGGGATCGTGCTCACGCCCCGCCGGGCCGAGGCCCGGGCGGTGGCCGGGGGCGCACCTGCGCTAGAGGTGATCGCCACCGGGGTCGGGCCCGAGCGGGCCCGCCGCTCGGCCATCAACCTGGCCGCCCGCTGCCAGGGTGCGCCGGCGGTCGCGGTCGCGGGCTGGACCGACGCCGCGGGGCGACCCCACCTCGAGCCGGGTGACGTCGTCGTCGCCAGCGAGGTGCGGGGCCCCTTCGGCACGGTGCCGCTGCCGTCGGCGCCGCTGGTGGCCAGCGCGCTGGCCCGGACGGGACTCCGGGTCGACGAGCGCGCCGTCACGCCCGCCCACGACGAGGAGAGCGCCTGGCTGGTGGAGGCGGCGCCCGATCGTCCCCGGGTGGTGGTGCGGGTCGTGGCCGACGATCACCACACCCTCGCCGCCTACCGCAGCCTGCGCCGCAGCGCCCGGGTGCTCGACCGCTGGGCCGCCGCCGCCCGGCCGCGCACCGTCCTGCTGCCCGAGCCCCGATCGTTCTGCGCGGGCGTGGAGCGGGCCATCGAGGTGGTCGAGCGGGCGCTCGACCGCTACGGGCCGCCCGTCTACGTCCGGCGCCAGATCATCCACAACCGCCACGTGGTCGCCGACCTCGAGTCCCGGGGCGCCGTGTTCGTCGAGGAGGTCGACCAGGCCCCCGAGGGCGCCCGCCTGGTGTTCTCGGCCCACGGCGTGTCCCCCGCGGTCGAGGCGGCCGCCGCCGAGCGCGGCCAAGCCGTGATCGACGCCACCTGCCCGCTTGTCGCCAAGGTGCACCGCGAGGTCCGGCGCTTCTCCGAGCGCGACTACAGCGTGGTCCTGGTCGGCCACGCCCACCACGACGAGGTGGAGGGCACCATCGGCGAGGCCCCCGACATCCGCCTCGTGTCCACGGCCGACGATGCCGCCGCGGTCGACGTCCCCGACCCCGAGCGGGTCGCCTACGTCACCCAGACCACCTTGGCGCTGGACGACGTGGCCGAGGTGGTGGACGTGCTGCGCGATCGCTTCCCCGGCCTGGTCGGCCCGGCGGCCGACGACGTCTGCTATGCCACGCAGAATCGCCAGGACGCGGTGCGGGCCATCGCCGACGAATGCGACCTGTTGCTGGTGGTCGGGTCGCAGAACTCGTCCAACAGCCAGCGCCTGGTCGAGGTGGCCGAGCGGGCCGGCTGCCCGGCCCACCTGGTCGACGACGAGCGGGACATCGACCTCGCCTGGCTGGCCGGCGCGGCCACGGTCGGGGTCACCGCGGGCGCGTCGGCCCCGAGCTGGATCGTGGACCGGGTGGTCGCCAGCCTCGGTGGGCTCGGCCCGCTCGACGTTCGAACCCGGACGGTGACCGCCGAGACCGTCCGTTTCTCGCTGCCCGAGGAGGTCCGCTAGTGGACAGGGAGGTCCGATAGCCGATGGTGCCGATCCGACAGAGCACGCGTGTGGGCCTCTACCTGCTGCGCCAGAAGCTGGCCCGCCGCGACAAGTTCCCCCTCGTCCTCGAGCTCGAGCCGCTGTTCGCCTGCAACCTGGCCTGCGCCGGGTGCGGCAAGATCCAGCACCCCACCGAGGTCCTCCGCCAGCGGGTGTCGGTGGACGACGCCGTCGGCGCCGTGGAGGAGTGCGGCGCGCCCATCGTGTCCATCGCCGGGGGCGAGCCGCTGCTGCACCCCGGCATCGTCGAGATGGTCGAGGCGCTGATCGCCCGCAAGCGCTTCGTCTACCTGTGCACCAACGCCGTGCTGCTGCGGCGCAAGCTCGACAAGTTCCGCCCCTCGCCCTACTTCGCCTGGACGGTGCACATCGACGGGCTGCGCGAGCGCCACGACGAGTCGGTGTGCCGCGACGGCGTGTTCGACGAGGCAATCGAGGCCATCGCCGAGGCCAAGCGGCGGGGCTTCCGGGTCACCACCAACACGACGTTCTTCTCCACCGATTCGCCGCAGACCGTGCGCGAGGTGCTCGACTTCCTCAACGACGACGTGGGCGTCGACGCCATGATGATCTCGCCCGGTTACGCCTACGAGAAGGCGCCGGACCAGCTGCACTTCCTGGGCGTCAAGCAGACCCAGCGCCTGTTCCGGGAGGCGTTCGCCGGGCGGCGCCGCCGCTGGCGGCTCAACCACACGCCGCTGTTCCTCGACTTCCTCGAGGGCAAGGTGGACTATCCCTGCACCGCCTGGGGGATCCCCAGCTACTCGGTGTTCGGGTGGCAGCGGCCCTGCTACCTCATGGGCGACAGCTACGCGTCCAGCTACCGCGAGCTGGTGGAGACCACCGACTGGGAGCGCTACGGGCGGGGCCGCGACCCCCGCTGCCGCAACTGCATGGCCCACTGCGGCTACGAGCCGTCGGCGGTGATCGCCACCACCACGTCCCTGCGCCAGTCGGTGCGGGCTGCGCTCGCCCGATGAACCTCCTGGACACTGTCCGGTCGCCGGCCGATCTCCGGGGGCTCACGCTCGACCAGCTCGACGAGCTCGCCGCCGACGTCCGCCGGCTCCTGATCGACACGGTCGCCGCCACCGGTGGCCACCTGGGATCGAACCTGGGCGCGGTGGAGCTGACGATCGCCCTGCACCGGGTGCTCGACTCGCCGACCGACGCCATCGTCTGGGACACCGGCCACCAGGCGTACACCCACAAGCTCCTCACCGGCCGGCGGGCGCAGTTCCCCACGCTGCGCCAGCCCGCGGGGCTCTCGGGCTACCCCAACCGGGCCGAGTCGCCCCACGACTGGGTGGAGAACAGCCACGCCTCCACCGCGCTGTCCTACGCCTACGGGCTGGCCGCCGCCCGCCAGCAGGAGGGCCACCCGGGACGGGTGGTGGCCGTGGTCGGCGACGGGGCGCTGACCGGTGGCATGGCCTACGAGGGGCTGAACAACCTGGGGTGGCGGGGACTGCCGGTGGTGGTGGTCCTCAACGACAACGGCCGCTCCTACGCCCCGACCGTGTCGAAGCTGGCGGACAGCCTGAGCCCGCTGCGGGTTGCCGCGGCCGACAGGGCCGGCGCCGCTGCCCCCCGATGCGGGTTCTTCGAGGCGCTGGGCCTCGACTACCACGGTCCGCTCGACGGCCACGACGTCGCCGCGCTCGAGTCCGCACTGCGGGCCGCACTGGACTCCGGCCGCCCGACCGTCGTCCATGCCCTCACCCGCAAGGGCCGCGGCTACCCGCCCGCCGAGGACGACGACGACAAGTGCCTGCATGACGTGGCCCCCTTCCGGCCCCGGCGCTACGCGCCGCCGGCCCGCACCCGGCCCCGCTACACCGACGTGTTCGCCGAAGCGCTGGTGCGGGCGGGTGCCCGCGACCGGCGGATCGTGGCCATCACCGCCGCCATGCCCAGCTCGACCGGGCTGCGGCCCTTCGCCGAGGCCTTCCCCGACCGGTTCTTCGACGTAGGCATCGCCGAGCAGCACGCGATCACCGCCGCCGCCGGCATGGCGCTCGGCGGGCTGCGGCCGGTGGTGGCGATCTACTCCTCGTTCCTCACCCGCGCGCTCGACCAGATCAACCTCGACGTCGGGCTCCACCGCCTGCCGGTGGTGCTCTGCGTCGACCGCGCCGGCATCACCGGCCCCGACGGGCCGTCCCACCACGGCGTCCTCGACCTGGCCCTGCTGGGGCGCGTGCCGGGGATGACCGTGTTCGCACCGTCGTCGGCCGCCGAGCTGGAGGTGATGCTCGACGAGGGGCTGACCGCGACCGACGGCCCCTGCGCCCTGCGCTGGCCGAGCGGCACGGTGCGGGAGGTGTCCCCCGACGACGGCGGCGGTGTCGGGCGCGGGCGTTCCGGACGCCGCATCCGCACGGGACGTGACGTCTGCATCGCCGCCGTCGGTCCGCTGGTCGCGGCGGCCGAGGAGGCGGCCGGCCTGCTCGAAGGCTTGGGCGCGTCCGCCACCGTGTGGGACGTGCGGGTGCCCAAGCCGCTGGACCCCGAGCTGGTCACCGACGCCGCCCGGCACCGGCTGGTCGTGACCGTCGAGGACGGGACGCGGGAGGGCGGCGCCGGCGCCCGGATAGTCGACGCCCTCGGGCAGCTCGCCGACCACCCCGGCGGCGCACCGCCGGCGGTCGTGCTCGGGGTCCCCGACGCCTACGTGCCCCACGGGGACCCGGCAAGGATCCGGTCGGAGCTCGGCCTCGACGGCATCGGCATCGCCGCCGTGGCACGGGACGGGCTGCGCCGGGTGGACGAACGGGCGGGGTTTGGTGACCTGTCCGACGCGTCCGCCATGCTCTCGCGGTGAACGGACGACGAAGCACGAGCTGGGCGACAGCGGGATTGGCGGTCGTGGCGGGGCTCGCCCTCGGCGCCTGCGGCAACGACGACGAGGGGCCGATCCCCCAGACCGGCATCCGCCAGACGACCACGGCCCCCTCGTCGACCACCACGACGACCACCCCGGCCACCACTGAGATCGGCGGAGCCTCCACGACGACGACGCCCTCCACCACGTCGACGACGGCGGCCGACGAGAGCGCGGCGCCGTCCGACTCGGTGGTCACCATCGGCTTCTAGGCCACGAGTCGAGGGGCGCGGCCTGACGCCGGGTCGCCGGCCTCCAGCGGAACCGGGGCCAAGAGCCGGTAGGGTCATCGGGTCACTCGCCGGCACCCCCGCCGGCAGCTGTCGGCGCCGAACGCCGACGGGGCCATTCGAGAACTCCGTTCGAGTTGGCCTACCCGCCATTCGAGGAGTCTCATGTCCCCCACGTTCGCCGACCTCGGCGTGCCCGCGCCCCTGTGCGCCGTCCTGGCCAGACGCGGCATCACCCAACCGTTCCCCATCCAGGCCGCCACGTTGCCCGACCTCCTCGCCGGGCGCGACGTCGCCGGCAAGGCCCCCACCGGCTCGGGCAAGACGCTCGCCTTCGGGCTGGCCATCGCCGCCCGCGCCGCCGGGTCGCCCGCGCCCGAGCCCCGCCGCCCCCGCGCGCTGGTGCTCGTGCCCACCCGCGAGCTGGCCGCCCAAGTGCAGCGCGAGCTGCAGGCGCTGATCGACGAGCGCCACTCCGGTCCGGTCGCCACCATCTACGGCGGCGTCGGTTATGCACCGCAGCGCCGGCTGTTGGCGCGCGGCGTGAGCACCGTCGTGGCGTGCCCCGGGCGGCTCGAGGACCTCGTCGCCACCGGCGACATCCGCCTCGACCGGGTCGAGCTGGTGGTGCTCGACGAGGCCGACCGCATGGCCGACATGGGGTTCCTGCCCGCCGTGCGCCGGCTGGTCGACCTCACGCCCGCCGACCGCCAGACGCTGCTGTTCTCCGCCACCCTCGACGGCGACGTCGACACGCTGGTCAACCGCTACCAGCGGGATCCGGCCCGCCACGCCGTGGCGGGTGGCGACCTCGACGACGGCGAGGTCACGCACCTGTTCTGGACGGTGGACCGCACGGACCGTGCCATGCTCACGGCCGACATCGTCGGTCGCAGCGGCCCGACCATCGTGTTCTGCCGCACGCGCCACGGCGCCGACCGGGTCGCCCGCCAGCTCGGCCAGGCGGGGGTCAGGGCCGCGGCCATCCACGGCCGCCGCACGCAGGCGCAGCGCGACCAGGCCCTGCGGTCGTTCAGCGCCGGCCGGTCGGCGGCGCTGGTGGCCACCGACGTCGCCGCCCGCGGGATCCACGTCGACGGCGTGGCCTGCGTGGTCCACTTCGACCCGCCCGCCGACGCCAAGGACTACGTCCACCGCTCGGGCCGCACCGGCCGGGCCGGCGCCACGGGCGTCGTCGTGTCGCTCGTCTCGCCCGACACTCACAAGGCCGTGCGCTCGCTGCGGCGCGACTTGGACCGGTCCGAGCCGATCGAGGCGCCGGACCTCGATCGCCTCGCCGGCATCGCGGTCCAACCCGCTCCCGCTGGTCCGGTGTCGGCGGACATGGCTCCGGCACAGCCGGCCCTGGTCACCGCCGGCGCGGCAGCCCCGCGTTCCGCCCAAGTGCACGTCGGCGTGTCCCGAGCCCACCGCGAGCGCGACAGGGACCGCGTCCCCCGTCAGCGTCCGGCCACCCGAGGGCGTGACCGCCGGGTCGCCGGCACGGTCAAGTCGTTCCATCCCGCCAAGGGCTACGGCTTCATCGCCCGCCGGGGTGGGGCCGACGTGTTCGTCCACGTGTCCAACCTCGACGGCCGGCACGAGGTGCTCGAGGCGGGCCAGCGGGTCCGGTTCGAGGTGGCTCCGGGCCGACGGGGCCAGCAGGCCATCAACGTCCAGCCGCTGTAGCGCGAGCTTCTCCCTGCACGCGCACTCGCGACGACCTAGCGTGGTCGGCACCCCGGCCGGCGGACTCCCCATGCGTCGCCCAAGGGAGGGAGATTCGATGGCGGACGACGATCCCGTCCTGCTCGAGGTGAAAGGCGGCGTCGCCGTCATCAGCCTCAACAGGCCCGATCAGCACAACGTGATGGGCGATGCCGCCGACTCGTTGTTCTTCCGGTACGTCGACCTGCTGCGCACCGACCGTGACGTGCGCGTGGTGGTGTGGCGGGGCAACGGTCCCTCGTTCTCGTCGGGGCGTGACCTCGGCCAGCTGAGCGACCACCCCGGCAGCACCGACCTCGACTTCGTCGAGCGCAACCAGTGGCAGACCCGGCTGCTGTACGACTTCCCGGTGCCGATCGTCTGCGCCCTCAAGGGGTGGGTGCTCGGCATCCAGCTCGAGCGGGCGCTGCTGTGCGACATGCGGGTCGCCGGCGAGAGCGCGGTGCTGGCGCTGCCGGGCGTCGACCATGGCGTCGTGCCCGACTCGGCCGGCATCGCCAAGTTGTACGAGATCGGGGGGTCGGCGCTGGCGCTCGACCTGGCGCTGACCGGTCGGCGGGTGGGGGCCGAGGAGGCGCTCCAGCTGGGACTGGTATCGCGGGTGGTGCCGGACGACGAGCTCGACGACGTGGTGCTGGGCCTGGCGGAGACCATCGCCGAGCGCCCACCGCTGGTGGTGCGGCTGATCCGTGAGCACGTGCAGGGCCTTAGCTCGCCGGGCGTGCGCTCGACGCTGCAACGGGAGCTGGTGAGCCAGGCGCTGGTGCTCGGGTCGCACGACCATCGCGAGCTCCTCGAGGCTCGCGCCGAGGATCGCGAGCCCCGCTACGAGCGCCGCTGACGCTCACCTTCGCAGAGTGCTCGTCGTCGGACGCTTCGCAGGGTAGGTTCCGGGTCCATGAGCGAGCGTCCCGTAGGGCGAGAGAGCGAGCCCTGGGCCCGAGCGGCCCGCCGCGTCGAGGGTGACGGGACAGCAACGCAAGAGCGGAGAATGCAGCGTCGGAGCCCGAGCGGCCGCTGCGAAGGCAGCAAGAGCGGGATTGATGGCGTACAAGCCTGAGAGCAGCGATGTGCCGCTGGAGGAGTCCAGCGACGGTCCCGATCTGAAGCTGATCACCCGACTTGTGATCGCGGCGGCCGCGATCGTCCTCGCGGTCCTGTTCGTCCTCCAGAACAGCGACCGGGTCAAGACCAGCTTCGTCTTCTTCGACGTCACCACCCGCCTGTGGGTGGGCCTGCTGGTGGCACTCCTCCTCGGTGCCCTGCTGGGCCAGGGTGTCGAGGCGATGTGGGACCGCCGCAAGAAGAAGAAGGCGTCCTCCTAGGTCGCGTACTCCCCAGTGGCTGGGCCCTTCGACGGACACGCCGCGGTCGTCACCGGCGGCGCCCACGGGATCGGGCGCGCCGTTGCCGGCCGGTTGGCGGCCGACGGCGCCCGAGTCGCCATCGTGGACGTCGACGACGGCGCCGCCGACGCGTTGGCCGCCGACCTCGGTCCGGGCCATGTGGCGTTCGGCGCCGACGTGGCCGACCCCGAGGCGCTGGGGGCAGCGATCGAAGGAGCGGCCGCGGCGTTCGGCGGGCTGACGATCCTGGTGAACAACGCCGGCGTCGGGGCGGCCAAGCCGCTCGACCGCTACGGCGACGTCGAGTTCGCCCGGCTGCTGGCGGTCAACCTCACCGGGGTGTGGCACGGGATCCGGGCGGCGGTTCCTCACCTGCGGGCGTCGGGCCGTGGTTCTGTGGTCAACATCGCCGGCACGGTCGCAACCCGCCCCACGCGCGGCGAGGGACCCTACGCGGCGGCGAAGGCGGGCGTGGTGGCGCTCACCCGCACGGCGGCGCTGGAGTACGCACCCGGGGTGCGCGTCAACTGCGTGTCGCCCGGCTACGTCGCCACCCGGATGACGCAGGCGGTGCTCGGCGACGAGCAGCTGCGTCGCCGCATCGAGGACCGCATCCCGCTCGGCCGGGTCGGCGACGCCGCCGAGGTGGCCGGGGTGGTGGCCTTCCTGTGCTCGCCCGACGCTGCGTTCGTCACGGGCCAGGACCTGATCGTCGACGGCGGCAGCGGGTTGCCGAGCCACCAGTCCGACGAGCTGCTCAAGGCGATGCTGGCCCGCTGGGACGAGCCGCCGGCGTCGTGACAGGCTCGGGGCATGGAGCTGTGGCACAACCCCCGATGCTCGAAGAGCCGCTCGGCCAAGGCGATCCTCGACGACCGCGGCGTCGCCTACAGCGAGCGGCGCTACGTCGACGACCCGCCGACGGCCGACGAGCTCGACGCCGTCCTGGTGGCGCTCGGCCGCGAACCCTGGGAGGTCGCCCGCATGGGCGAGCCGGTGGCGAAGGAGCTGGGCCTGCGTGACTGGCCGCACGACCGCCGGCGGTGGATCGAGGCCATGGTGGCCAACCCCATCCTGATCGAGCGCCCGATCCTGGTGGCCGACGACGGCCGCGCCGTGCTGGGCCGGCCACCCGAGGCCGTCGACGACCTGCTCCCGGCGGGGTCATGACATCCGCCGTCAAGGTCGAGGAATAACGATCGTTGGCGAGAGGTCGAGGAAGTAGCAGCCGCCCGGCGTCGGCTATTTCCTCGACCTCTACGCCGGAGGCGGGAACTCGAGCCAGTAGCCCGGGAAGTCGGGGTTGACCTCGGCCGGGTTGGCGTCGCCGGTGAGCGCGGCGACGGCGGCCATCATGTCGGCGGCCAGGTCCCAGCCGGCGGAGTTGGTCTCCTCGTAATGGCCCTGCGCCTCGCCCAGTGCCTGCCCGTAGCGGCAGCTCGCCGACACCGCGAGGGCGGCATCGGGCGGATAGTCGTCGAGGCGCGACGGGTCCTCGGTGATGGCCTTGCAAGTCGTGCCCGCCACGGCGTCGGGGTGCTCGATCAGCCCCGCCTCGTGCAACGCCTGGCAGGTCCCCGGACCGGCGAACTCGTCTGCCACGCACGCCACCCGCCAGTTGCTGATCGGGAAGATGTAGCCCAGCTCGTCGTTGCCGAGCCCGATCGTGAACTCGTAGCGGTCGTGCATCCGGTTGAGCACGTAGCCGCCGGTCGTGAACTCGTCGCCGAAGGCGTGGAGCCCGGCGGCCTCGTCGTACCAGCGGCCCGGGTCGGTCCGGAACTCGGCGGGAAGGCCGACCACCAGCTCGCCCGCCACCTCGCCGGGCAGGAACATCATCCCCACCGTTCCTATCCGCAGGTAGCCGACCTCGCTGCGCAGGTGGTCACCTGCACGGATCGTCCCGGCCACCGGGTCCTCCTCGGTGGCGAAGCCCACGTCCGTGCAGGTCTCGGCGGTCTTGGGCCCCGTCGCCGGGCAGGTGTACGCGGTCGGCGGCGTGTGGCCCAGCTGGGTGAAGCCGGTGGCGGGATCCACCACCAACAGGACACGGAACCCGAGGTTGGACAGCCGCGAGAAGAACGGCTGGCTGCGGTACGAGATCGTCGGGCGGCCGATCCACTCGCCGTCGTCGATGACGTCCAACGCCACCCCGGCTGCCTGGTCGCCGATCACCACGGCGCGGCGGAAGTTCTCGTCGGTGTAGGTGAACCCGTCACCGCCGGGCACGCCGGCGCCCGCCGGCGGGTGGAACTGGTCGCCGAGTGGGTGATCGTCGTCAACCTCCCACACGTTGGCCCCGCCGGGTCCGACGATCTCGCCCAGCGCGCCGACGAAGTAGAGGGTCTCGCCGCCCACCTGGTCGGAGATCGCCTGGGACAGCACGCCCGCGTAGTCGGACGTGAAGTAGCGCCCCTCGGCCGTGCAGTTGTCTCCCGTCCAGCCGAGCGCGGCACATTCCGCGCTGATGTCGGCCGGCGGTGCCCAGTTGAGGGTGGTCTCCGGATGGTTGTTCCACTGGACCACGGTGCCGATGACCCGCCCGTTGGTGGCGACGGCCTGCAGCACGTTCATGCGGGGATCGATCACCTGCGGATCGGTGCCGTCGTCCATGCCGAACCAGTGCTCGCCCTCGCCCACCCGCAGCCGGGCCGGGCGCAGGTCGCCGATGGCCTCGACCACGGCGTCGGCCGCCTGGTCGGTCATGTGCTCGTACCACTGATGGTTGACGTCGAACGCGGTGTCGGGGCCGTGGTGGTTGTGGGTGGATCCCACCAGCACGTCTACCCGGCCCTTCAGCTCGCGGGGCAACCGCTCCTCGACCTTGGCCCGGATCGAGTCGGCGTCGACGCGGAAGATCATGTAGACGTCGGCGGCCAGCAGCACGGTGACGTCCTTCGCAGACGGCTCCCGCAGCGCCAGGGCACGCACCCGCAGGTCGTCGTGCACCCAATGCGACTCGGCGTCCCCGTTGCCGACGGCGATGCGCCCGTCGTCCCATTCCGGCACGAAGATGCCCGGCGAGACGGCATCGTCGGGCGAAGGGAATCCGGCACGGGTGTAGTCGAGCGATCCGTCCACCAACGGCAGGACCGATCGGCTGGCGGCGCCCGCCATGACGAGCCCACCCCGGTCGGCCCGATCGCCGCCCGCGGCCGACGTGGGCGGAGCCAACAGCCCCGTACCGACCGCCACCGCCGCCACTACGACCGCCGCGATCCACCTGGTTAGCATCGTCATCCCCCTCGTTCCCCTCGCCGACGCCCGGCCAGTATGCCTGTGCGTGGCGTCGATGTCCCGCTACTAGCCGTGGGCGCCGCGGTCGAGGCGGTACGCTGTGTAGGGCGGAAGCGGGAGGCGTGGCGTGGGCGACATCTCCCTCGACCCCGGTCACGTGGCGGCCAATGCCGGGCTCGTGCTGCTCCTGCTGCTTCTGACCGGGCTGCCCGCGGAGGTGCTGAACGCCACGCTGAAGGAGAACTATCACCAACGCCCGCGAGGGTCACGCTTCCCGCGGCTGGTCGCCCTGGGGTCAGCGATCAACGCGCTGCCGAACCCCGTGCTACTCGTCGGCTTCGGGCTCGTGGGCGCGTTGATCCACGGACAGCTCGACCCGCACGTCGGGTTGAACCGGCAGTCGCTCATCCTCGTCGCCGGCCTGGCCGCCGCGTTGGTCGTCGTCACCGGGCTCGCTGAGGCCCTCCGGATGCCCTACCTCCGTCGCCGGGGTGGCCCGCCCTCGCACCTGAGGATGTTCCCCCTGGCACTGGCGGCCGCCGTGTCGCTCGTCGCGGTATCTCGAGCCTTCGGGTTGCAACCCGGGCTCATCTTCGGCATCACGTGTGGGCTCGCTCTGGCCGGCGAGATCAACGAGATCGAGGAGGGCCGCAGCATCGCGGTCGCCGCCGTGGGTCTGCTCGTCGTCGCCATCGCGAGCTGGCTGGTCTGGACTCCCGTCGCGGATGCGGCGTCCGGCCCCGACCCCGGCACCGGGACGCTGTTCCTCGATGCCGCGTTGTCGGCCCTATGGGTCACGGGCCTGCAGGCGGTCATCTTCGGGCTGCTCCCGCTGCGCTTCCTCTACGGCGAGAAGCTCATGAAGTGGAGCCCGCTGTGCTGGATCGCGATCTATGGCGCTGCGCTGTTCCTGTTCGTGCACGCGGTGGCGCGACCGGGCGGAGGATCTGAGGGTCACGTCTCGTCCTCCGCGACGATCTGGTCGATGTTCGGAGTGCTCGGTCTGTTCACGCTCGGGGCGCTCGCCGTGTGGGCGTGGTTCCGATACGTCGCGCCGGCTCGGCGCGCCCCTAATCTGGCCGAGACCTGATCGTCCTGCGCCCCCTGCCGTACCACCGCCGTGACCGCAATCCCGCTCACCTGCCACGCTGGTTCCCGTGATCGACTGGTCTGACATCGACAGCGTGGTGGGGCAGAACTGGTACCGGCTCGACCCCGACCTGCAGGCCCGGGTGCGGCGGGACGCACCGGCCGAGGACCGGAAGTGGGCCGAGACCACGCTCGACGGGTTCGGGGCGCTGGTGGGGGGGCCGATCGCCCGGGCGGCCGACATCATCGACGCGCACCCGCCCGAGCTGGTGCGCTACGACCGCTGGGCCAACGAGGTGGGCGAGATCGCTCACCATCCGGCCATGCTCGACGCCAAGCGGGCGCTCTGGGAGGCCGGCTATCCGTCGGGCTTCGCCGCGCAGGCCCGGCAACGCAGCCGGCCGACCCCGGGCGTCGTGCTCGGCGCCAGCAGCTACCTGCTGTCCCAGGCCGACACCGGCATGGTGTGCAGCCTCGGCATGACCTCGGGCGTCGCTGGGCTGGTCGATGCATACGCACCGTCGGACGTGCGCGACGAGCTCCTGTCCGGTCTGCGGGCCGCCGACGTCGAGCATGCGATCGACGGGTCGATGTTCCTGACCGAGCGCGACGGCGGGTCCGACCTCGGCCGCACCGTCCATTGCACCGCACGCGACATCGGCGACGGGCGCGTGGAGATCACCGGCGAGAAGTGGTTCTGCTCCAACGTGGACGGCGCCGCCATCGTGCTGCTGGCCCGCCCCGAGGGCGGGCCCGACGGTCCGGCCGGGCTCGGGCTCTACCTCGTCCCCCAGGTGCTCGACGACGGGTCGCCCAACCGCTACACGATCCGCCGCCTCAAGCAGAAGCTGGGGACCAAGAGCGTGCCTACCGGCGAGGTCGAGCTGCATGGCGCCCTCGGCTACGCGCTGCGCCCGCCGCGCTCGAAGGCCTCGGGGGAACCGGCCGACACGGCCAGCACGCCCACCGACCAGGCCACCTCGGACGCCGGGGGGCTGGCCCGGATGATGGAGATGGTCAACGGCAGCCGCTTCGGCGTGGCGCTCATGGGCCTGGGGATCGCCCGGCGCTGCTTCGCCGAGGCGGCCGCCTGGGCCCACCACCGGCAAGCCAAGGGCCGGGCCCTGGTCGACCTGCCGCTCGCGCGCGAGCAGCTCGTCGACCAGCTGGCCGAGCTGGAGGCGGCGGTGGCGCTCGGCTTCGAGTGCGCCGCCGCCAGCGGGTTCGACGACGGCGCCCGGCTCCGGCGCATCCTCGTCCCGGCGACCAAGGTGCGCCTGTGCCGGCTCGGCGTCGAGGCGGCCTCGTTCGCGGTCGAGCTGCACGGTGGCAACGGCTATTGCGAGGACTGGGGCCTCACCCGCCAGCTCCGCGACGCCCAGTGCCATCCCATCTGGGAGGGCAGCGAGAACATCTGCATCCTCGACGTCCTCCGCACCGTCCGACGTGAGGCCGCCCACGAGGCCGTCGTCGCCCGCGTCGACCGGGCGGTGGTGACCGCCCGCGGCGGCGCCCCCGGTTGGGTCCAGCCAGCCGTGGACGGCGTGGTGGCCGCCCGCGACGAACTGGTGCGCCGGGTCGAGGGCCTCGCCGGCCTCGAGCCCGACGCCGCCGAGGCGTTGTCGGGGCGGCTTTGCGACCACCTGGTGCGCACCACGTCCGCGGCGCTGCTGCTGGAGCAGGCCGGCGAGGGCGGCGAGCTGGCAGCGCACAAGGGGCTGGTGAGCCTCCGCTACGCCCGCCGCCATCTGTTGCCGGGCGCTGCGTGGTCCGATGCCATCGCCGCCACGGCCGGGCGTGAGCTGGTGGCGTTCGCCGGGCTGACCGACGACGCCGCGGCCAAGGCGGCGGCCTGACCACCGCCTGACCCTCGGCACGAAGACGGCCCCTATCCCTACTCTCCGCGACCTGGTTGACTGTCGCCGGGCGGCAGACTCCCAGGAGGAACGTAATGCCATCGGTAGCCAAGACGATCGAGCTGAGCGCCGAGTCACCCGACAGCTTCGAGGACGCCATCAGGGTCGGGATCGCCAAGGCTGGCGAAACCCTCCACAACATCGAAGGCGCCTACGTCAAGGAGCAGAAGGCCGTCGTCACCGACGGGCAGATCACCGGCTTCCGCGTGCACATGCAGGTCACGTTCGTCCTCGACTGACGGCGACCCACCTACCGGCGCCGGCTCTCGGCCGTGGCGGGGTCGTCGGGCCAGTCGTGCTTGGGATAGCGGCCGGCCATCTCCCTGCGGACCTCGCGCCACGACCCGGCCCAGAACCCGGCGAGATCGCTCGTGACCTGCACCGGCCGCCCCGCGGGCGACAGCAAGTGCAGCACCACGGGCACCCGCCCCCCGGCCACGGTGGGCGTCTTGCTGGAGCCGTACATGTCCTGTACCCGGATGGCGAGCACCGGGGGGTCACCCGGTGCGCCGGCGGTGCGGTAGTCGAGCCGCACCCGGCGGCCGCTCGGCACCGTCAGCTCCGACGGAGCGAGGCGGTCGAGCTCGCCGGCCACCTCCGGCGGCGCCGTCTGCCGCAGCACCCGGACCAGATCGATGCGGTCGAGGTCGGCCCTACCCGTCGCCCCGGTGGAGGCCAGCAGCGGCACCAGCCACTCGTCGAGGCGCCGGCGCAGCGCGGCGTCCGAGACGTCGGGCCACGGCTCGCCCACGACCGCGTGCAGGAAGCGCAACCGGGCCTGCAGCGAGCGGGCGGCGTCGGTCCACGGCAACGCCGCCAGGTTGGTGGACCGGACCCGGTCCACCAACGCCGTCGTGGTCGCCACGCCCGCTGACGGCCGCCGCTCGACCACGCCCAGCCGCAGGCGGCCCAGCTGGCGCTCGACCCGGGCCACGAGGTCGTCGCGGTCGCGATCCCAGACCAGCCGGGCGTGCTCCTCGACCTGGTCGCCGGCCACGTCGTCGAGCTGGTCGGGCGCCAGCGGGGCGGCCAGGCGGACGCGCCCGTTGCGCCGCCGCCCGTCGACCTCCGCCACGGCCAGGAACGGCTCGCGGGCCAGGGCGTCGGCGGCCGCCACCCAGCCCTCGGTGCCCGCCCGCAGCACGAACCGGCCCGGACCGCCCCGGGCCTGGGCGATGCGGTCGGGGTAGGCGACGGCCAGCAACGGCCCCGCCTCCGTCGGGTCGGGGCCATCCGGAGCCACGCCCAGCCGCCGGGCGAGGTCATGGGCCCGCTCCCGGGCGCGGCGCAGCGCCCGTCCATCCAACTTGCTTCCCGCTCTGGCAATTTCGCTGCGGGCCGCTCGGGCTTCGACGCGGCGTTTCCCGCTCTTGCGTTGCTGTCCCGTCACCCTCGACGCGGCCGGCCGCTCGGGCCCCGGGGCCTCGCTCGTTCGCTCGGCCTCAGGTGGATGGCGGTGCCCGGGATCGTCCACCAGCGCCAGCCGGAGCCCGACGTCGGCCGGGATGTCCTCGGGCCGGCCCCGCAGCACGTCACGGTCCTCCAGCAGCGCCGCCAGCAGGCAGCCGAGCCAGCCGTGCCCGCGTCCCCGGCCGGCCAGCAGCATCCGGGCCAGGCGGGGGTGCAACGGCAGGGCCACCATCTCGCGGCCCGTATCCGTTGGTGTCCCGGCGCCATCGAGGGCGCCCAGCTCGGCCAGCAGGCGCCGAGCCTCGTCCAGCGCTCGCGGCGGTGGGGGATCCAGGAACGCCAGCTCGCCGGGAGCACTGCCCCACACGGCCAGCTCCAGCGCCAGCCCGGCCAGGTCGGCCTGGCGGATCTCGGGCTCGCCGAACCGCGGCCGCGCCGCGTGCTCGACCTTCGACCACAGCCGCACCGCCACACCCGGCCCCAGCCGGCCCGCCCGGCCGGCCCGCTGGTTGGCCGACGCGCGCGAGGCGGGGACGGTGGCGAGGCGCGTCAGCCCGGTGTCGGCGTCGAACACCGGCCGGCGGGCCAGGCCGGCGTCCACGACAACCCGCACGCCCTCGACCGTGAGGCTCGTCTCGGCGATGTCGGTGGCCAGCACGACCTTGCGACGCCCGGGCAGGCCCGGGGCGAGGGCGGCGTCCTGCTCACCGGCCGCCAACGCCCCGTAGAGGGTGTGGACGTCGACCGCGGCATCGGCGGCCAGCGCGGCGCCGAGCTGGTCGGACGTCCGCTCGATCTCGCCGGCGCCGGGAAGGAAGGCGAGCACATCGCCTTCCGCCTCGGTGCCGGCGGTGTCCCGCAGCACCCGGCGGATGGCGGCGGCCATCGCCGGCTCCAGGCGCTCACGGGGCCGGCGCGGCGCCCAGCGCACGTCGACGGGATGCGACTGGGCCTCGCTCGTGACCACCGGCGCCGGCTCCGCCCCCGGACCCAGGAGGCGGGCGATCCGCTCTCCGTCGAGCGTGGCCGACATGACCAGCAGGCGGAGGTCGGGCCGCAGGTGCCGTTTGGCGTCGAGCGCCAGCGCCAGGCCGAGATCGGCCTGGAGGCTGCGCTCGTGGAACTCGTCGAAGATCACCAGTCCCACGCCGTCGAGCGCCGGGTCGTTCTGCAGACGGCGGGTGAGGATGCCCTCGGTCACCACCTCCACCCGCGTCCTCGCACCGACCCGCCGATCGTCCCGGGTTCGGTAGCCGACCGTGTCGCCCACCTGCTCCCGCAGCAGCGCCGCCATCCGGCGGGCGGCGGCGCGGGTCGCCAGCCGGCGGGGCTCGAGCATGGCGATGCGCCCGCCGTCGAGCCACGGCTCGTCGAGCAGGGCCAGCGGCACGGCGGTCGTCTTGCCCGCCCCCGGCGGAGCCTGCAGGACCGCGTGCCCGGGCACGGCCAGCGCCGCCCGGAGCTCGTCGAGGCAGGCGGCGACGGGCAGGGACGCGGCGGCGGGCGGGAGGGGCACGGGCACGGTGAGTCAGCGTACGGTTGGGTTCGTGCCGGATGACCCAACCGCACCTGACGCCACCCACGATCCGGACGCATCCGACGACATGGAGCTCGCTGGGTACGGTCAGGCGGTCGATGTGGCGGTCCACGTGCCGACGCTGTCGGGCGCCGTCGTCTGCGCCGTTGTGGCCGCGGTCGTCTGGGTCTGGCGCCAGGTGCGTCGGGGTCGCGCCGCGGCTACGTGACGTCCGCCAGCTCCAGCTCCCGGATGAGCTGGTCGCGGGCCCATGCCACCCGTGAGCGGATGGTCCCGACCGGCCAGCCGCACACGCCGGCGGCGCCGGCGTAGTCGAACCCCAGCGGCTGCGTGAGCATGAACGCCGTGCGCCGGTCGGGGTCGAGGCGGGCGAGCACCTGGTCGGTCAGCACGCCATCGCCCAAGCCGAACTCGACCGTGGCGGGCTCGGTGCGGGCCGCCACCAGCCGGGCCAGGCGCCGGCTGCCCCAGAAATTCTGTGATCCCCGGAACAACGGGGGTAGGGGGCGTGTTGCAAACCCGCGAGGCCGAGCTGGTGCGGATCCGGGTCCTCCCCCTGCCAGGAACCGCAGGCCGCCGTCACCGTCGATCTCCCCCTGCGACGGTGGCGGCGGCGCCGGCCTCCTTTTCGTTCTCGGGGTCGAGAGCAGGCGCCTGCTCGCCCTCCATCAGGGCGATGCCGCTGCCCCACACGACGAGGCCGGCCGCCGCCAGCGCCAGTCCCAGCCCCAGGGCGGTACCGGCCCGGTCGAGGCCGGCGTCGAGGACCGTGGGCAGCACCGGCGTCCACAGCACCTCCAGGCGCAGCAGGGCCCATCCGGCGACCGCCGCCGCCCCCGCCAGCGTGGCGGCCGTGACGAACCGGCGACCCAGCCGCGGTGCCAGGGCCAAGGCCAACCCCGCAGCGACGAGCCCGGCCAGGGGCACGGCCACCAGCAGTGGACTCACGCCGCTGCCGGCGGGCGCGTCCGTCCACTGGGACCAGCCGACGCCGCCGGCCAGTGCCGCCGCGACCAGGGCGGCGATCACGGCGGCCAGCAACGGTCGTCGGCGCCCCGCGATCGCGACCGCCACGGCGGCGGCCAGCCCGAGCGTCAGCCAGGGCAGCGGGTTCACTCCCTCGACCAGGGCCAGCGTGCCGGTGATCCGGGTGGGCGTGCCGTCGACCGTGATGTCGACGGTCCACGGCCGGGTCCACTCGCCGGGATCGGCGCCGTCCGGCCGCCCCGATCCCATCCAGTGGATGCGGTGGTCGTGCCAGGCATAGGTCCCGCCGTCCGCCACGGTCTCCCAGTCGGGCTCGGCCTCGGCGTCGGTGCCGGCAGGGGGCTCGGCGGCGCCGTCGCGGCTCTCGTTGACGTAGGTGGCGGGCGAGCGCCGATTGCGCTGGACCGTGCCGTCGGGCCGGAACGCCAGGTAGGGCTCGCCCTGGTAGCCAGCGACCACGACCTCGCGGCCGGGCTCGACCGTCAGCTCCAGGAAGGCGTCGCCACCAACCACGCCGGCGTCCACGCCGTCGGCCGCCGGCTCGATGGCGTCGACCACAGAGCGGTAGTCGCTCGGTGCCGGCGGGTCGGCTGCCGCCGGATCGGCCCGCAGCAGGCCGACGAGGGCGGCCAGGGCCACGACCGCGACGGCCGCCCCGGTCCGCCCCTCGCTCACGCCCCGGCCTTCGTTCCCGGCTCGGGGCCGCCGTCGGGGCGGTAGCGGCGCACGGTTCGCAACGCCATGAGCCCGCCGCCCACCACCACGACCGCGGCCGCGGCGATGACCCACACGGGCATGCCGCCGTCCTCGTCACCGGCGGCCGCCTCGCCGCTGGCCCCGGTGCCGTCGTCGGCGGAAGCGAACCCGCCCTCGTCGCCACCGTCGGACGAGGTAGTCGTGTCGCCGTCGCCGGCGGTGGCCGGGGCGGCCTCCACCTCCTGGGTGACCTGGGCGGTACCGGTCGGATCGATCGACGTGAACCGCACCGTCCACGACCCGGGCGCGTCGAAGTTGACGGAGTTGGCGTAGCGGCCGTCGTCGTCGATGGGTGCCAGCGCCACCGGCGTGAGCTCGGTGCCGTCGCTGCTCACCGCAGTGGCGGTGACCGTGGCGTCGGTGGCGGGGTGGCCGTCGTTCTCCCAAGTGACCCGCACGATGAAGTGGACCGACGTGCCGGCCGGGTGAGAGGCCTCCATGGTGATGATGCCGTCGCCCTCGTGGGCGCCCGCCGGCGGGGCGAGCGCCACGCCGGCGGCGAGCGCGGCGGCGAACATGCCGCCGGTGACCAGTGGACGGAGTCTCATCGAATCGGTACCTCGAAGCTGAAGATCAGGGTCGCGCCGGCCCGCACCGCGGTGACCTCGACGGTCCAGGTGCCGGGTGAGGGCAGAGACGCCCCGACGACCGATACATGGTCGGCGGTCACGGGGGTCACGGGCAACCTGCGGGCCGGCACACCGGAGGTCGCGGCCGTGACCTGCACCGCGTCGACCGCCAGCGGCCCGCCGCCGTCCAGGAAGTAGAGGTGGATGTCGTTGCTGCCGGCCCGGGCCGGGTCGACGGTGACGTCGAGCGTGGCGTCGAGCGTTGCCCCCGCGGTGGCGCCGGCCTCCGCCTCAGTGGCCACCGTGCTGGTGAACGGACCGGTGGACCCCGCCCTGGCCGGCGGCTGGTGGACCAGGGCGGCGGTGAGCGCCAGCACCGCCCCGGCCACCAGCGCCTCGACCCGGAGGGACCGGGTGAGCGGTGTGACCGTCCGCCGGACCAGCGGCACCAGCCGGGAGCGGTTGGCCCAGCCGATGGCGACCAGGACGGCGACGCCGGCGATCTTGGCCAGCAGCAGCTGGCCGTAGCCGGTAGAGGTGAGCCCCTCGAGCGTGCGGACCTGCTGCAACCCCGAGACGGTCCCGCTGACCGCCACGACGGCCACCAGGCCCAGGGCCAGCGCCGAGAAGCGGCCCGCCAGGCGTGCCGGGTCCGCCGCGACCGGCAACGCCACCAGCAGCGCCACCAGGCCGCCGATCCACACCGCCACCGCCCCCAGGTGGGCCACGTCCGACGCCACCGCGAGGGCGCGCGAGGATGCGGTCCACGCGTGGCCGGCGAGCGACGCCGTCACCAGCGAGCCGAACGCCAGCACCAGCGCCGGCACCGGCGTTCGCCGCCACAGCGTCGGGATCGCCGCGGCGCCCGCCGCCGCCAGCCCAAGGCCCGCCCGGGCCAGGGCCAGTTGGCCGGTGCGCCCCTCGGCGGCCAGGTCGGGCACCAGGCTCACGGCGTCGAACAGGCTGCGACCGGCGCTATCGGCCACGGACGCCACCAGGGCGACGAGCACGCCCACGGCGCCGACCAGCGCCCCCACGAGCGCCAACGGCCGCAGGCGGCGGCGCACGGCGTGGTCCCGGTCCCGGTTCGAGTCGGAGCCAGTGTCCGCGCCGGCGTCGGGGCCGCGGTGCCGGTCGGTTCCCACGCTCGCCACCAGCGCCAAGGCGCCCGCGCCGACGGCCACGAAGGTCCCTGCGAACCCCAGCCAGCGGCCGATGCCGCCCGCGAGCTCGGTGCTGCCGTCGTCGCCATCGGCGAAGTCGACTGCCCCGGTGCGCGTGCCCACGTGGAACACGAACGAGCCCGACAGCGTGTGGCTGTCCTCGCTGGTGACGCGCCAGGCCACGGTGTAGGTGCCCTCCGCATCCCCGCTGCCGGGGTCGATCCCGGCCCGCACGGTGGCGCCGCCGTCGGCCGTCTCGACGCGGGCCCGGTCCACTCGCCGTCCATCCGGCCCGAACACCCGCACGGCGTCGTCCAACGCCTCCACCGGCTCGTCGAACCGCAGCTCCACCCGCTCGGGCACCGCGTCGATGAGCTCGTCGGCGCCCGGCGTCGTGGCGATCAGCGTGGCGTGGGCAGCCGCGGCCGCGGCGCCCAAGCAGAGGACCACGGCCACGACCGCAGCCGTCACCGCCAGCGGTGCGAACGTGCCCCACCTTCTGGGACCGAACTGGTTGCCAGGCAACCACTTCGGTCCCCGGAACCGGGCGGTCAGGGCGACCTCAACTATCCCGGCCAGTCGGGTCGGCGGCCGAACGCGGCGATCAGCCGGTCCTGCGGATCTTCCGGCTCGTCGCCCGGCGGGCGCTCGGCGATCATGCCCGCCGACCGGTAGGCATCCTCGCGATCGGCGAACCAGGCGGCCAGCGCCTCGACCAGATCGGGATCGAAGCGGCGGTCGCCGTCCGTGGCGGCGGCCAGGTCCCAGCCGTGGACCAGGTGGTCGGCGGCCAGTTGGTAGGCGTACTCCTCGGCCGGTGCGTCGCCGAACGACAGGTGCACCGTGCGACCCGCCACCAGGCCGCTGGCGGCGGCGATGGTGGCGGCGTCGGCGGCGGCCCGGGCGGCGGCCACCGGATCGTCGCCCAGCAGGTCCCCCTCGAACCGGTCGCCCACCTCCTCGACAGTGGCGCCCTCCATCATCGGCACGGTCCACACGTCCTCGTAGACCACGTGGTTGACCAGGGTGCGCACGTCCCAGTCCTGGCACGGCGTCGGGGCGTCCCAGCGGTCGCCCACCCCCTCGACCCGCTTCACGAACTCGGCCATGGTGCGGCGGTGCAGATCGGCGACGTCCATCGGCATCCTGGGCCGTCCTCCTCGTTCGGCTGCGAGGATAGAACGGTGGACACAGGGCACGCCCACAGTCACGCACACTCGCACCTGCCGCCCGCCGGCGATCGGGCCGGCGCGCGATACAAGGGCCGGCTGCTGGCGGCGCTGGCGGTGCTGGGCGTGGTCACGGTCGTGGAGGTCGTGGCGGGCTTCGCCACCCGGTCCCTGGCGCTGCTGTCCGACGCCGGGCACATGCTCACCGACGTGGGCGGGCTGGGCATGGCGCTGGCGGCGATCCACGTGGCCGACCGTTCGTCGCGCCGGCGGGGGCGCACCTTCGGGCTCTACCGGCTGGAGATCCTGGCGGCCCTGGCCAACGCCGTCCTGCTGTTCGCCGTGGCGACCTACGTGGTGGTCGAGGCGGTGCGGCGCTGGAGCGATCCCGCCGACGTGCTGGCGGGACCCATGCTGGCCGTGGCGGTGCTGGGCCTGGCCGCCAATCTGGTGGCGGTCGGGCTGCTGCGGCACGGCTCGAAGGACAGCCTCAACGTGCAGGGCGCTTACCTGGAGGTGCTGTCCGACCTGCTGGGATCGGTGGGCGTCATCGCGGCCGCGGTGGTGCTGCAGGTGACCGGCTGGGACTGGGTCGACCCGGCCGTCGGTGTGGCCATCGGGCTGTTCATCCTGCCGCGGACGTGGCGACTGGGGGTCCAGGCCCTGCGGATCCTGGTCCAGGCGGCGCCGCTCGGCACCGACCTGGCGGCCATCGAGGCGGAGCTGCAGGCGATCGACGGGGTCGTCGACGTCCACGACCTGCACGTGTGGACGCTGACGTCCCAGATGGACGTTGCCTCCGTCCACCTCATGGTGCGCGACGGCACCGACTCCCACGGCGTGCTGGACAGGGCGCGGGACCTGCTGCGGGACGGCCACGGGATCGGGCACGCGACCCTCCAGGTCGAGCCCGACACCCACCAGGGCTGCGACGAGCTGGCGTGGTAACAGCGGGGCCGTACGGGTAGTTCGGATCGTCAGCTACCCAGGAGGTCGCGATGCCCGCAACCGACACCGGTACCGTCGCCGCCACCTACGTGGAGGCCTGGACCAGCGGCGACTTCCACACCGCCCGGTCGACGCTCCGCGAGGACGTCAGCTTCGTCGGTCCGTTGGGCACGGCCAACGGCATCGACGAGTGCATGCGGGGGCTACAGGGGATGAAGCAGATGGTGGACGCTGCCCAGGTGCACAAGACCATCGCGGACGGTGACGACGTGTGCGTCATCTACGACCTGGTCACGCACACCCCGGCCGGCACCATCCCGACGGCCGGCTGGTTCCAGCTCCGGGACGGCAGGATCGCCTCGATCCGGGCCTTCTTCGACGCCCGTCCCTTGGACCCAGCTCGCTAGCGGCCGCTAGCGCCGGTCCCGAGGAAATAGCCGTCGTCCCACCGAGGACGAGGAAATGGCTGCCGTCTGGCGTGGGCTATTTCCTCGACCTCTCCAGCGGCGAGCAGTCGGCTCAGCCGGTGACCGCACGGAAGACGATCTCCGTGTCCTCGGTCGGTGGGACTCCGAGCTCGTCGAGCTGACGCAGGCACGTGCCCATCGCCCGCCGGGCGGCGGCGCGGTCGCCGCGGGCCATGTGGGCGGCCACCGCCAGCCGATGCGCCGGCTCCGACCACGGCTCGGCCTCGAGCGCCCGCGACGCCAGCTGCAGCGCCTCGTCGGGGTCGCCCGCCGCGAGGGTCAGCTCGCCGGCCCGCACCGCCCCCGCTACGAACCGGGCGACCAGCCGGTCGCGGTGGGGCAGCGCCCATTCCTCGTAGCCGGCGTCGGTGAGGTACGGGCCCCGGTACAGCGCCACCGCCCGCCGGTAGTTGTCGAGCGCGGCCGACGGCTCGCCGAGACTCTCGGCTTGGGCCCCGGCGTCGAGCAGCCGCTCCATCTCCCAGGCGTCGACCCGCAGCCACTCCTGGCCGGTCAGGCGCAGCCCGGCGCCCTCGGTGCGGACGAAGCACGACGGCGCCCCCTCGGGCCGGTCCGGCTCCAGCACCGCCAGCAGGTACGACAGCGTGACCCGCAGGTTGCGCTGCGCCGCGCCCGGGTCGAGGTCGGGCCACAGGGCCCCGGCCAGCTCCTCCCGGGTGCCACCGCCCCGGGTCATGAGCAGCAACAGCAGCGCCCGCACCCGTTCCCGGCGCCAGTGGGGATGGTCGACCGGCCGGCCGCCGCGGCGTAGCGTCGTCGGTCCCAGCAACCCCAGCTCCAGCGGCGCGGCGGGCACGGTGGGCAGGGCGTCGAGCAGCGTGCGGGCCCACGTCTTGAACGGCCGGGGTGCGCCGGACCGGTCGGCGAGCCGCCGGAGCGCCGGCCGGGCGGCCGGGCCCAGGTCCTTCACCAGCATCTCGGCGTCGGCCTGCCCGCCGGCCACCGCGGCGCACGCCAGCTCGGCACGCCAACCGAGGGGCATGAACGCCCGGGCCGCCGCCCACTGCTCGGGCGTGAGCGCGGCGGCGGGCGCCAGGTCGCCGTGCTCGCGGACCGCCACCAGCGCGCGGGCCAGCGCCAGCCCGGTCTCGTAGGCGGGGCCCAGCTCCTGGTCGGCGAACGGTTCCCGGGTCCCGGGGACCAGCACGTACAGCAGGGCGATGCGGCGCAGGTGCCCGTAGGCCTGGCGTCCCTCGGTCAGCTTGTGCTCGGCCAGCTGGGCCTCGAACAGGGCGGCGGCCCCGGCCTCGTCGTCCCTGGCCAGGGCCAGCGTGGCCTCGGCCGCCAGCAGCGACGCCTGGAGGGACGGTCGGGGCGCGGGGCCCGCATGCTGGCGGGCCCGGGCCATGTGCTGCTCGGCCCGGTCGAGCTCCCCGTCGAGGGCGCAGCGCGACACCACCATCGTGTGGGCCAGGGCCAGCAGGTGATCGTTGCCCGACGGGGCCAGCTGGGTGAGCATCCGGTCGAGCGCGGCCGCGGCGGCGTCGTGCTCGCCACAGTGGGTCAGGGCGTTGACCTGCAGCATCGTCAGTCCGCCCCGCAGCGACGGGCCGGCCTCGGCCACCGCCACGTCGACGCCCCGGCGGGCCGCCTCGGGGAAGCCGAGGGCCAGCAGGGCAGTGGCACGCAGCCACGCCACCTGCGGCGACCAGTAGGGCGCCAGCGCCCCCGGGTCGATGCTGTCGAGCGCCGCCAGGACCCCGCGGGCGTCGCCGGCGGTGTCGGCCAGCAACGCCTGCCCGAGCCCCAGCAGCCCCTGGGCCTCGGGGATCCCGACCAGCTGATCGGCGTAGGGCAGCAGCCGCTCCAGCAGCTCGACGTCCTCGCGCCAGTGGGCGCAGATCGCCAGGTGCTCGACGGCGCTGAGCAACCCGAGCTCGTCGTCGTCCCTGTCGCCGAGGGTCGCGGCGAAGCGGCGGGCGGCCGACTCCAGCAGCTCGACGCCCCGGTCGATGTCGGTGGCGGCGGCGGCGATGCCCGCCAGCAGGTCGCCCTCGGGCGTGGACCGGACAGGCCCCGGCAGCTGGCGGTGCAGCCGGCCCAGCCCCTGGGTGGAGGCCGGCAGGGCGTGGGCCCGGCACGAAACCCGCAGCGCGGCCCGCAGGTCGTCGTGGGCGCCGGCCCGGATCAACAGACCGGCGGCCTGCTGGAGGTCGCGGCCGACGAGCGCCTGCCCGGCACGCCGCTGCGCCTCGGCGCGGGTCCCGGGGTCGAGCCAACCGCTCAACCGCTCCGACCACAAGGGATGGATGGCGTGCCAGCCACGGTCGTCGCTGCTGACCAGGGGGATGCGCGCGACCACGGAGGCGAGGTCGACGCGCTCGTCGAGGACGGCGTCGAGCAGCGCCTGGTCGGCGCCGCCGACGGCGGCCACCACGGCCACGGCCCGCCGCTCGTCGTCGGACAGGTGGGCGACCACCTCCTCGGCCAGGAACCCGTCGACGTCGTGGCCGGATCCCAGCGTGCGCAGCTCGGCCAGCGCCGGCCAGCCGCCGAGGTCGTTCACCCGGTGGAGCGGCACGTCGCGCAGCCGGGCGAACGACTCGAGCTCGTCGTCGGCGAAGGCCAGCTCGGACTCGTCGATGCGGGCCAGCCAGCCCTGGGCGGCCAGGCGGGACAGCGGCACGGGTGGCTCCTGGCGACCGGCCAGCACCAGGTGGCCGTTGGCCGGGAGCGAATCGACCAGCGTGGCCAGCAGCCCCGCGGCGGGCGAGTCGGCGGGCACCTCGTGCACGTCGTCGAGCACCAGGCAGACCTGCCGGGGAGCGCTGCGCCACACGCTGTCGGCCAGGGCGGCCGCCAGCTCGCTGGGGCCGGCATCACCCGGCTCGTGCACCCGGGGGACGTCGGTGCCGAGGGCGTTGGCGAGCCCGTCGGCCAGGGCCCGATGATCGCCGTCGCCGGCGTCGCAGCCGAGCCAGTGGTCATTGCCCCGGGGCGCCAGGGCGTTCTCGTCGATGGCCTGGACCAGCAGCGAGGACTTGCCGAAGCCGGGTCCCGCCGCAAGGACCGTGACGCGCCGGTCCCACCGCTCGTGCATCCGCTGCAGCAGCTGGGACCGCCGGATCAGCGGACGGCCCGGCCGGGGCGGCGCGAAGCGGTAGGGCCTCGACACGGGCCGCGACTGTAGTGAGCGACTAACGCGTGGCTGATCTGTTCGTGGTCGAATGCCGCCGGCGACCCGTGCATGCCCCAGGTGGTGTGTGCTCTCCGGGTCGGGCCGTGTCGAGCACGTTCGCGAGCAGTCGGTCGCTTGGCGGGTGACCGGGCTCGCGGGCGGGACGTGCGAGACACGGCCTCCCCTCGCTGCGGTGCGGCCGGTGTCTCTCCCCCGACACCGGCCGTCAGCCGGCCAGCGCCTCCCGTACCGCCGCCTCGACCTGGGGGGCGGAGATCTCGCCGAGCCGCACGCAGCGGGCGCGCATGCTGGTCGCCAGCTGCTTGGCCAGGCCGAGGGGAGCGGGGCCGTCCTCGGCGTCGATCACCATGGCCTCGATCGCGGCCGACGCGATGTCGGCGGCGACCCCACGGGCCCGGTCGAGCGCGCCGAGGTCGCCGGTGGCTCGTCCGTCGGTGATCACCACCAGCAGCGGGGCCGAGCCCTCGGCGACGGCCCGGCGGGCCGTGGCGAGCGCGGTGGCCAGTCCCTCGGCCAGGGGAGCGAGCCCGCCGGTGGGGACCTGCTCGAGCCGGCCGTGGGCGAGCTCGACGCTGGCCGTTGGGGGCAGGATCTCGCTGGCGGCGTCGCCGCGGAACGTCACCAGCGCCACCCGGTCGTTGCGCATGTGCGCATCGCCGAGCAGCCCGAGGACCGCGCCGGTGGCAGCCTCCACCCGGCGGGCCACGCCCAACGACCCGCTGGCGTCGACCGCGACGACAACGGTGCGGCCGACGGCTTGGGCCGCATTCGGCTCGTCGTTCTCCTGGCGCTCGGTCACCGCCTGCACCGTGGGGGCGACGGCGATGGCGGATTGAGTCCCGGTTGCGAGCTCAGCGTCGTCGGCTGTGGGTTCGGCGGGGTCGAGCACCTCGGGGACCTCGTCGGACCTGTCGGACTCGGGCTCCGGCTCACCCGGTTCGTCGCCGAGGTCGCCCCCCGTTCCCTGCTGCGAAATGGTTGCCCACCAACCGCTTTGCTGCACGGAACTGTCGGTGGTGTCGGTGTCGGCGTCTGCGTCCTCACCGGCGTCTCCGTCGGCGTCGGGCTGGACCTCCGCCGCCGCCAACGCCTCGCGGGCGGCGGCCAGCGCCCGCTCCAGCTCGTCGGCGGGGAGCGTGGGCGGGTCGAACGGGCGGCGCCGGTGCCCCAGGGCCAGCGGCGCGACCCGCTCGACGTCGGACTCGGTGGTGACGGAGCGTCCCTCCCAGCCGGCGAGGGCGGCGGCCGCCCGGCACAGCACGAGGTCGCCGCGCAGCCCCTCGACACCGAGGCCGACGGCCAGGTGGCTGGCGAAGTCGACCACCGACGTCGGCAGGTCGGCCGGCATGGCGGCGGCCAGCCGGGCCCGCAGCAGGATGTCGGCGTCGTACCCGTGCACCTCGCCGCCCGCGTCGTGGGTCAGGCGCCGCCGCACCACCTCTGCCCGCGTCTCGGGGTCGGCCGGCGCCTTGACCTCAACCGCCAGGCCGAACCGGTCGAGCAGCTGCGGGGGCAGCTCGCCGTCGTCGGGGTTCAGCGACGCCACCAGCACGAAGCGGGCCGGGTGCTCGTGCCACACGCCGTTCCGCTCGACCCGGTTGACGCCCGCCGCGGCCACACCGAGCAGCAGGTCGACCAGGTGCTCGGGCAGCAGGTTGACGGCGTTCACGTACAGGACCCCGCCGTGGGCCGACGCCAGCAGCCCCGCGCGGAACCGGGTCTCGCCGTCGATCGCCTCGGTCATGATGTCGAGCGAGCCGAGCACGCGGTCCTCGGTGGCGCCCACCGGCAAGTCGACGAACCGGGGGCTACCGGGGAGCAGGCCGGCGAGTCCCCGCGCCAGCGTCGAGCGCGCCGATCCCTGCGGGCCCCGCAGCAGCACGCCACCGATGGCGGGATCGATGGCGCCCAGCAGCAACGCCAGCCGCGCCTCCTCCAGCCCGACCACCGCGCTGAACGGGAACCGCCGCGCCGGGTCCACTCGCCGCGCCTCCCCCTTCATGACCACTGCACCTCCAGGTCCCCTGCTTCTAGCAGGCTGGGGCCGCCCGTGCTCAGCGATCGGCTTCCTCGACGATGCGGAACAGCATCGAGAGGTCGACATGGGCCTCGATCGCGTCGGCGATGCGGTCGAGCCGGGCCATGCGGGCGTCGGCGAACCGCAGGCCCCCGGGCCGCCAGCGCTTGCCCGACCGCTCCGCCGCCCACCCCAGCACGGCGGCCCGGAAGCCGTCGGCCTCGAACAGCCCGTGCAGCGTGGTGCCGCACACGGCCCCCGCATGCCAGCCGATGGCCTGGCCGTCGTCCGCCGTCAGCCAGGCCGCGGCCGCGCCGGCGGGCCGCACGCGACCGTGGTGGATGCGGTAGCCGGCGACCCGTTGCCCGGCACCGGGCCCGGCCACCGCCGCCCCGGCCGGCCGGTCCAGCACCTTGTCGCCTGCGAACCGGGTCGCCACCGGTAGCCATCCCAGCCCACGGTCGGTGCCGGGCGGGCCCTCGACGCCTTGGGGATCGTCGATCGGTCCGCCCGCCATCTGCACCCCGGCGCACACCGCCACGACGGCTGTGTCGCCGCCGGCCGCCGCCCGGTCCACCGCATCGGCCAGTCCGGTCGAGCGGAACCAGGCCAGGTCGCCACGGGTGTTCTTCGATCCCGGCAGCAGCACCAGGTCGGGGAGGCCCAGGTCGGCGACCGATCGCACCCAGCGGACCCGCACGTGGGGTTCGAGCCGCAGTGGATCGAGGTCGCCGGCGTTCGCCACCCGCGGCCAGCGGATCGCCGCCACGTCCAGCACGTCGGCGTCCGCCTCGACGCCCGCACCCGGAGAGGGCTCGGACACGGCGCCGAACCCGTCGAGCGTGAGGGAGTCCTCGGCGTCGAGGTCGGCGCCCGGGACGTGGGGCAGCACGCCCAGCGTCGGCACCCCGCTGCGCCGCTCGAGCTCGGCGCGGGCGTCGCCCAGCAGGGCCGGGTCGCCGCGCAGCCGGTTGATCACGAAGCCGCGCACCAAGCACCGCAGGTGGGCGGGCAGCAGCTCGACCGTGCCGTGGAGGGCCGCGAACACGCCGCCACGGTCGATGTCCCCGACCACGATGGCGGGGAGGCCGGCGGCATGGGCCAGCGGCAGGTTGACGATGTCGCGGTCGAGCAGGTTGATCTCCGCCGGGCTGCCGGCGCCCTCGCAGATCACCACGTCGTAGCGGGATCGCAGCTCGGCCAGTGCCCGAAGGACGACCGGCAGGAGATCGGGCTTGGAGCCGTGGTACTCGGCCGCCGACTGCACGCCCGCCGGCCGCCCCATGACGACCACCTGGCTGGTCCGGTCGCTGGTCGGCTTGAGGAGGACGGGGTTCATCGCCGCCTCGGGCTCGACGCCGGCCGCCATCGCCTGGACCCACTGGGCGTGGCCGATCTCGGCGCCGTCCGCGGTGACGGCGGCGTTGAGCGCCATGTTCTGCGCCTTGAACGGCGCCACCTTCACGCCCCGCCGGGCCAGGAGCCGGCACAGACCCGCCACGAAGAACGACTTGCCGGCGTCGCTGGTAGTTCCGCACACCAGCAATCCACCCTTCACGGAGCTAGCCCGCCCGTAGTCTGCGTTGCATGGCCCGCGCGCAGTCGATCGTCCTCGTCAACACCGGTCACGGGAAGGGCAAGTCGTCGGCCGCCTTCGGCGTCATGGCGCGGGGCTGGGCCCGGGGGTGGCGGGTCGGCGTTGTCCAGTTCGTCAAGGGTGGCAAGTGGAAGACCGGGGAGCGCAAGCTGGCCGACGAGCTCGGCATCGAGTGGCACACGTTGGGCGACGGCTTCACCTGGGAGTCGACCGATCTCGACCGCACCGCCGAGCTGGGCCGCCAGGCGTGGAAGGTGGCTGCCGACATGTTGACGTCGGGCGACTACGACCTGCTGATCCTCGACGAACTCACCTACCCGATGAACTACGGCTGGATCGAAGCCGACGAGGTTGCGGCGGCGATCCGTGACCGGGCCCCGCGCACCAGCGTGGTGGCGACCGGCCGCGACGCGCCCGACGAGCTGGTCGCGGTGGCCGACACCGTGACCGAGATGCGCAAGGTGAAGCACGCCTACGACGTCGGGATCTCGGCCCTCAAGGGCATCGAGTTCTGAGCGGCGTCGTCCTGCCCGCCCTCACGTGCGACCGGACGACAGGTACTCGTGCAGCGTGCCCGCCTCGGTCTCGAGCTCGCCGATGCGCGACTTGACCACGTCGCCGATGCTCACGATGCCGTTGAGCCGGCCGTCGTCGACGACGGGCACGTGGCGGATGCGGCGGTCGGTCATGACCCGCATGAGGTCGTTGACCGACGAGCGGGAGCCGCAGGTGGCGACCTCTCTCGTCATGAGGTCGGACACCTGCCGCTCGAGGATGGCCGTGTGCCCGACCGTCTCCTCGGCGAGGGCCCGCACGATGTCGCGCTCGGACAGGATGCCGCTGATGCGCGACTCGGCGTCGACCACGACCACGGCGCCGATGTTGCGCTCGCGCAGCAGCGCCACCGCGTCGGCGACCGAGGCGTCGGGACCGATCGTGGCCACGTCGTGGCCCTTGCCGTAGAGGATGTGCTCGATCAGCACCGGTCCACCTCCTTGCCTCGACCCAACTTTTCCACACTGCTCGCGCGTTGTCGCCAACTGAAGATGTCGATATGCCGACCACCATGCCGACCGCCATGCCCATAGACGTGGACCGCGCCCGTGCCGAGACGCCGGGGTGCGAGCGGGTCGCCCACTTCAACCACGCGGGCACCAGCCTGCCGCCGCAGCCGGTGCTCGACGCCCAGGTGGAGTGGCTCCAGACCGAAGCCGTGACCGGAGGCTACGAGCTGGCCGCCGACCGGGAGGCCGACCGCCTGCGCACCTACGGCGAGGTGGCGGCCCTGATCGGCGCCCGGCCCGACGAGATCGCGCTGGTGGAGAACGCCACCTTCGCCTGGCACCAGGCGTTCTGGTCACTGCCGCTGCGGCCCGGCGACCGCATCCTCACCTGCACCGTCGAGTACGCCTCCAGCTACCTGAGCTATCTCCAGGCCCAACGGCGCCGGGGCGTGACCATCGAGGTCATCCCCGACGACGAGAACGGCCAGGTCTCGGTCGAGGCGTTGGCCCGCCTGCTCGACGATGAACCCCGCTCCCACGGCCGCTCGGGCCCGGGCCAGGCGCCGGTCGGGCTGGTGGCGGTCACCCACGTGCCCACCAACGGCGGCCTGGTCAATCCGGTGGCCGAGGTGGGGGCACTGTGCCGCCGGGCCGGCGTGCCGTTCCTGCTCGACGCCTGCCAGTCGGTCGGCCAGATGTCGGTCGACGTCGAGGCCATCGGCTGCGACCTGCTGTCGGCCACCGGCCGCAAGTTCCTGCGGGCGCCGCGGGGAACCGGCTTCCTGTACGTGCGCCGCTCGCTGCTGGACAGCATGGACGGGGCCGGCGCCGAGCCGGCGTTCCTCGACCTGCTGGGCGCCGAGTGGATAGAGCCCGACCGCTACGAGCTGCGCCCGGACGCCCGACGGTTCGAGAACTGGGAGTCGAACCTGGCCGCCGTCGCCGGGCTGCGGGCTGCCGTCGCCTACGCCCGATCATGGGGGCTCGACGCCATCGGCGAGCGGGTGGGCGCCGTGGCCGAGTCGTTGCGGGAGCGGCTGGCCGAGGTCCCGGCGGTCCAGGTGCACGACCTGGGCCGGCAGCGCAGCGGGATCGTGACCTTCACCGTCGAGGGAGTCGCCGCCGACGAGGTGCGGGCCCGGTTGCGGGGGCAGGGGATCAACGTCTCGGTCTCGCCACCCGCGTCGACCCGCCTCGACAGCGAACGCCGCCAGCTCCCGCCTCTGGTACGGGCGTCGGTCCACTACGTCACCACCGACCCCGAGCTCGACCGCCTGACCGCCGCGGTCGCAGGCATCGCCGCGGCGGCGGGACGGTAACGCCCGGCGGCTCCTAGACTTTTCGTCCTTGGGCGGGACGAAGGACCACTTCCGGCACGGCTGCGGGTCCTGTCGCCTGCGGTGCGGGGCTCCGACGCTGCAGCTCCCGCTCTTGGCGGCTTCGCCGCCGGGCCGCTCGGGCCCTGGCGCCGCCGGCGCCATGAAGCGCCGGCAGCGGCCCGCATCCTCGGCGCCACCCGCTGCCCTGCCTCCCTCTCGTACGATCGACCCGGACCGACCATTGAGGTCGGCCCGGGTCGCTTGCGGGGGCTGGGCGTAGCCCAAGCGTGGGTCCGAAGATCGTGGATCGTCGAGGCAGTCAGGGACACCGGGGAGCGGCATCGCTGGCGGGTGGTCGGCTGGCGGGCGAGCCGTGAGCACGCCGCCGATGTCGCCAACGCGTTGGTCCACGGCAACCAGTTGCCGGCGGTGAGCGTGACGGATGGCGCGACCGGCGCCGCGTCCTGACATCCTGCCGGAGATGAGAGACGTCCTGACCGGCACTGGCGACGCGCCAGTGGCCGACGCGGCCACGGTCGTCCTCGTGCGCGACGGGGACGCCGGGCTCGAGTGCCTCATGCTGCGCAAGACCAAGGGCCAGGCGTTCGGGGGGCTGTGGGTGTTCCCGGGCGGGCGGGTCGAGGCCGGCGACGGCGAGGGGTTCGAGGGCGTCCGCCGGGCGGCGGTGCGGGAGGCCCAGGAGGAGACCGGCCTGCTGCTCGAGCCGACCGAGCTGGTGCCGTTCGCCCACTGGTTCCCGCCGCCCGAGGCGCCCCGGCGCTTCGCCACCTGGTTCTTCCTCGCTGCGCTCCCGGCCGGGGCCGCCGAGGTGATCGTCGACGGCGGCGAGATCGGCGACCATGTCTGGACGACCCCGTCCGCCGCCCTCGACCGCCACCGGGCCGGCGAGATCAAGATGGTGCCGCCCACCTGGGTCACGCTCCATCGCCTTGTCGGGCTGCCCGACACCGCCACCGCCCTGGCCGACGCACGCAGCCGCGATCTCCAGCGCTACAGCACCCACATGGTCGACGACGACGGGGTGCTCGTGTCCCTGTGGGCGCCCGACGCCGGCTACGACTCCGGCAACCTGTCGGCCCCCGGGCCCCGGCATCGCCTGGTGATGGATCCCGCCGGCTGGCGCTACCAGCGCTCGGACTGATCCGCCTGAGGAATCCGGCCCGCCGGCTGGCACGATGGTGGGCCGTGGATGACGACGACGTGACCGCGGACGCGCGCCCGTGGTCCGTCGTCGCGACCCGGAACGGCGACGGCGACGAGGCCGCCAACGAGGGCGATGCCGAGGCCGACGCTCAGGCCGAAGCCGATCTCGCCCGCCGGCTGGGGTGGGCCAAGCAGGCGATCCTGGCCGCCGCCCTCGTATTCCTGGGGATCGCCATCGGGTTGGTGGTCGGCCGTGACCGCCCGCCGGGTGCCGGCTCGGTCGACGTCGGG
Organism: Acidimicrobiales bacterium; assembly: GCA_035641315.1. Classification (GTDB taxonomy): domain Bacteria; phylum Actinomycetota; class Acidimicrobiia; order Acidimicrobiales; family VFJN01; genus DASQUK01. The sequence continues at coordinate 19,935 of DASQUK010000125.1, read as the reverse complement.
TTCCTCCAGACATGCTGACCCATCACGACCAGGCCCTCGGCGTGGCGACGCTGGTGATCGCCAACGGCGAGGACCCGACGGTGGGCAGCTACGCCCGGGAGGTGCTCACCTTCCAGGGCTACGAGACCGGTGTGATGACGCAGATGCTCGACGAGTGGGGCCAGTCCCGGGACGATCGCTCCGACCAGGCCATGGCCTGGATGGGCATGGGCGTGCCCGTCGAGCAGATGTCCGGCCTGCTCACCGAGGAGCAGATGGACGAGCTGCGCGCCGCCCGGGGCGCCGAGCTGGACGCCCTGTTCCTCGACCACATGGCCGAGCACCACCGCGGCGGCCTGCACATGGCCGAGTACGCGGCCACAAACGCCGACGACGAGGACGTGCGCGAGCTCGCCGCCCGCACCGCCCGCAACCAGGCCGGCGAGATCAACGAGTACCGGGCCCTGGCCGAGCGCAACGGCTACGAGATCGAGATCGAGCCAGCGACTGTCCCGGCTGCCATCGCGGAGGCGGGCGAGACCGGCGGGTAATTCCTGGGTCGGAACTGGTTGCCCGGCAACCTTCGGCCCCAGGAACCGAAGACCCTTCGTTGTCACAGGGCCTGCCTAGCCTGGCGGCCGTGCCTCTGCCCATGAACCCTCCCGCCGCCCTCGGGCGGGGCGTGGTCGTCAACGCCGGTGATCCCGTGCCCGAGCCGTGGGCGGGCGCGCCGGTGGTCGCCGTGGACGAGGCCGCCCTGGCCGATCCGGCCGCCGTAGTCAACGCGCTGCACGAGGCGTGGGCCGACCGGCGGCCCGTGGTCGTGGAGCTGGCCGTCGACCCCGCGCGGTTCCGGGAGCCGCCGGCGATCGAGGTGGCCGAGCCCTGGCGGCTGGACCCCGGCTTCGAGCTGTGGCACGACCGGCTGCACTTCCTGGTGTGGGCCAACACCTACGACGCCCGCGACGGCGGGCCGGTGTGGTGGTGGGGGCGTAAGGCCCAACGGCTGGGTGCGACGGTCCACTCCGACGGGGCTGACGCTGACGTCTTGCTGCCCGACGGCACCCCGGCGTGGATCGATGGCGGACCCCGGGGCGGGATCGCCCCCGAGGACCTCGGCGGGGTGGCGCTGGTCCATGCGGAGTCGGTCGAGGCGGGCCGGCTGACACCGGCGCCGCCCGGGGCTGGAGGTCGCGACCCACGCGGTACGGAGCTGGCACCCGACCAATGGCGCGCGGTCACCCACGGCGCCGGGCCCGCCCGGGTGATCGCGCCGGCCGGTTCGGGCAAGACCCGCGTGCTCACCGAGCGCCTGCGCCACCTCGTCGCCGAGCGGGGATACGAGCCCGAGGGCGTGGTGGCGGTGGCCTACAACCGCAAGGCCCGAGAGGAGATGGCCGACCGCACGCAGGGCGTGGGCGGCCGCATCCTCACGCTCAACGCCCTCGGCTACGAGCTGGTGGCCGCCGGCCTCGGGCGCCGGCCCGAGGTGCTCGACGTGCGTGAGGTGCGCCGGCTGCTCGAGCCGCTGGTCCCGCGGGGCGCCCGGCGCCTCAACACCGATCCCTTGGGCCCCTACCTCGACGCCCTGTCGGCCGTGCGGTTGGGCCTGCGCGACCCCATCGACGTCGAGGACGAGCGGGGCGACGTGCCCGGGCTCGCCGACGCCTTCCCCGCCTATCGGGCCGAGCTGCGCCGCCGCGGCGTCATCGACTTCGACGAGCAGGTGCTGTTGGCCATCGAGCTGCTGCTGGGCGACGGCGGGTTCCGCCGGGCGCAGCAGGGCCGGCACCGCCACCTGCTGGTCGACGAGTTCCAGGACCTCACGCCGGCCCACGTGCTGCTCATCCGGCTGCTGGCGGCGCCTCGCTTCGACGTGTTCGGGGTCGGCGACGACGATCAGGTCATCTACGGGCATGCTGGGGCGTCGCCGCGGTTCCTCACCGAGTTCGGTCGCTGCTTCCCCGGCGCCGCCGAGCACGCCCTCGAGGTCAACTACCGCAGCCCGCCAGCGGTGGTCGACGCCGCCCGCCACCTGCTCACGCGCAACCGCGTGCGGGTCGCCAAGCAGATCCGGGCCGGCCGCGGCGAGCCCGGTGATCCGCATGCGATCCGGGTGCGGCGCCATCTCCCTCAGGCGGGTGCCACCGAGCTGGTGGACGTGGTGCGGGGATGGCTGTCCGACGACGGTGCGCGCCCGACCGACGTCGCCGTGCTGACCCGGGTCGGATCGCTGCTGCTCGCCCCCCACGTGGCACTCGTAGAGGCCGGCGTACCCGTCGCGTCGATCCTTCGGGCCGACGTGCTGACCCGCACGGGCCTGCGCGCCGCGCTGGCCTACGTCCGGATCGCAGCCGACGCGGACCACATCGATCCCCGCGACCTACTCGAGGTCTACCGCCGCCCGAGCCGGGGCCTGCCCAACTGGATCGAGCGGTGGCTGGGGCGCTGCCGCTCGGTCGACGACGTCGAGCGGGCCGCCGGCCGCATCGACGACGTCAAGGTGTCCGGCAAGCTCGACGGTCTGGCGAGCGACCTGGCCAAGCTCGCGGCGCTGGGCCGCTCGGGCACCACCCGCGGCGTCCTGGAGCACGTCCGCGACGCCGTCGGGCTGGGCCAAGCGGTCGACCTGCTCGACGCCACGGGGATGGCCGGCGAGTCGCACCGCGACGACCTGGAGGCCCTGTTGCAGGTGGCCGACCTGCATCCCGATCCCGGCGGCTTCGAGCCGTGGCTGCGGGCCGCGCTGACCCGACCGGGTGACGACGGCGGGGTCGTCCTGTCGACCATCCACCGGGTCAAGGGCCGTGAGTGGCCCCGAGTAGCTGTGTTCGGCGCCACCGAAGGGATCATGCCCCACCGCCTGTCGCAGGGTCGGGCGGCCGTCGAGGAGGAGCGCCGGGTGTTCCACGTGGCCGTCACCCGTGCCTTCGACCGGGTGGTCGTGCTGGCCGACGCCTCGCGCCCGTCGCCGTTCCTGGACGAGCTCGACCACGACGCCACCCCCGAGGAGCTTGCGCCCGAGCCCGTGGTCGAGGAGGTGCCCCGGCGCAAGGCAGACGGCGCGGCCGCGGGTCCCAGGCCACCAGGGCCCGAGCGGCCCGGCGGCGTAGCCGCCAAGAGCGGGAAACACGGCGTCGAAGCGTCGGGACCGGAGGCTGCGCGCGTCGAGGCGGCGCTGCGTGAATGGCGGCGGGCGCGCAGCCAGGCGGACGGCGTCCCCGCCTACGTGGTGATCAACGACCGGCACCTGCTGGGCATTGCCGAGCGCCGACCCACGGATCATGCGGCCCTGGCCGCCTGCCCGGGCATCGGACCCGCCAAGCTGGCCGCCTACGGCGACGAGCTGGTTGCACTGGTCCGTTCTCAAGCCGAGGACCCTCCGCTCGGCTAGAACCTGACGGTATGTCAGAACCTGCGGTGCTCGTGGAGCGTGACGGTCCCGTGGTCACGCTCACCCTCAACCGTCCCGACAAGCGCAACGCCTTCAACGCCGAGGTCCTGTGCCGGCTGAGCGACAGCTGGGACATGATCGATGCCGACGACGGCGTGCGGGTCGCCATCATGACCGGCGCCGGCGGCAACTTCTCGGCCGGTGCCGACCTCGATCGCCTGGTGGGGGCGATGATGGCCGGCAAGCCCGCCGAGGACGAGTTCGAGGAGCGCCTCCGCGCCGATCTCGGCCTCATCTACAAGGGCTTCCTCAAGGAGCACCGGCTCGCCAAGCCGATCATCGCCGCCGTCGAGGGATACTGCTACGCCGGCGGCATCGAGATCCTCCAGGCGTTCGACGTGCGGGTGGCGGCCGAGGGGTCCCGCATCGCGGTGAGCGAGGTGCAGCGGGGGCTGTTCCCCATGGCGGGATCGACGGTGCGGCTGCCCCGACAGATCCCGTGGACCGTGGCGATGGAGATGCTCATCACCGGCGAGCCGATATCCGGCCGGCGCGCCTACGAGGTGGGGCTGGTCGGCCACGTGGTTCCCGACGGCACCGCCCTCGAGCGGGCCCGGGAGATCGCCGCACGGATCGCCAGCAACGGCCCGCTCGCGGTCCGCAACATCAAGGCGTCGGTGTTGGCGGCCGATGGGGTCCCCGAGGCCGAGGCCTACGCCCGCGAGACGGAGCTGGGCATGGCCGTGATGTCGTCGAACGACGCGCGGGAGGGGCCCCGCGCCTTCCTCGAGCGGCGCGAGCCCGACTTCACGGGAACCTAGGCGGCGCTCCGCGGCGGCGGCTCGGCGGCGCAGCGTCGCCGGGCCTGGACCAGCGCCGCGGGAGGCCCGCCGGCGAAGCGCAGCGTGCCCATGAGCAGGTGCGTCGCCGGCAGCACGGTCGCCCAATCGACCAGGGTCGGATGGCGGAGCCCGAGCATGTCCCGGGCCCACGCCGGGAGCAGTCCGAGCGACGCCTGGATCACCACCTGGTGGGCACCCGACAGGAGGGGGTTGCGGGGATCGCGGCCCGGTGTGGTCAGGAACCGCACCGCGTCGCGCGCCTGCTCACCCACCTCGAGCTGGGGCCGCATCTCCCGGAAGTAGGCCCGCATGGCCGCCCGGGTCCGCGGCACCTCCCTGGCACCGAGCCGCTCGGCGATGGTGGCCATCTCGTGGTAGTAGCGGTCGGCCTGCTCGCCCCGCACGGGGAACGGCACGAATCGCTGGTGCGCCCGCAGGAAGCTGAAGACCTCGGTGGCGTGCACCCAGGTGACAAGGTTGGGATCGGACGCCGAGTAGGGCCGCCCGTCCGGGGCCGTGCCCTTCACCTTGCGGTGGACCGCCTTGATGAGCTTGATGAGCCGCTCGGCCGTCTCGGTCGAGCCATAGGTGGTGCCGGTGACGAAGGAGCCGGTGCGGCCGAGGCGGCCGAGTGGGTCCTCGCGGTAGTTGGAGTGCTCGGCGACGCCGGCCATCGCCAGCGGGTGGAGGGTCTGGAGCAGGATGGCGCTCAGCCCGCCGATCAACATCGACGGGTCGGCGTGCACCCGCCATGTCACGCTGCCCGGGCCGAACAGCCCGGGGTCGCCGGGCGGGTCGGTGTACTGCTCGAACGGCAGCCGGTCGGCGGCCAGCGTCCGGACGATCGGGGCCATGAGCTGCGCCTGTAGCGCGCCGCCGATGAACGGCACCCGGCCCAACGGCGGTATCGCGATCATCGCTCATGAGTCTGCCGCAGGATCGGCCGACTCCCGTGTTCTGGCCCACGTCACAGGTGCGCTAAGCAGGGGCAATGACCGACAGCAGGCAGCCCGTGACCACCCCCGAGCAGCTCGCCGAGCTGATCGCCGCCACCACCGACGAGCCGCTGGTCGAGGGCGATCAGCCGGTGTCGGTGTGGATGCTGGTGAAGTCCCGCGACGCCGAGGGCGACACCGTGTGGGGCGTCCGCAACGCCGGCGAGCCCTTCACGTCCGAGGAGCTGCTGGGGGCGCTCACCGGTTTCACCGAGTCGCTGAAGCGCGACCTGTCGTCCGACTGGGCGTGACGGCCTGATCAGGGGGCGCCCGGTTCCCCCGGGATGACGGCCTCGGCCGCAGCGGTGTCGGTGGCGGCGGCCTCGGCGTCGTCCAGCAGGACCACGCTGCGCAACACCTCGCCCCGCTCCATCTTCCCGAACGCCTCCTCGATGCCGCCGAGGCGGATTGTCTCGCTCACGAACGCGTCGAGCGGCAGGCGCCCCTGCAGGTGGAGGTCGACGAGGAGGGGGAAGTCCCGCGTCGGCAGGCAGTCGCCGTACCAGCTCGGTTTGAGCGCCCCGCCCCGACCGAAGAACTCGATCATCGGGATGTCGGGAAAGCGCATCTCCGGCGTCGGCACCCCGACCTGCACGACCGTGCCCGCCAGGTCGCGGGCGTAGAACGCCTGCTCCAGGACCGCCGGGCTGCCGACGGCCTCGATGCACACGTCGGCGCCGAAGCCGCCGGTGGCCTCGCGCACGGCCTCGACCGGGTCGACCTGGCCAGCGTTGACGGTGTGGGTGGCGCCGAAGCCGCGGGCCCACTCCAGCTTCCGGTCGTCGAGGTCGACGGCCACGATCGTCGTGGCCCCGGCCAGCTTGGCACCGGCGATGGCGGCGTCGCCCACGCCCCCGCAGCCGAACACCGCCACCGAGTCGCCTCGCTGGACGTTGCCAGTGAGGATGGCCGCGCCCAGTCCCGCCATCACCCCGCAGCCCAACAGCCCGGCCGCCTGCGGCGGCACTGCCGGGTCGACCGGCGTGCACTGGCCGGCGGCGACCAGCGTCTTGTCGGCGAAGGCGCCGATGCCGAGCGCCGGCGACAGGGTGGTGCCATCGGTGAGCGTCATCTTCTGGGTGGCGTTGTGGGTGGCGAAGCACAGATGGGGCTTGCCCTTGCGGCAGGCGCGGCACTGGCCGCAGACGGCCCGCCAGTTGAGGACCACGAGGTCGCCCGGCTTCACGTCCGAGACGTCGTGGCCCACGGCCTCGACGACGCCGGCGGCCTCGTGACCGAGGAGGAACGGGAAGTCGTCGTTGATGCCGCCCTGGCGGTAGTGCACGTCGGTGTGGCAGACGCCGCACGCCTGGACGGCGACGAGTGCCTCACCGGCCCCGGGGTCGGGCACGACCACGGTGGTCAGCTCCACCGGCTCGCCCTTGCCCCGGGCGATCACCCCGCGTACCTCGTGCGCCATCGGCGTCCCCCTCGTTCGTGCCACCCTGACGCCGGCCAGTCTGGCCGATGGCGCAGGGCCCCGGTCGCTGGCCCTCGGTCAGCCGCTCAGCCGTCGGGCAGGGACTGGACCTTGCGGCCGGGGAGCATCGCCCGCACGGCGTCGATCGTGTCGGCCTCGGCCGGGGACTTGTCGGGGCGGTACCGCTTGACCCGGGCGAACCGCAGGGCGACGCCGCCGGCGTAGCGGGTCGAGGACTGGACCCCGTCCAGCGCGATCTCCACCACCAGCTCGGGCCGGATGAAAACGGCGTAGTCGGTGCGGTGGGTCTCGAGCTCGGGGAAGCGCTCGGTCTGCCAGGTGAGCAGCTCGTCGGTGAGGCCCTTGAAGGTCTTGCCCACCATCACGTACTCGCCGGGGTTGTCGGGATCGCGGGCCCCCAGGTGCAGGTTGGACAGCCAGCCCCGGCGCCGGCCGCTGCCCCACTCGGCGGCGAGGACCACGAGGTCGAGGGTGTGAACGGGCTTGACCTTGCGCCAGGCCCCGCCGCGTCGCCCGGCCTCGTAGGGCGATGACGCCGACTTGACCATGACGCCCTCGTGGCCCGCCGCCAGCGCCTCGTCGAGCACCCGCTGGGCCTCGGCCGGATCGGCGGTGATGACGCCCGGGATGCGCCACCGCCCGGCCAGGCGCTCGAGGGTCGCCAGCCGCGCGCGCAGCGGCCGGTCGATCAGGTCGTCGCCGTCGAGGTGGAGGATGTCGAAGAAGCGCGACGCCAACCCGGCTCCGGCCCCGTCGGCTTGCCGGCCGAACTGGCTCATCGTGTCCTGGAACACCTGGGGCAGCTCGTCTTCGCCCACGCCGATCGCCTCGCCGTCGAGCACGAAGCTGTGGGCCGGCAGCGATCGGGCCAAGTCGACGATGCCGGGGAGGCGGGCGGTCACGTCGTTGAGGTTGCGGGTGTAGATGCGCACCTCGTCGCCCACGCGGTGCAGCTGGATCCGGGCGCCGTCGAGCTTCCACTCGACCGACGCCTCGCCGGCGGGACCGCCGCCTTCGCCGGCCTCGCCGCCGTCACTGTCGCTACTGTCCCTGGCCTCGCCGCCGCCTCGAGCTTCGCCGCCGTTGTCCGCCCGGACGCCGTCGTTGGGCGACGCAGTCAGGGCCAGCGCCTCCGTGACGTCGGCAGCCGTCTGGGCGAGCATCGGCAGGATCGGGCGCAACAGCGTCAGCCCGATCGCATCGAGGCCAGCCTCGCCCTCGGTCAGGGCGATGTTCGCCACGCTCGGCAGGTCGCCGGCCAGCATGGCGGCGCGGCGCATCGTGGGGAGCGGCACCCCTGCGGCCTTGGCCAGGGCATCTGTGACCAGGCCCTCGAGCGCGCCGTGGCGCAGCTCGCCGACCAGCAGCCGGCGGAGCAGGTCCTGCTCGGCCTCGGTGGCCCGGGCGAGCAGCGATCGCAGCGCGGCGGTCCGGGCGGCCTGGGACCCGGTGCCCCGGAGGGCGTCGATGCGCTCGAGTGCGTCGTCGACGTCTGCGATCTCGAGCTGGGGCTCCGTGGCCGGTGGCTCCTCGATGGCGGCGACCGTGCGCCAGCCGATGCCTATGCGGCCCTGGCGCGGGGTGCCGGTGAGGATGGCGACCACGACGGGCACCTCGTCGGGGCCCAGGCGTGCGAACAGGTCCGCGAGCGCCGCGACCTTGCGCGACCGGGCCCGGGTGGCCGTCACCTCGCCGGTGGTGGCAACGACATCGGCAAACCGCACGGCGTCATCATGGCGCCTCGCTCCGGCGCCCGGGCAGCCAGCTGCCGGCGTTCCTGGCGCCGGGATGGTTGGTCAGCATCCGTGTTGGTCAGCATCCAGAAGGGCGCCAGGAACAGGATCGAGTGGCCTCGACCCGTTCAGCCCGTCGAGCCGTGGGGCCCGCCCGGTGGGGTCGCCTCGGCCGCGTCGGCAGGTCCGCTCGGCTCCGCCGGCTCGCCGGCCTCTTCCGGCTCGGCCGCCGGTGCAGGAGTCGACGGACGTCGGCGGGAGTCGAAGACCAGCCATCCCACGGCGGCGACGAAGGCGATGACGCTCATCCAGATGTTCCAGCGCACGCCGAGCAACCGGGTGGCAGGGTCGATCCGCAGCGCCTCGACCCACATGCGCCCGATGGCGTAGCCGGCGACGTAGAGGGCGAACAGGCGGCCGGGCCGGGCGCCCGGTCCTCGGCGGCGTTCCCACCAGACCAGCAGGCCGGCCAGCGCGAGGTTCCAGAGGGCCTCGTAGAGGAACGTGGGGTGGAAGGTGGTGACGTCGGCGTAGCCCGCCGGCCGGTGGTCGGGGTCGATCTCGAGCCCCCAGGGCAGGTCGGTGGCGCGGCCGAACAGCTCCTGGTTGAACCAGTTGCCCAACCGCCCGATCGCCTGGGCCACCGGCAGCGCCGGAGCGACGACATCCAGCAGCTCGGCGACGGGGAGGCCACGGCGGTGGGCGATGTAGGCCCCGACCCCCACGCCGGCGATCAGTCCGCCCGGGATGCCCAGCCCGCCCTCCCACACGGCGAGCGCATGCTCCCAGCGACCCTCGAATCGCTCGTGGTCGGTGATCACGTGGTAGAGCCGGGCCCCGATGAGCCCGGCGAGCACGGCCCACAGCGCGATCCGGCTGATGTCGTCGGGATCGCCGCCCCGGGCCGCCCAGCGATAGCGCGCGATCCAGACCGCGGCGATCACACCGAGGGCGATGGCGAGCCCGTAGGCGCGCAGCTCCAGCGGGCCGATGTCGATGGAGTTGTCGCTGGGGCTGGGGATGGAGGTCAGGATCGGGATCACGGCACCCGAAGGTGTAGCGCGCCGGACCGGTCCGTGCTGACACGCCCTACTGACCGCTGGGGCTCGGGAGTGGTTGGCGCCCTCGACACGCCGGCGCAGAGCCTCTGCCGCCGTGGACCTCGCGACGATGATGGCCCTCGAACCGGTCGGAGCAGAGCCGGAGCGCGCCGACGTGTGGGTGGGCGCCGGCCCGTGCTACCCGTGGGGTGGGTTGTACGGGGGCCAGATCGTGGCCCAGGCGTTGCGCTCGGCGACGTTCAGCGTCGACGCCCGCTACCGCGTCCACTCGCTGCACGCCTACTTCATTCGTCCCGGCGACCACACCGAGCCGATCCGGTTCGAGGTCGACCGGGTGCGAGACGGGCGCTCGTTCTGCACCCGGCGGGTGACCGCGCGCCAGTCGGTGGGGGTGATCCTCAACCTCGCCGCCTCCTACCAGGCCGACGAGCCCGGGCCACAGGTGCAGACCCCGGTGATGCCGGAGTTGACCCCGCCCGGTCAGCTGCCCGACAACAGCTGGAGCGAGACATTCGAGCGGCGGGTGGCGCCGCGGCTGCGGGGCGAGGTCCGGGCGTGGGCACGGCTGGCCAAGCCGGTCGGCGACGCCCCGGCGCTGCAGGCCTGCGCGCTGGCCTACATCTCCGACGACTTCCCCACCGAGGCCGTCGTGTCGCTGATGCCCGACTGGGACCCGATCGCCCCCACCCGAGCAGCAGTTCTTCTCGGCCAGCCTCGACCATGCCATCTGGTTCCACCGCCGACCGGCCGTGGACGACTGGCATGTGCACGCCTCCACCTGCCACGGGCTGATCAGCTCCCGTGGGGTGAGCGTCGGGCACGTGTTCACCAGGACGGCACGCACCTGGCCACCGTCACCCAGGAGGTGCTCCTGCGGCCTCCGCGCCCACGGTGACGAGGGGCCGGCCCACCCCGCCGTGCGGTCAGTCGCGTTTCTCCACCACGGCAACTCCCTTCCCCGGCTTCCAGGTCTTGACGTACATGACGTTGTCGGCCACCGAGACCGACGAGGCGCCCAGCAGGTCGACGTCGAAGGCGTCGAACGATCCGACCTCGAACCGGTAGCCGACCGATTCGTAGATGTCGTCGGAGAACCGCGCCAGGGTGTCGTGGTCGGTCACCTCGGTGGCGGTGCCCCACAGCTTCACGTCACCCTCGCTCACGTCCTTGTCGGCCGTGGCGGTGTGCAAGCCGAACCGGCCGTCGCGCCTGAGGTCGCGTGACTTGGTGGAGTCGACCATCATCCCGAACCAGAGCTTGTCGTCATGCAGCACGAGCCGATCGCCCGCAAGGACCGGCTCGATCGGACTGACGCGGGGGAACCCGTCGCTCCGCAGCGTTGCCAGCATCATGAGTCCGGTCGCTGCCAGCCGTCGCTCGGCCAGCTCGGCGATCTCGGGTGCTTCGTCGGCGAACTCTTTCCACGTGGCCATGATTCGACCTTACGCACAGGGTGTGACAGTGTCGGTCGTGAGACCGACGCCGTCAGGGGCGGCGGGTGAGGGTCGGGCTGGAGTGACACTTGAGACCCGCCGCATCCCCGAGGCGGCAAACCGCTCGTCCCACGCCAGACTCGTGCGGGTGACCGACGAACCCGAGCAGTTGGACAGCCCCAACCGCCCGCCTACGAGCGCCTGGGACCCGGCGCTGGCCGTCGCCGTCGAGCAGGCGGCCGCCTATCTGGCCGGGCTGCAAGACCGGCCCGTCGCCGAGCGGGCGGGCGTCGACGAGTTGCGCAAGGCGCTGGCGGTCGCGCTGCCCGACGAACCCGTCGACGCCGCCGAGGTGGTGCGCGACCTGGCCGAGGGTGCGGAACCCGGGTTGGTTGCCACAGGCTCGCCCCGCTACTTCGGCTTCGTGATCGGCGGCGCCCTCCCGGCGGCGCTGGCGGCCGACTGGTTGGCCGCCACCTGGGACCAGAACGCCGGCCTCTACGTCGGCGGCCCGGCCGCAGCGGTGGTGGAAGAGGTGGCCGGCGGATGGGTGCTCGACCTGCTGGGCCTGCCGGCGTCGGCGTCCTTCGGTTTCGTCACCGGTGGCCAGATGGCCAACGTCACGGCACTGGCGGCCGCCCGCCACGGCGTGCTGGCACGGGCCGGCTGGGATGTCGAGAAGCGAGGCCTCAACGGCGCGCCTCCGATGCGGGTGCTGGCCAGCGACGTGCGCCACGTCACGATCGACCGGGCGCTGCGGTTCCTCGGGCTCGGCACCGACGCGGTCACCGTCGTCCCCTCGGAACCCGACGCGCGCCTGCGGGTCGATGCCCTGGCGCACGCCCTCGCCGCCGAGCCGGACCGTCCTGCGATCGTGTGCGCCCAGGCCGGGGAGGTCAACACCGGCGCCATCGATCCGCTCGCCGAGATCTGCGAGGTGGCGCACGCCGCCGGCGCCTGGGTCCACGTGGACGGGGCGTTCGGCTTGTGGGCGGGCGCCAGCCCCACCATGCGGCCCGCGCTGGCCGGTGTCGAGCGGGCCGACTCGTGGGCCACGGACTTCCACAAGTGGCTCAACGTTCCCTACGACTCGGGCTTCGTGGCGTGCGCCGATACCGCGGCGCACAGCGGCGCCATGGGGACCCGCGCCGCCTACCTGGTGCACACGGACGCCGACGCTGACTCCCACGAAGGCACCGACACCGGGACGGCGGCGCCCCGTGACCAGCTCGACTGGAACCCCGAGTTCTCGCGCCGCGCCCGTGGGTTCGCGGTCTACGCCGCGCTCCGGTCGCTCGGACGGCAAGGGGTCGCCGACCTCGTCGACCGGTGCTGCGCCCGAGCCCGCCAGTTCGCCGAACGGCTCGGCCGGATCGACGGCGTGGAGGTGCTCAACGACGTCGCGCTCGACCAGGTGCTGGTGCGGTTCCGCCAGGGGACCAACGGCGACGCGGAGGACGACGCCCTCACCCGGCGGGTCGTCGACGCGGTGCAGGCGTCGGGCGACTGCTGGATGAGCGGCACGACCTGGCGGGGCCAGGCCGCCATGCGCATCTCGGTGGTGAACTGGCAGACGACCGAGGCCGACGTCGACCGCTCGGTGGCGGCCATCCAGTCCTGCCTGAGTGACGTCCGCCAACCAGGGCCGGCCGGGCGCCGCGCCGGCACCTAGTCTTCGTCCATGAGCGAGGGCACGATCCCCGAGGTCGACGTGGACTCGATCGACCTGTCCGACCTCGACTGGTGGCTCCGACCGCTGCCCGAGCGCGAGGCGGCGTTCGCAGCGCTGCGGGCCGAGCGGCCGATCGCTCCGGGCGTCCTCGAGGCGCTGCCGCATTTGGGACTGCCCGAGTCGCCCTACTGGTCGGTCACCCGCTACGCCGACATCGTCGAGGCCAGCCGCCACCCTGAGCTGTTCTGCTCGGGGCAAGGCACCAACATCGCCGACCTGCCACCCGACTTCCTCGAGTTCTTCGGCTCGATGATCAACCTGGACGACCCCCGCCACGCCCGCATGCGGCGCATCGTGTCCCGGGGCTTCACCCCCCGGCAGCTCGAGACCATGAAGGCGGACGTCGAGGGCGTGGCCGCCGGCATCGTCGACGAGATGATCGAACGGGGCGAGTGCGACTTCGTGACCGAGGTCGCCGCCCGGCTGCCCCTGCGCATCATCGTCGACATGATGGGCATCCCCCGCAGCCAGGAGCGGTTCATCTTCGACCGCACCAACGTCATCCTCGGCTTCACCGACCCGGAGTACGTGACCGACATCGACGATGCGCCGGCCGTGACCGCGGCCATCCTCACCGCAGGGGCCGAGCTGGCGCAGATGGTCCAGGAGCTGGGCGAGGCCCGCCAGCGCGATCCGCGCAACGACCTCGTGACCGCGCTGGTGACCAGTGAGGTCGACGGCGAGCACCTGTCGCCCCAGGAGCTGGCGTCGTTCTTCATCCTGTTGGTGGTGGCCGGCAACGAGACCACCCGCAACGCCATCGCCCACGGGCTGTGGACGCTGACCGAGCATCCCGAACAGAAGGCCCGCTGGCTGGCCGACATCGACGGCATGACGCCCGGCGCCGTCGAGGAGATCGTGCGGTGGGCGTCGCCGGTCATCCACTTCCGGCGGACGGTCACCACTGACGGCGCCCGGCTCGGCGACCACGAGTTCTCCGAGGGCGAGAGGGTGGTGCTCTGGTACTGGTCGGGGAACAGGGACGAAGCCGTGTTCGACCAACCGCACAGGTTCGACATCGGCCGCAGCCCCAACGACCACATCGGGTTCGGCGGCCCCGGGCCGCACTTCTGCCTGGGCGCCCACCTGGCCCGGCGGGAGATCTCGGTCATGTTCCGCGAGCTGCTGAGGCGGATGCCGGACATCCACTCGGTGGGCGAGCCGGAGCGGCTGCGCTCGGGCTTCATCAACGGGATCAAGCACCTCCGAGCGGAGTGGACGCCGGCCGCCGCAGCCTGAGCTAGGGCCGGGGATCGGCCGCGGTGCGGCCGGGCTCCACGCCCACCTCGGGCGCCAGCGACTCGTGTGGGCCCGGCACCTCGACCACCGGATCGTCCCGGTCGTCCCACTCGGTGCGCAGCGCGCGGCTCATCGTGGCGTGCATCTCGTAGAGGCAGGTGACGTAGGTCAGCTCGAGGATCTGCTCGTCGCCCAGGTGCTCGCGCAGCGCCGCGAACACGCCGTCCGGGACGCGACCGCCGTCGAGGACCAGCGCGTCCGTGTAGGCCAGCACCGCCCGTTCCACCGGGGACCAGCAGTCGGCCACGGGCCAGGCCGGGATGGCCGCGATCTTCTCCTCGGGCATGCCCAGCGCCCGGCACGACTTGCAGTGCTGCGAGAACACGAACTGGCTGCCGCGGGCCCAGCCGGCGCGGATCTGGCCCAGCTCCCGCAGCTCGGCGGGCAGGGCCAGGTGGGGCGACCGGTACAGGGCAAAGCCGGCCACGCAGTGCTCGAGGACGTCGGGGACGAGGGCGAAGGTGGTCCACCAGTCGCCCGGCGTGCCCGTGGCGGTGCCGGGATCGGCCACCGGGTCGCGTCCGCGGCCGAACATGAAGTCGTACATGGCCGTGACGATCGGTGCCGCCGCCTCGTCACGCGGGACCTGGCGCAGTCGGGGCATGCCCTCAACGTAGATGGGCGAGGCTTCGCAGGATGTCCGACCAGTGGGTGAAGAGCAGGTAGTGGGCCGCGCTGTCGACGATGTCCAGCGTCGCCGTGCGGAGGTGGCCGGCGCACCACTCCCCGAACGCCGGTGGGGTGACGGCGTCGTCGGCGCCGTACCACAGGCGGACGGGGCAGGTGACGGCCGCCAGTTCGACCTCGAGTGGACGGGCCTGCGCCTCGACGTCGGCGGCGACGCCCGCCAGCCCGTGCCGCACGGCCTCGACCAGCGCGTCGGCCATGCGCTCCGCGCCGCCGGGGACGGTCGCCAGCTCGCGGGCGCCAGCGGGATCGCGGTGCTCGGCTTGGTGCTCGAGCGCCAGGGCCCGGTCGCAGGGATACGGCGCCAGCAGGGGGGCCACGGCATCGCCGAGCTCCCCGGGCGGGATGGCGTCGGCCAGCTCCAGCGTGGCCAGCCGGTCGGCCCCGACGTCACGCACGGCGGGATCGTCGTAGGCCTGCCGCGGCACCAGGCCGGCCACGATGCCGAGCGCCGACACCCGCTCGGGCAGCCCGGCCGCCAGGACCAGCCCCGCGAGCGCCCCGCCCGACCACGCCAGGGCGGCGCAGCGCTCGACCGCGAGCTGGTCGAGCACGGCCCGCACGTCGCTCGCCAGCAGCCGCGGCCAGGTGCCGGGGTCGCCGCACGAGGCGCCGCCGCCGGGCAGCGGATCGCTGCCGCCGTAGCCCGGACGATCCAGCGCCAGCAGCCGCACCCCGGCGGCGGCCGCGAGGCCGTCGTCGGCCGGACGGGCCAGCCGCGAGTCGGGCGTGCCGTGGAGGTAGAGCACCGGCACACCGCCCGGGTCGCCGGCATCGTCGACGGTCATCGCCCGGCCCTCGCCCACAGCCAGCCGATGGGTCGTCATGGCGCCGGAACCTACAGTGGCTACCCCGGCGGTACCGGCAACCCGCCTCACCAAAACCGGAGGTCCCCATGCAGCCCGCCCCCTCCGTCGCGTCCGACGACCGGAGGCCGACGGTCCCGACCAGGCGCCTGGCGCCCACCGTCACGGTCTCGCGCCTGGCCGTCGCCGCTGTCGGTGCCTACGTCGGCGCCCAGGTCATCGCCGACATCACCAGCGTCAAGATCGGGTCGACGTTCGGCCGCGCGGTCGACATGGGCACGTTCGTCTACCCGATCACGTTCACACTGCGCGACGTCGTCCACAAGGCGCTGGGCAAGCGGGCCGCCCGCACGCTGATCGTGACCGCCGCGGTCGTCAACCTGTTCATGGCGCTCTACCTGCAGTGGGCGGCGCGGGTGCCGAGCGACGAGAGCTACCCGCTGGGCGACGAGTTCCAGGCCGTGCTCGGTCCGCTGTGGCGCATCGTGGTGGCGTCGATCGTGGCCGAGGTGGTGAGCGAGCTGCTCGACACCGAGGTCTACCACTGGTTCGTGCGCCGGGTGACCACTCGCTACCAGTGGGCCCGCGTCGCCGTGAGCAACGCGGTCAGCGTCCCCGTGGACAACGCCATCTTCGCGGTGGGGGCGTTCGGGTCGCTGCCCCTCCTCACCGACCACGGGCTGACCCTGCCGTGGGCAGCCGTGTGGGACATCTTCGTCGTCAACCTCACGGTCAAGGCGTTGGTGTCGGCGGCCAGCCTGCCGCTGATCTATGCGTCGCCCGACCGCGACTGGCGCAACGACCCCGGCAACGCGTGAGAGCTCAGTCGCGGACGACTCCCGCCAGGCAGATCTTGGCGTACTCCTGGATGAAGGCCTCGCGGTCGTCGGGCCAGGGGAACTGGGGCTTGGACACCAGCAGCGACGTCAACCCGTGCACCCGTGCCCAGAACCCGATCGTCAGCGGGTAGGCGTCGGTGTACTCGGGCCGGAAGCGCCCGGCGTCGATGCACTCCTGCACGCAGCGGACCACCTGGTCGAAGGCGGCGTTGTCGCGCAGCACCACCGCCTTGTACTCCTCGGGCGTCTCGTCGGACCGGGTCATGAACATGATCCGGTAGGGCTCCGGGTTGGCCAGGCCGAAGCGCATGTAGGCCAGGCCGATCGCCCGCAACCGGTCCACGGGGTCGTCGATGCCGGCGCTGGCGCGGGCGAGGTAATCGTCGAAGGCGACGAAGTGCCGGGCGCACACCTCGAAGATCAGGTCGGTCTTGTCGGCGAAATGCCGGTAGATCGACGGCGGGGTGACACCGACCCGGTCGGCCACCGCCCGGATCGACACCGCCTCGGCGGATCCCCGCTCGAGCAGCAGCCGCTCGGTGGCGGCGAGGATCTCGTCGCGCAGCGCCGCCCCCTCGCCCTTGCGGGCGCGGGGACGGCGGGCGGCGGTGGTCGGCGATGCGGTCGTCATCGGGGCGCCAGGGCGGCAGTCTCTGCCGGCACCTCCCCAGCATCGCGCCCGGAAGCGGGCGGGACCTCCGAATCGTCCTCGGCTTGGCCATCCCCGAGGTCGACGTGCTCGCTGACGCCCCACCGGTCATGGAAACGGCGCAGCGGACCGGGCGCCCACCAGTTCCAGTCACCCGCCAGCCGCATGAACGCCGGCACCAGCGTGCCCCGGATGAGGAAGGCGTCGAGCAGCACGGCCAGGGTCAGCCCCACGCCGAACATCGTGATGAAGCTCACCCGGCTGGTGGCGAAGGCGGCCATCACCACGGCGATGAGGACGGCGGCGGCCGTGACGATGCGGCCGGTACGTTCCAGGCCTACGGCCACGGAGCGCACGCTGTCGGACCCGTTGTCGTGCTCCTCCTTGATGCGGGAGAGCAGGAAGACCTCGTAGTCCATCGACAGGCCGAAGGCCACGCAGAACATCAGGATGGGCATGGCGGCGTTGAGGCTGCCCGTGGCCGTGAAGTCGAGCAGGCCGGACAGGTTGCCGTCCTGGAAGATCCAAACCATCGACCCGAAGGTGGCGGTCAGGCTCAGCAGGTTGAGGACGATCGCCTTGGCCGGGATGACCACGCTGCCGAACATCATGAACAGCAGCACCGCAGTGATGACGGCGACCATGCCGAGGGCCCACGGCAGCCGGTCGAACAGCGACTGGTTGGTGTCGACCAGGCTGGCCGACTGGCCGGTGACCAGCACGTCCCACGGAGCGTCGGCGTCGCGCACGTCGTGCACCAGGTCCTCGCCCGCCTCGGACATCGGCTCGACGGCGGGCACGACCGACACGTAGGTGGCGCCGTCGGCGCTGAAGCCGGCGTAGCGGGGCGAGCTGTCGGGCGGCAGCACCAGCTGTCCGGGCTCACAGCCCAGCTCGGCGGCGATGCCGGCGCCGCAGTAGGTGCCGGTGGCGGCGTCCACCCGGGAGACCCCGGGCAGCACCGCCAGGCTCGCTGCGTAGTCGTCGACCTGGTTCCAGAGGCCGGGGACGGCGTTGGGGACGTCGGGCGCCACGACGGAGAGCGCGCCGGCCTCCTCGGACGAGAACTCCTCGCGGATCACGTCGTGCACCTGGCGGACGTCGGCCGACTCGGGCAGGACCCGGTCGTCGGGCGACGCCAGGCGCAGCCCCAGGAACGGCGCGCCCAGCACCAACAGGAGGGCGACGACGACGGTGGCGATGGGGATGGGCCGGCGCATGACCACGGTGGCGACCCGGTGCCAGAAGCCCTCCTCGGGCGGGGTCACCGAGCGGCGCCACAGCGTGAGCGCGTTCACCCGATGGCCCAGCAGCACCAGGATGGCCGGCAGGACGACGACCGAGAACACCCCGGCGAGCAGGGCCACGGCCACGCCGGCGTAGGCGAAGCTGCGGAGGAAGGCGATGGGGAACACGAGCATGGCGCACAGCGAGGCGGCCACGGTCAGGGCGCTGAAGGCCACCGTGCGGCCTGCGGTGCGGACGGTCCGGGTGGCCGCGACCCGTGGCGCGTGCCCCGCCCGCAGCTCCTCGCGGTAGCGGGACACCACGAACAGGCTGTAGTCGATGGCGAGCCCGAGCCCGAGGGCGGTGGTCAGGTTGAGGGCGTAGATCGACACGTCGGTCAGCGCCGCCAGACCCCGCAGCACGAAGAACGTGCCGACGATCGACATCACGCCGACGACCAGCGGCAGGGAGGCGGCGACCACGCTGCCGAACACCAGGATCAACAGCACCAGCGTGATCGGCAGGGCGATCATCTCGGCGCGGACCAGGTCCTCCTCGATCGTGTCACCCACCTCGTGGAACACCTCGGCGAAGCCGCCGACCTCGACGTCGACGCCACCGTCGGCGGCGGTCCGTTCGTAGCGGGGGGCCAGCTCGGTGACCCGGTCCTCCACCTGGTCGTCGTTGCCCTCGACGCGGGCGACCACCAGGGCCCGGCTGCCGTCGTCGTTGCGCAGCGGGGAGGCGTTCCCCTCGGACCAGTAGGACACGACGTCGGCCACGCCCTCCTCGGCGGCCAGCTCCTCGGTCAGGGCTTGGCCGGCGGCGGCCACGGCCGGGTCGTCGACATCGCCGCCGTCGCCGGTGACCAGTAGCAGCAGGTTGGGCACGCCGGTGTCGAAGCGCTCGGCGAGCGCCTCGTCGGCCCGTTCCGACTCGGACGAGGGGTCCTCGAACCCGCCCGAGGTGAGGTGGTCGGCCACCCCACCGCCGATGGCGCCGGCCACGGCGAAGACCAGGACGGCGGCGATGACGACGGCTCGAGCGTGGCGGGTGGACAGTCGAGCGAACCGGGTGAGCATGGTGCGGCCTCCCGCTCCCTGAAGTTAACGACGTTACGTTATCTCGGGTATCCAACACCCGCGGCGCCCGTCCTGTCGAGCGGTCATCGGTCACACCGGGCGGGTGGGTTGCCCGGAAGTTGACCGCTGGGTCACTGTCTCCGACGTGTCAGCGCCCGCATCCATGACCGAGTCCGTCAGCTATCCCGGCGCCCGCGGCCCCGGCCGCACCCGTTCGGTCGTCTCCCATGGCATCCGCCTCGCGGTGCACGAGTGGGGCGACGCCCATGCGCCGCCCGTGGTCCTCGCCCACGGCGGGTTCGACTTCGCCCGGACGTTCGACGTCTTCGCCCCGCTGCTGGCGGACGCGGGGTGGCGGGTGGTGGCGTGGGACCAGCGGGGCCACGGCGACTCCGAGCACGCCGCCCTCTACTCCTGGGACGCCGACCTGCGGGACTCGGTGGCGGTGGTCGACTCCGTGTCCCGCGACCCGGTGCCCATCGTCGGCCACTCCAAGGGCGGCGGGATCATGGTGCAGTTCGCCGCCGCGCTGCCCCACCGGGTCAGCCATCTGGTCAACCTCGACGGTCTGCCGTCGCGTCGCAGCATGCCCGACGTCTCCGACCACGAGCGCACCAAGCTGATGGCCGGCGAGCTGGGAAGCTGGCTGGACTTCCGCCGCAGCGCGCTGGGGAGGTCCCGCAAGCCCGGCACCATCGACGAGCTTGCCGACCGGCGGGGCCGGATGAACCCCCGC
>DASQUK010000124.1:0-53015 GCA_035641315.1 Acidimicrobiales bacterium | reverse complement strand
TTTCCCCCGGAAGCGACGCCCCAGCGTCGCTTCCTGACTGCCCAACGCCACGTCCCGGAGCCGGTGTCAAGGCCGGCCGCAGGCCGCCCGAAGGGCTTGGCCTTGACACCGGCGGAGGGCCGTGGCACGCGGCGCTTCTCGTAAGCATCCGCAACATAGGGGGTCCAGCTCCATGACCAGGCCCAGCGCCGCTGAGCGGGAGCCATCATGATCTTCGGCACTCGATGCTCTGTTCGACGACTCGTTACAACGCGACGGCTTGGCCGACGCGATGGTCGAGGTCTACAGAACGATGGGATCCCTCGATTGCGATGTCCTTGGATCGGGGTAGACGACGGCGTAGATGTCACGCACCTTTGCCGGAGTGGACGTGGGGCATCACGAGTGCCCTCGTGGGCAATGAAGTCGACTTACCTCCGCACGACGCCGGCTTCCCGGAGTTCGCCTTCGAGGTCGGTGGCTTCAGGGCGAACAGCCTGGTGAGTCAGTACTCCGTCGGTGACCGCGTTCTGCTGAGCATGGTCGTATCGGGTGGGGCCTGCTCGCGGATGCCGCCGACCGAAGGATCCCGACCCGTCGTTGGCTCGTCTGGCGATCGAGGCCGAGGTCGCACGGCTGGAGACGCAGGGGCTCGCATAGCAGTGCGGCGCTCAGTGAGGCGCCACCGCGGACCACGCGCACTGAGCTCCGATGATCACTCGGTCGGCGTTTCGGATGGCGACTCGGCTCTTACGTAGCCGACGATGGCATTGGCGTGGCCATGTTCGAGGCCGTGCTCCGACTTGAGCCAGTTCACGATCTCCATGTGCTTCTCCAACGGGCTCGTGCGGACCAGGTCCAGCCACTCCTCGATGGGGCGGCCATAGGCGCGTTCGATGGACGGGAAGTAGGACGCCGGCCCCTTGACCTTCTCCGTGCCATCAGTGAATGCCTTGCCCTCGGGCACGACTTGCTCCTCCATTACTGGGGCGGTTGCCCGTCTTGGACGCTCCAGCCGGCAGGAACACATCGAGGCGATGAGCTGATGCCGGTTCGTACGCTCCGGCCCCGGGGTCGGTCCCGCACAGCGCTCAGCCGTGTGAGAGCAGAGTCTCGACGATGAGCCTGCCATCAGCGCCGACGGGCACACCGGTGGCCACGACGACGGCTTCGACGGGAAGCGGGGCGTAGATGTGTGGGAACGCCTGCTCGCCGCCGTCCAGGGCCTCGACTCGCACCTCGGCCCGCAGGCGAGCGGGGTCGATCTCGAGGAGGACGATGTCGCGTCTGCCGCGGTAGACGAGATCGGCGATGGCTTGCACCTGGTTCGCGAACGAACAGTGGATGTAGCCCTCGTCCTCGAGCGACCTGCCGAGCGTCGACCGCCGATAGGCCGCTCCGCCGTCTCGCGCTTGTTGCCACTCATCCCGTAGCGCGAGGTGATAGATGCGGCTCGGCAGGTCGAGATCACGCGGCATCTGCGAGAGACTGGCCCATGACGGCCGGCGCCGCCACCAGCTGCCAGCGAGCCTGCCGCATCTGGTCGCCACCCGCGGCAACACGGAGCGCTCGCCGCGCGGGTCAGACCGTCCTGGTCATGGCAAAGTCCACCTGCTCGTGGACTTCGACAGTCCTCAGTCCGTGGCCGGCATGACCCGGATGGTTCCCTCGAACCTGAGCGTCTCCGCATTCACCAGATGCCCTTGCTCGTGGACCTGGGCGCCTTCCAGGAACCCGTCGACGACCGTCCCGTCCATGACCACCGACCCCGTCACGTTGTTGAGGACCCCGCTGAGGTGGGCGGTGAAACTCTCCGCTCCGGCGTCGATGATCCAGTCGAACTCGACGTGCCAGACCGCACCCTCGCAAGGGTTCGGCCCGGGGCAAGCGGTGAGAAACGTCGTCAGATCACCGTCGATGTCTCCCGACACTGTCCCTTCCCACGCCCCAGGCGCGACGGCCTCCTTCTCGAAACGTCAGCTGCAATGGCGCGCTCGCCCTCGCCGGGGCAGCGAGAAACAGGAGCGCCGCCGCCACGAGCGCGACGAAGGCCATCGCCCGCAACCGGCCAAACCTCGGCCATACCCCGGCCATGTCAACCACGACCGCCGCCTACATTCGAATGTTTCATACCATGGGTGACCGTGGCTCCGACGAGCGGCGTGACGCCAGCGTGACCGACATCCTGAGCGGGTTCGTCGACGAGCTGCGCACCGCCGGCGTGGAGGTCGGGATCACCGAGCATGTCGACGCCGTGCGGGCCGTGGATGCCGTCTCCCTCAGCGAGCGCGGCGTCGTCCGCCACGCGCTCGGCTCGACCCTGGCCAAGAGCCGGGCCGAGTGGGTCACCTTCGAGACGGTGTTCGACACCTACTTCTCGCCCGACCGCTGGCAACCGGCCGGCAGCGCCACCGCCGAGGCCACACGCGACGCCGACGAGGCCTTCAAGCGGCGCGTCGCGGACGCGGTGGCGTCCGGCGACAGCCATCTCCTGCGCGCGGTGGCCCGCGAGGCGGTGCGGCGCCACGCGGCGCTGGGCACCCCGCCGGGTGGTGTCCACTACCACCTGTTCCGGACCCTCCGGCGGGTGGAATTCACGACCCTTCCCGAGCGTGCGCTGGCGCTGGTGACCGCGGGCAAGAACGGCACGCTGACGCCGCTGGAGGCCCAGCTGGCCCGCCGCACGGTGACGTTGCGGGCGGACCAACTGCGGGACGAGATCGAGTCCGAGATCCGCCGCCGGGCGTCCTACGCCGACCGCGATCACGCCCCCGCGGGACTGATGGCCGGACAGTTGGAGATCCGCCGTGCCTCGGCCGCCGAGCTGGACCAGATCCGCGCCGCGATCCAGCCCCTGGCCCGCCGGTTGGCCGCCCGGCTGGCGAAGACGAGGCGGGTGGCACCCGGTCGCCTCGACTTCCGGCACACGATCCGGCGCTCGCTGGCCTACGGCGGCGTGCCGCTGGATCCCGTGATCCGGGGCCGCCGGCGGTCGCTGCCCGAGCTGATGGTCGTCGCCGACGTCAGCCGGTCGGTGGCGGACTTCAGCCGTTTCACGCTCCAGCTCGTCTACGCCCTCAGCCGCCAGTTCGGCAAGGTCCGCTCGTTCGTCTTCGTCGACGCCATCGAGGAGGTGACCGAGCAGCTCCGCAATCGGGCCGGCATGGCGGAGGCCATGCGTGCCCTCGGCACCGGCACGGGCGCCGGCATCACCCGCTTCGACGGGCACTCCGACTACGGGAACGCGCTGACCGAGTTCTGGCAACGCTGGGGCGCCGAGGTGACGCCGCGCACCACCCTGATGGTGCTGGGCGACGCCCGCAACAACTACCACCCGTCGCAGTCCTGGGTGCTGGGCGAGCTGCGGCGGCGCGCCCGGCGCGTCTACTGGCTGAACCCCGAGCCCACGTCCGCGTGGGACAGTGGCGACTCCTTGATGAGCGAATACGCCGCGTTCACCCACGAGGCCGTCGAGTGCCGCAACCTCGATCATCTCGAACACTTCGTCGAGCGCTGCTGCTGACGGAAGCGGGGCGGCCCCCCTTGCTCTCAGCTCAATACATGGGTGACCACTTGCTGGTGCGCAGCACCCTGCTCTCCCATTGGTCGCGCAGGCGCAGGCCGCCGTGCATGTAGGTGCCCGGCCAGGTGTCGGGGTCGTACTCCTCGGGCTCGGAGATGAGCCCCAGCAGCAGGTCGTAGTTGAGGATCTTCTGCATGAGCATGGCCTCGGGCCGGAGGTGGGTGCCGTGGGCCACCTGGAAGCAGGCCTCGATCTCCAGGATGCGATGCTCGGGCGGCAGGTTCCGCATGATCCGGAAGTACTGCTCGTCCCAGAACTCGATGTACTCGTCCAGCGGCGCCGAGGGCCAGCCGGTGTCCTCCATGTACAGCGACAGCTCGTGCTCGGCGCCGTCGGTGGGCACGGTGGCCAGGTCGACCTCCTGCATCGGCGACCAGTACACCGGCAGCAGCATCTTGCCCTGCACGGCGTGGCGCATGGCACCGACCGTCCGCGACCAGTCCAACAGGTCGCCCCGCCGTAGCCGCGACGCCAACCGCTCATAGGCGGCCCCGTCGCGGATCGCCGTGATCGTCACCACCCGGTACGACAGTCCGCTGCCGTGCGCGTGATTGAGGTACCACAGCAGCCGGGCGTCGTCGTCCTGCCCCAGCGGCTTCATCCAGCCCTCGCGGTAGGCGGCCTCGAACTCGCGCTCGCTCTCGCCGGCGACGGAGTGCATCTCGTGCATGAACAGCATCGTCGAACCTCACTTGCTTCTCACTCGTGGCGCTGCGCGCCGGGCCGCTCGGGCCACGCCCTCCCATGCGGTCGGGCTCAGTCGAGCGGCGACCACGACGCCGTGCGCAGCAGCTTGGACCGCCACTGGTCGCGGTACTCGAGGGCATCGTGCATCCAGTTGCCCGGCCGGGCCATCCCCTCGGGCATGTCGGTCGTGAGCAACCGGACGAGCCCCGGCATGTCGTGGACCCTCTGCATCAGCGTGACCTCCGGGTAGCGCCCGGCGCCCGGCATGGTTTGGTAGGCGGCCTCGATGCTGAGCAGCGGCGTCCGATCGCCGGAGCCCAGCATCTTGGTGTAGACGGCGCCCGCGGCGGCGATGTACTCCTCGGCCTTGCCCCGCTTGGGCCACATCGTGTCCTCCATGTACAGCGCCGGATCGTGGCGGCGGCCGTCGGCCGGGACGTCGGCCAGCTCGATGTCGAGCGGCGAGAAGTCCAGAGGCATGAGGAGCCGGGCCTGGACGTCGTGGCGGCACGCGTCGACCTCGCGCACCCAGTCCCGCAGGTCGCCCGCCTGGACCCGCCGGGCCAGGCGCTCCCAGGCGGCGCCATCGGCCAGCGCGGTGACCGTCACAACCTGATAGGACGGGCCGGTGCCGTGGGCGTGGTGCAGGAACCACAGCAGCCGGGCGTCGTCGCCCCCAGCCAAGACCTCCATCCAGCCGCTCCGGTAGGCGGCCTCGAACTCCTTCTCCCTGGCGCCCGCGACGCGGTGCACCTCGTGGAGGAACAGCATCCGCCCAGTCTCCTTCCCCGGTGGACCGGGGCACTAGGGTACCTAACAATCAAATGATACAGCAGATAGCGGGCGGCCCTTGGGGCGAGCGGCGAGAGGACGGGAGGTGCGCATCTGATGGCCAGCGGCATGACCTATCAGGAACAGACGACGCTCACGACGGTGGCCGCCCGCCTGGCGATCGGGGACCTCACCGCCCGCTACAACCGGGCGCTGGAGGTAGGCGATCTCGACACCTGGATCGGGACGTTCGTGCAGGAGGGCGTGCTGGAGGAACCCGGGGTTCGGTCGTTCTCGGGCCACCGCGAGCTAGCCAAGTACTTCCGGGCGGCGCCGCCCGGCCGGGCCTACGTCACTACCGACGCGCAGGTCGAGGTCGACGGTGTGCACGCCCGCCAGGAGTGCCGGTTCCTCGTGCTGGCACCCGGGGCGAACGGCGACCCCGAGGGCGCCGGCACCGCGCCCGTGGTGGAGGCGGTCGGCCGCTACCGCGACACGCTCATCCACGAGCGCGGGCGCTGGTACTTCTCCCGGCGCGAGATGGTCGCCGACCTGGTGCCCGGCTCCTGGGCATGAACCGCGTCAAGCTGGGTTTCTTCTCCATCTCCGCCCGAGGCGAGACACCTGGCGACGACGAGGACCGGGCCTACCTGGCCTGGCACCAGCTCGACCACATGCCGGAGCAGTACCAGCTCCCCGGGCTGGTCCACGGCCAGCGGTGGGTGTCGAACGACGCGTGCGCCGCGGCCCGGGCCGCCGCGTCCGGCATCTTCGAGGACGTCCACCACGTGGTCCTGTACCTGATGGGCGAACCCGTCGAGCAGACGCTCGACGACTTCTTCGACCTCGGCGCCCGCCTGCACGAGCTCGGCCGCTTCCCGCGGGACATCCCCCGGCGGTTCCTGGGCGCGCTGCAGTTCCTGGAGGCGCACGCCTCGCCGCGGGTGCTCGTGTCGCCCGACGTCGTGCCGTTCCGACCCAACCGCGGCGTCTACCTGATCGTCGAGCAGCCGACCGATCGAGACGGCCTCGATGCCTACGTGCGGTGGCGGCACGGCGAGCACCTGCCCCGGTTGGTGGCCACACCGGGGGTGGCCGGCGCGTGGACGTTCGCCACCGGCGCCCGGTATCGCCGGGGGCGCTACACCGAGGGCGACTACCGCATCACGGTCTGCTACCTCGACGGCGACCCGGCCGAGACGGCCGAGGCGCTGCAGCCGCTGATAGAGGAGGCCTGGCGGGACGCGCCGGTCCTGCCCATGTTCGCCGCCCCCTTCGCCTCGCTCGTCCCCTGCGTCTGGCCGGCTGACCCCTATCAATCATATGATTAGGAGGACAGATGCCTCAGTGGTCGGAGGGGACAGATGAGCGCACGGATGCCGGTCATCGACGCCGACGCCCACATCAACGAGCCGGTGGTCCGGCTCGACGCGCCCGACGACGAGCTGGCGCCCTGGCGGGCGTTGACCGACCGGCATCGGGGTTGGCAGCAGGCGGGGCAATCGGGAGGGAAGACGGTCAGCCTCATCGAGGGCAAGCTCTTCCCCACCCAGGAGGGGCCCGGCCGGGGCGTCCCCGTGGAGTCGGCCATGCACCCCGACGCGGCCGAGGGGGCGCTGCGGCTCGACGCCCGCATCCGCGACCTCGACAAGGAGGGCATCGACGTCCAAGTCCTCTACGGCGGGCTGAGCATCGGCGCCACGACCTTCGAGGATCCAGGCTTCGCCCTAGACTTCTGCCGCGCGTACAACGACTGGCTCGTCGACGTCTGCGCCCGCCACCCCGATCGGCTCCGGGCGGTGGCCATCGCCCCGCTGCAGCACCCCGACGACGCGGTCCCCGAGCTGGCCCGGGGCGCCGGCCTCGGCGTAGTGGGCGTGATGATCCCGCCGGTGGTCGGCCCACGGAACCTCGACGACCCGTCGTTCCAGCCCTTCTTCGAGGCCGCCGCGGACCTCGGTGTCGCCGTCGGGGTCCACAGCGCCCCGGGGATGAACCTGCCGCTGCCGGGCGCCGAGCGGTTCGACAACTACGTGCAGGTGCACACCCTGTCGTTCCCCGTCGATCAGATGGTGGCGTTCACGGCGCTGGCCATGGGCGGGGTGCTCGACCGGTTCCCGGCGCTGCGGGTGGCCTTCCTGGAGTCGGGCGTCGGCTGGGTCCCCTACTTCGTGCACCGGATGCACGAGCACCGCGAGAAGCGTGGCGACATGGTGCCGGCGATGACGAGCGACCCCCGCGACTACATCGAGCGGGGCCAGTGCTTCTTCGCCTTCGAGTGCGAGGAGCCCCTCCTCGAGACCTACGTCGAGCACCTGGGCGCCGACAGCCTGGTGTTCTCGTCGGACTACCCCCACTGGGACTGCGACTACCCCGGCACCGTCGAGGCAGCGCGGGCCACCGCCGCGCCACTGGGCGACGACGTCGTCGGCCGCGTCCTGGGCGGGAACGCCGCGCGGCTGTACGGGCTCGGCTCGCGGGCCTAGGGGCCACGGCCATGAGCGAGCGTCCGTCGAGGGTGACGGGGGAACAAGGTGAGAGCGAGCGAGGCCCGAGCGGCCCGCTGCGAAGCAGCAAGAGCGGGAAGTAATGGGTACCGAGGCAACGGGTTACGACATCCCGGTCGGGACCTACGAGGATGCGAAGGCCATGCTGGGCACGAAGACGCCCGTCCGCTTCGGCGAGGTCGACGTCAACGTCCCGATGATCCGCCACTACGCCGCCATGGTGCGCGACGGCAACGCCGCCTACTGGGACGACGAGTACGCCGAGCGGCACTGGGGCGGGGTGATCGCGCCGCCGGGGATGCTGATGACCTGGCTGATCCCAATCGAGTGGAAGCCGGGCGGCGGCCTTCCGGTGCCGCTGCTGACTGCGCAGGTGCCCCTGCCCGGCGACACGTTCGTCAACGTGTCCAACGACGCCGAGTTCTTCGCCCCGATCCGTGTCGGCGACCGCCTGAACGTCGTCGAGGAGCTGGCCGACGTGTCCGAGGAGAAGCGCACCGGCCTCGGCGTGGGCCACTTCGTCACCACCGTGTCGACCTACCGCCGACAGGACGGGGAGCTCGTCGCCCGCACCACCAACGTCCTGTACCGCTTCTCTATCGAGGGGGCCGGCCAATGATCCCGGGAGTGTCGTACGACCAGCGCTACTGGGAGGACGTGGAGGAGGGCGCCGCCCTGCCGCGGGTGGAGGACGAGATCACCTACCGCCGCGTGATCATGAACCCGGCCACCACGTGGGACTACTTCCCCGGCCACTACGACCCGGAGTACGCCCGGTCGCAGGGGCAGCCGACCATCTACGTCAACACCATGCACTTCCTCGGCTTCGTCGACCGGTTGGCGACCGAGTGGGGCGGCCCCCGCAGCTTCATCGCCCGCCGCAAGGTGTCCATGCAGCGGTCGATCTACGCCGGCAACACGATGGTGGGGGAGGGCCGCGTGGTCCGCAGGTACACCGACGACGCCGGCGGGCGCGTCCGGCACCTGGTCGAGCTCGAGCTGACGGTGAAGAACCAGCGTGGCGAGGTGTGCTGCCCCGCCGCCGTGACCCTGGAGCTGCCGGCCCGGGAGTCGACGTGAGCGCGGAGGCGCCGCCGGCCGACCGGGTCGACCGAGCCGTCGAGCACGGGTCCGGGTTCGACCTGCCCATCGGCACCTACGAGGAAGCCCGGGCCATGATCGGCACCCGTTCCGAGGTCGAGTTCGCCACCCACGAGGTGACGTGGCCGCTGATCAAGTGCTTCTGCGCCATGGTCCACGACGGCAACGCCAGCTACTGGGACGAGGACTTCGCCCGCGAGCGATGGGGCGCGGTCGTCTCGCCGCCGGCCTTGCTGATGACCTGGGCGATGGCGCCGGACTGGCGGCCGGGCAACCCCCGCCCGCGGCCCCTGCTGGCGGGGCAGGTGCCTTTGCCTGGCACCACCGTGGTCAGCGTGGGCTGCGACGCCGAGTTCTTCCGGCCCCTGCGCGTCGGCGACCGGCTCAACGTCGAGGAGGAGCTCGTCGACGTCTCCGAGCTGAAGCGCACCCGCCTCGGCGACGGCCACTTCCTGACCACGGCCGCCACCTACCGTCGGGGCGACGGCACCCCGGTCGCCCGCTACAGCCACCTGCTGTTCCGCTTCACGCCGGGCGACGGCTGACAGCGCAGCGCGGCGTACCGTGGACTTCCGCCTCAGCAAGCAGCAGCAAGCCTGGGTGGAGGAGGTGCGTGCCTTCCTCGACGCCGAGCTCGGTCCGGCCGAGCGCGAGGCCGTGCGTCACGGCGGCGGGGAGTGGAGCGGCGACGTCATCCGCACCTTCCGCCGCCGGCTGCTGGAGCGGGGCTGGCTGTGCCTCATGTGGCCCGAGGAGGACGGCGGCCTCGGCCGGTCGCTGATCGACAACGTGCTGCTGATGGACGAGCTGGCCTACGCCGGGGCACCCGCCATCGACATGACGGCGGCCTCCGTGGCGCCGACGATCATCCGCTCGGGCACCCCCAAGCAGCGGGCCCGCTGGCTGCCGGCCATCCGACGGGGCGACGTCGAGTTCGCCATCGGCTACTCCGAGCCCGACGCCGGCAGCGACCTGGCGTCCCTGCGGACCACGGCCGTGCTCGAAGGCGACGAGTGGGTCATAAACGGCACCAAGATCTGGAACACCGGCGCCGAGTACTGCACCCACGAATGGCTCGCCTGCCGCACCGACCCCGACGCGCCCCGGCACCGGGGAATCTCGGTGCTCGTCGTGCCGCTCGACGCGCCGGGCATCAGCGTCCAGGCCATCACCACCTGGCGGGGCATGCGCACCAACCAGGTGTGGTTCGACGGCGTGCGGGTGCCGGCCGAGAACCTGGTGGGCGAGCGGGACCACGGCTGGGCCTACGTCACCCAGGCGCTCGACTTCGAGCGGGTGGCCATCGGCATCACCGGCGGCCTGCGGCGGCTGCTCGACGACCTCACCGCCTGGTGCCGTGAGACGGTCGTCGACGGCGAGGTGCGCCTGGCGCGGCCCGACGTGCGCCGTCGCCTGGCCGAGCTGACCGTCGACGTCGAGCTGGCCCGGCTGCTCAACCACCGCGCCGCCTGGCTCATCGACACTGGCCGGCCCGCCAGCGCCGAGGCGTCGATGACCAAGGTCTTCACGACCGAGCTCCACGCCCGCGCCTCGTCGCTGGCGCTGGACCTGATGGGGCTGCACGGCCAGCTCGATCCCTACGACGAGCGGGCGCCGATCGCCGGCCTGGCCCAGCTGATGTACCGGGCGGCGCCGTACCTGCGCTTCGGCGGCGGCACCAACGAGATCCAGCGCGACATCGTCGCCCAGCGCGGCCACGGGCTGCCGCGGTGATGGACCTGGCGCTGTCGGACGAGCAGGAGGCGCTCCGGGCCTCGGCGCGGGGGTTCCTCGAGCGGGCGTGCCCGTCGGATCTCGTCCGGCGCGTGCGAACCCCCGCCGGCGATGGGCACGACCCCGACCTCTGGGCGGGGATGGCCGAGTTGGGGTGGCTCGGCCTGGCGTTCCCCGAGTCGGCCGGCGGCGGAGGCGGCGACCTGCTCGACCTGGCGGTGGTGTACGAGGAGGCGGGGCGCGCCCTGGTGCCGACGACGCTGTACTCGACCGTGGAGGCGGCGTTGCTGATCGACCACAGCGCAGACGACCACCAGCGGGCGGAGCTGCTCCCCGCCGTACTGGCGGGCGACCGCATCGTCTCTGTGGCGCTCCACGAAGCCGGCATGCGGTCGTCGCCGGACGCCCTGTCCACCACGGTGGCCCCTGATGGCGACGGCGTGGTGGTCCACGGCACCAAGCTGTTCGTCCCCAACGCCGGTGTCGCCCACGATCTCGTGGTCGTGGCCCGGGACCCGTCGGCCACCGCCGCCGACAGCGTCCGCTTGGTGGTGGTCCCCACCGACGCGCCGGGCGTGTCCCCCATCCCGCTCTCGACCTTCGCGCACGACGCCCAGCACGAGGTGTCGTTGGACGGCGTCCGGGTGCCGGCAGATAGGGTGCTGGCCCCCGCGTCCTCGAGCGCCTGGTCGGCCATCGAGCGTGTCCGGCGGGTCGCCACCGCGCTGCAGTGCGTGGAGATGGTCGGCGGCGCCCGGGCGGTGCGGGAGCGGACCGTGCGCTACGTGACCGACCGCGCCCAGTTCGGGCGGCCCATCGGCAGCTTCCAGGCCGTGCAACACCACGTCGCCGATCTGTCGACCCACCTCGACGCCGCCGGCCTGGCGGCGTGGCAGGCCGTGTGGCGCTGCTCGGTCGGGCCCGATGAACCGGCGGCGCAGGCCGACGTGGCGATCGCCAAGGTGGCGGCCAGCGACGCCTACGTCGGGACCACGCTCATGGCCCACCAGCTACACGGCGGCATCGGCTTCGCCGTGGACCACGACCTGCACCTGTGGTCCGACCGGGCCCGGGCGGCGGCGCTCACGGTCGGTTCCCGCGAGGACCACCTGCGGGCCCTCGCCGAGGGTCTTTTCGCCCGTCCCCGGCCAGGGTTAGAATCATTTATATGACAGTGGAGGCGACGCGATGTCGCTCGTGATCGATGCCGACGGGCACGTCGAGGAGAACCTGGCCGAGCTGGTGGGCGCCATCCCGGCCGCCCTGCAGCCCCATGCCATGCGCTTCGTCACCGTCTCGGGCGGCCACGTCACCTACGAGATCGAGGGCCGCCTGTGGCGCTCCAAGTACCCCTATCCCGGCGGCCTGCAGAACCACGTCTCGGCCGGCGGCGAGCGGCGCGAGGGCGGCCGCGACCCCAGGGTCCGGCTGCAGGTGCTGGAGGACGAGGGCATCGACGCGGCCGTCCTGTACCCGAGCGTGGGCATGATGTTCGGCCTCCTCGAGAACCCCGACATCGCGGCCGCGCTGTGCGCCGCCTACAACGACTGGCTGGCCGGCTACTGCGCGACCGACCCCAAGCGGCTGATCGGCGTGGCGCTGCTTCCCCAGCAGGACCCTCGCCTGGCCGCGGCCGAGCTGGAGCGAGCCGTGACCCGGCACGGCTTCGTCGGCGGCGTCATCCGGCCCAACAAGGTCGGCGGCCGTACCGTCGACCATCCCGACTTCGACGTGCTGTGGGAGGCCGCGCAGCGGCTCGACGTGCCCGTGGGGCTCCACGAGGCCTACCTGTCGGGCATCGACACCGTCGGCGTCGATCGCATGCCGAGCTACGCCGGCTGCCACGTCGTGAGCCACGTGTTCGAGCAGATGACGGGCATGCTCGTCACCACCCTCGCCGGCATCTTCCAGCGCTTCCCCGGTCTGCGGATGGGGTTCCTGGAGGCCGGCTGCGGCTGGGCGCCGACCTGGGCCGACCGCATCGAGGAGCACTTCGAGCTGGCGCCCGAGGACTTCCACGGCGGCGATCCCAAGGGGACCATCAACCGCCGGTCCTGGCTCACCTTCGAGGTCGAGGAGCCCGGGCTGGAGGCCACGCTGAGGTTGGACTGGGCTGACAACGTGATGTTCGCCTCGGACTATCCCCACCACGACGCCGTGTACCCCGGGGCGGTGAAGCACGTCCGCGAGCGCGGCCTGCCCGAGGACCTCCAGCGCAAGATCCTCGGCGAGAACGCCCTGCGCTTCTACGGCCCGCGCCTCGAAGCGATCCTGAGCGGGGGTTCGTGACCGTGAGCGTCACCGAAAGCGGCAAGCCCAGCGAGATGAAGGCGATGAAGGTCACCAAGCCGATCGCCCCGGCGCTCCCCGAGCTGACGCCGGCGCAGGAGCTGGCACTGCTGGCCCGGTGCCTGTTCTCCGAGGGCTACGACGACCACCTCGCCGGCCACATCACCTTCAAGCAGCCCGACGGCACGTTTCTGGTCAACCCGTTCGGCCTGACGTGGGACGAGCTGCGGGCCAGCGACGTCATGCGCATGGACGCCGACGGC
This sequence comes from Acidimicrobiales bacterium, assembly GCA_035641315.1. Lineage (GTDB taxonomy): Bacteria > Actinomycetota > Acidimicrobiia > Acidimicrobiales > VFJN01 > DASQUK01. Next base: position 40,101 of record DASQUK010000124.1, on the reverse strand, counting down.
CGCGAGCTCGAGGGCCCTTGGACCATCACCCCCGCGATCACCCTGCACGTCGAGCTGCACAAGGCCCGCCACGACGTCGGCGTCGCCATCCACAACCACTCCCGCTGGGGCACCATCTGGGCCGACATCGGCCGGGCGCCGGAGGTATACGACCAGACCAGCGCGCTCTACCACGGCGAGCTGGCGGTCTACGACGAGTACTGGGGCGCGGTCGACGATCCTCGCAACGCCCAGGCGGCCGTCAAGGCGATGGGCGACGCCAACGTCGGCCTGCTCGCCAACCACGGCGTCCTGGTGCTGGCCAGGGATATCGAGCAGGCCTACCTGCGGGCCATGTCGTTTGAATGGCGCTGCTGCCAGGCCTGGCACGTGGCCGCGGCCGGCGGGGGGACGCCGATGAACCGCGACGCCGCCCGCAACTACGGCGAGTTCTTCAACACCCACCCGTTCACCGGATTGTTCGAGTCCATGGCGCGGCGCGAGCTGCGCAAGGACCCGACCATCCTGGACTGACCGAGCACACGACCGAGAGGCACGAGGGGGCCGAGGCATGGAGGGGAACGGACGGGTCGCGCTGGTGACCGGCGGCGGGCGGGGCATCGGCCGCGCCATCTCCCTCGGCCTGGCCGAGGACGGCTTCGACGTGGCCGTGAACTACCGCCGGGACAAGGACGCCGCCGACGAGACGGTCGGCGAGATCACCCGGATGGGGCGCCACGGCGAGTCGTTCCAGGCGTCGGTCGACTCGTTCGAGGAGACGCAGGCGATGCTGGAGGCGGTCGTCGCCGGCTTCGGCCGGCTCGACGCCGTGGTCCACAACGCCGGCGTGACCAACCGGGGCCGGACGGTGGCCGACACCGAGCTCGCAGACCTCGACCGGGTCATGGGCATCCATGCGTTCGGCGCTCATCACGTGTGCAAGCTGGCCGTGCCCCACCTGCGGGGGCGGCCGCGGGGCGACGTCGTGCTGATCTCCAGCCAGTCCACGCAGAGCTTCGACCCCAACTCGGCGCCTTACACGATGGGGAAGGCGGCCCTGGAGGCGCTGGCCTACACCCTGGCCCGGGAGGAGGCCCGCAACGGGATCCGGGTCAACGTCGTGGCCGGCGGCCTGGTCAACACCGAGATGGGGCGCCGGCTGGCGAAGGGCGCGCTCGGGGTCGACGACATCCACGAGCTCGACGGCAAGGTGCCGCTGGGCCGGGTGTGCGAGCCCGAGGACATCGCCTCGATGGTCCGGTTCCTGGTCTCCGACCGCTGCAGGCTCGTGACGGGGCAGCGGATCGCGGTCGACGGCGGCGGCTTCGGTCGCTGATGGCAGAGGGGAATGAGATGTCGCTCGTCAACGAGGCACGGGCCGCGTCACCGCTGGCGGTGTCGTCGTATCGCTACCCCAGCGGATGGTTCGTGGTGGCGTGGTCGTCCGACGTGGCCGCCGGCGACGTGAAGCGGTTGCACTACTTCGGCCGGGAGCTGGTCTGCTTCCGCGGAGAATCGAGCCAGGTCGCGGTCCTGGATGCCTACTGCCAGCACCTGGGCGGGCACCTGGGCGTCGGCGGCCACGTCGAGGCCGACGAGATCGTGTGCCCCTGGCACGGTTGGCACTGGCGGGGCGACGGCTCCAACGCGCTCATCCCCTACTCGCGCGAGCGCTGCAAGCAGAACGTGCGCATCCAGACGTTCCCGGTCATGGAGTGGTACGGGATGGTACTGGTGTGGTTCGACCGTGACGGCGGCGAGCCGACCTGGCAGCCGCCCGACGTGCCCGAGCTGGAGACCGGCGGGTACTACCCACTGCACCCGCACTCGCGCATGGTCAACCGGGTCAAGGTGCATCCGCAGATGATCGTGGAGAACGCCGCCGATCCGTACCACATCGAGCACGTGCACCATGGCGACCGACCGGCGCAGACCACGTCGTTCGAGCTGCACGACCACCACCTGCACGCCACGGTGGACGTCAACTACGGCGGCGGGCACGAGTCGACCTGGCTGACCCCCAACGGTCCGGTGGACGGGACCGTGGTGTACGACACCTACGGCCTGAGCATCGGGTTCGTGCGGTTCCCACCCGAGGTGTTGGCCTCGGTCCAGATCACCGGGCACACGCCGGTGGACGAGGACTACACCGACTACTGGTTCACCATGGCATGCATCCGCGACCCGGGCGACACCGGGGACCGCCCCTCGGGCCGGGCGGAGCGCTGGATCCAGCTCCAGCAGGAGATCATCAAGCAGGACTTCTTCACGTGGGAGAACATGAAGTACCTGCCCAAGCCCAACTTCGCTGTCGAGGAGGCCAAGGACTACGCGGCGCTGCGGCGCTGGGCCCAGCGGTTCTACCCGCCCGACACGCTGCCGGCCGGCGGCGCGTCCAATGATGCCGGCAACGCTGGCGGCGCTCCCAACGGCGACGGCGGCTCGTGATGGGCGCGACCTGGTCGGTGGGCGACCGGCTGACCATTCCCTCGGTGCTCGACGAGCAGGCGCAGAAGCGTCACGATCAGCCGTTCCTCTACATCCTCGACGAGCCGGTCACCTACGGGGCGATGCGGGCCCGGGCGGTGTCGAGCGCCAACGCCCTCGCGGCGTCGGGCATCGAGCCCGGCGACCGCGTCGCCATCTACATGGGGACCTCGGCCGAGTGGATCGACACGTGGTTCGGCGCCGCTTACCTGGGGGCGGTGGCGGTGCCGGTCAACGCCGCCTACCGGGGCGAGTTCCTGGCCAACCAGCTGCGGGACAGCAACACGAAGGCCATCGCCGTGGACGCGTCGTTGGCCGACCGCTTGCTGGCGGTGGTGGGGGACGCCCCCAGCCTGCGGACTGTGTTCGTCCGGCCCGACGGCGACGGCGAGGGCGGCGACGGCGAGAGCGGGCTGCCGGTGGCACCCGACGGCGTCACCGTGCACCCCATCGAGCGGCTGCGGGAGGGCGACCCGGGGGAGGTCGCCGGTGGTGCAGCCCCGGCCTGGAACCAGCCCGGCGCCATCTTCTACACCTCCGGCACGACCGGTCGGTCGAAGGGCGCGCTGGTCACGCAGCACTACCTGCTGTCCGCGGCCCGGACCATGGTCGACTGCTGGCGCCTGCAGCCGGGCGAGACCGTCTACGGCCCGCTGCCGCTGTTCCACCTCAGCGCCGTCGGCACGGTGCTCGGTCCGATGCTGGCGGGCGGGACCGGCGTGCTGGAGAAGGTGTTCAGCGTCAACAACACGTGGGACCAGGTGCGGCGCTACGACGCGGCCGGCATCGCCCTCGCCGGCGCGCTGGTCGTGATGCTGTGGAACCTTCCGCCCGACGAGCGGGACAAGGACCTTCCCATCCGCTTCCTGTCCGCCGCCCCGGTGCCGAAGGAGATCTACCACGACATCGAGGAGCGCTACGGCTGCCGCATCGTCACCGTCTACGGGACGACCGAGGCGTTCCCACTGAGCTACGCGGGCGTCGACGTCGACAACCCACCGGGGGCGTCGGGGCGGGCCAACCCGGGCTTCGAGGTGAAGATCTTCGACGACGAGGACAACGAGGTGCCCGCCGGGACGGTCGGCGAGATCGTGTGCCGGCCGCGGCGGCCGCACACAATGTTCGAGGGTTACGACGGCCGGCCCGAGGCCACGCTCGAACAGATGCGAAACCTTTGGTTCCACACGGGCGACCTGGGCCGGTTCGACGAGGACGGCAACTTCACCTACGTCGACCGCAAGAAGGACGCCATGCGCCGGCGCGGCGAGAACATCTCGTCGTTCGAGGTCGAGCAAGCGCTGTTGCGCCATCCGGCCGTGGCCGAGGTCGCCGCCATCGGCGTGCCGAGCGAGCTGGGCGAGGACGACGTGATGGTGTGCGTGGTGGCCAAGCCCGGCGAGACCGTGGACGTCGTCCCCTTCATGGACTTCTGCCGGGAACGGCTTCCCTATTTCGCCGTCCCCCGCTACGTCGAGGTCTGCGCCGAGCTGCCCAAGAACGCGGTGGGGCGCGTCCTCAAACACGAGCTCCGCGCGCGCGGCGTCACCGATGCCACCTGGGATCGTGAGCAGGCCGGCTACTCAGTGAGGGTCGATTCCGCCGGTGGCCCAGCCGGTCACACGGCGCGTCGTCCTGGTGCAGATGATCCGCGGAATCGACCCTCACTCCGGCCCTGATGACCGCCAGGCCTCGCCGCTGGCGGGGCTACGGGTCGTCGAGCTGAGCGACCGCGTGGCGGGCGCCTATTGCGGCAAGCTGTTCGTGGACGCCGGCGCCGACGTCGTCAAGGTGGGTGAACCCGGCGATCGGCCCCTCGACCTGTACCTGGATGCGGGTAAGGCCGTCGGCAACCCCGACGACCTGCACGGCGCCGACATCGTCGTGATCACCGCGACACCCGGCGGTGCCGCCCGGCTGGGCGTGGACGCCGACGTCGTGCGGGCCGCGAATCCGGCGGCCGTCCTGGTGACGATCTCGCCCTTCGGCTGGACCGGTCCGTGGGCCGAGCGCCCCGCCACCGAGTTCACGCTGCAGGGGTGGTGTGGCGCCACCGGGTTCCGCGGCGTGGCCGAGCGCCCGCCGGTGTCGGTCGGCGGCGGCGTGGGGGAGTACGTGGGCGGCGTGTGCGCCGCCGCCGGTGCGCTGGCGGCGTGGCGGCGAGCGGCGGCCACGGGGGCCGGCGATCACGTGGACGTGTCGCTGCTCGAGTGCATGACGCTGGCGATGCAGAGCTTCGAGTGGCTGCACCTGCGCCTGATGGACCTGCCCGGATTCGCCCGCTCGATCGAGGTGCCGTCCATCGAGCCGGCCAAGGACGGTTGGGTGGGGACGTCGATGGTCACCGGGCAGCAATGGCTCGACTTCGCGGCGATGGTCGAGCAACCGAAGCTGGCCGAGGACCCGCAGCTGCGGCTGCAGCTCGCCCGCTGGCCCCGCCGACAGGAGGTCTACGACCTGATCCGTCCTTGGTTCGCCGAGCGCACCGTGCAGGAGATCGTCGAGACCGCCAGCCTGTTCCGCATCCCCATGGCGCCCATCGGCAACGGCGCCTCGATCCCGGAGATGGACCACTTCGTCGAGCGGGGCGTGCTCCGGCGCAACCCCGCCGGCTTCCGCCAGCCCCGACCGCCGTACCAAATCCGTTCTGTCAGACCTCACAGTTCCCAACGCGGGTCAGCGCCGACAGAAGGCGGGCCGGTGGACGGGCTGCCGCTCGCGGGAATCCGGGTCGTCGACTTCACCGCTTTCTGGGCCGGGCCGTCGGCCACCCACTTCCTCGCCGCGCTGGGGGCGGACGTCGTGAAGGTCGAGTCGATCCAGCGGCCCGACGGCATCCGCTTCGCCGCCGGTCCGGCCGCGGGGACCGAGCGCTGGTGGGAGTACAGCTGGCTGTTCCACGGGATCAACGTGGGCAAGCGGTCGGTCACCCTCGACCTGGGCCGGCCCGAGGGCGCCGACCTCGCCAAGCGATTGGTCGCGGGGGCCGACGCCGTCGTCGAGAACTTCTCGCCCCGGGTGATGGAGGCGTTCGGCCTCGACCACGACGCGCTCCACGAGGTGAACCCGCGGGCGGTGGTGGTGCGCATGCCGGCGTTCGGCCTCGACGGGCCGTGGCGGGACCGGGTCGGCTTCGCCCCGACCATGGAGCAGCTCTCGGGCATGGCGTGGCTGACGGGCTACCCGGACGGCGCGCCGATGGCGCCACGCGGTGCGTGTGACCCGTTGGCGGGCGTCCACGCCGCGTTCGTGCTCATGGCCGCCCTGGCGCAGCGTGACCGGAACGGCGAGGGCGCGTTCGTGGAGGTGCCCATGATCGAGGTGGCCCTCAACGTCACCGCTGAGCAGGTGATCGAGCACGACGTGCACGGCATCGTGCTCGAGCGGGACGGCAACCGGGGACCGGCGGCGGCGCCGCAGAACGTCTACGCCTGTGCCGGCGAGGAGCAGTGGGTGGCGCTCGCCGTCGCCAACGACGACCAGTGGGCCGCCCTGCGCCTGGTGCTGGGCGACCCGGCGTGGGCGGCCGATCCGGCGCTGGCCACGCACGGGGGTCGCCGGTCGGCCCACGACCTCCTCGACCGGGAGCTGGGGGCGTGGTTCGCCGCCCGGCCGCGGGACGAGGTGGTCGAGCAGCTCGCCGCGGCCGGCGTCCCGGCGGCCCCGGTGGTGCTGCCCCCGGCGGTCGTCAGCAACGTCCAGCTGCGCGCCCGGGGCTTCTTCGAGACCCTGGATCATCCGCATGCCGGGCCCATCGACTACGCCGGGTTGCCGTTCGCCCGGCTGACAGGCGTCGACCGCTGGTGCCGGCGGCCGGCGCCGGCGCTGGGCCAGCACAACGACGAGGTCCTGGGCGGCGAGCTGGGCCTGACCACCGACGAGCTCGACCGCCTGCGAGAGGCCGAGGTGATCGGGGATTGGCCGGCCGGGCTGTAGCCGGCGCTGACGGAGAGGGGCAGGAGTGGCAGAGCTCGGGTTCGACGGCCGGGCGGCGGTCGTGACCGGTGCCGGCAACGGCCTCGGCCGCGCCCACGCCCTGCTGCTGGCCGCCCGGGGCGCACAGGTGGTCGTCAACGACCTGGGCGGCGCCGTGGACGGCGAGGGCGCGTCCGCCGGCCCGGCGGCGACGGTGGCCCGGGAGATCGAGGACGCCGGCGGCGTCGCGGTGCCCAACACCGACACGGTGTCGACGCCGGAGGGCGGGCGCGCCATCGTCGACGCCGCGCTCGACGCGTTCGGTCGGGTCGACATCGTCGTCAACAACGCCGGGATCCTGCGGGACAAGGCGTTCCACAACATCACGCCCGCCGAGCTCGACCCGGTCCTCGACGTGCACCTGCGGGGCTCGTTCTTCGTCACCATCCCGGCGTGGCGGGCCATGCGGGCGCAAGGCTACGGGCGGGTGGTGTTCACGTCGTCGGCGAGCGGCATCCTGGGCAACTTCGGCCAGGCCACCTACGGCGCCGCCAAGATGGGCGTGGTCGGCATGACCCGGGTCCTCGCCATCGAGGGCGCCCGCCACGGCATCAGGGTCAACGCGATCGCCCCGATGGCCCGCACCCGGATGACCGAGGGCCTGCTCGGCGACATGGCCGACCGCCTCGACCCCGAGCTGGTGTCACCGGTGGTGGCCTGGCTGGCGCACGAGCGCTGCTCGGTCACCGGCGAGATGTTCACCGTCGGCGGTGGGCGGGTCGGCCGGTTCTTCGTGGGTGTCACGCCCGGGTTCTACAAGCCCGACCTCACCGTCGAAGACGTGGACGTGCACCTCGCCCAGATCCGCGACGAGACCGGCTACGTCGTCCCCGACGACAGCAGGGGCGAGCTCCCGCTCCTGCTGAAGCACTTCGGGTAGCTGGCGCCGGCGCTACCCCAGGTAGGCGTCAGGGCCGCGGCCGGGGCCGGGGGCCAGGTGCGATCGCAGGCCCGTGATGTTCACGCGCTGGCGGCCGTTGGTGGCGAGCACGTAGCGCTGGGACTCGCCGAGGTGCTTGCGGGCGGTGCGGTGCGCCAGCTCGCGGTTGCCGGCGTCGATGGCGTCGGTCAGGCGGGCGTGGGCCCGCAGCACCAGCTTGCGCAACTTGACCTCGGGATAGTGGCCCTCGGCGGCGATGGTCTCGGCCCACTGCGACTCGAGCGACGACCAGAGGGTCTCGAGCGTGCCCACCAGCAGGATCATCGTGAGGTTGCCGCACGACTCCACCATCTCGTCGTGGAACTGCCGGGCCAGGCGGGTGAACTCGGGACCGTTGTCGAGGTGCGCCTCGGCCTGGTCGTTCAGCTCGCGGAGTCGGGGGACGACCACCTTGGCCCGGTCCTCGCGGCCGGCGCACAGGGACGCGCAGTCGGGCTCCAGGATGAGCAGGGCCTCGGCGAGGTCCGCGAGCGTCACGCGCTGGGACTGCATCACCAGCCCCAACATGTAGGCGGCGTTGCCCGCCTTGGGGGCGTGGACCTCGGCACCGCCGATGTTGCCCCGGCGCACGCTGATGAGGCCCTCGGTCTCGAGGATGCGCATCGCCTCGCGGATGGAGGGCCGGGACACCCGGAACTCGTCGAGCAGGTCGTCCTGCTTGGGCAGCAGGTCGCCGTCGGCCATCTCGCCGTCGACGATCCGCGCTCGCAGGATGTCGGCGACCATCTCCGCCACCCGCGGCTGGCTGAGCTGGCGCGTGCGCCCTTGGAACCGGCCGTCCATCACCATGTGGGCCTCTTCATCGTCACAAAGGTTTTCACATCAGGTCCAGAACCCCGCGAATCCGTCCTCGTCCGTCCGTGCCCCCAGGCGACTCGAGGGCCTTGACCCTCCGGCGCTTACAACTGTATCTTATGAATGTTACATAGCTAGACGCGGTCCGAGCGAACAGCGTCGGACGACCTGGCAGGAGGGGTGCCGTGAGGGGTGTGACGGGGGGTCGCGCGGGTCGACGGTGGCTGCCCCTGCTGGCGGTCCTGGCGACGGTGGCGCTCGTGGCGTCCGCCTGTGGCGACGACGACGGCGGCGGTACAGCCTCGGAGGGGGATGCCGACGCTGCCAGCGGTAGCGGTGGTGGCGGCAACGGCGAGTGCGACTCGCCGGGCGTCAGCGACGACCAGATCAAGATCGGGCAGCTGTCGTCGCTGACGACCCCGGCCGCCGCCTTCTACGGCCTCCACCAGGCCGGGTTCAAGGCCCGGATCGACAAGCTCAACGACGACGGCGGCATCGGCGGCCGCCAGGTCGTCATCGAGACGGCCGACGACGCCGCCGACATCAACCGGGCCACCACCGCCGCCCGCGAGCTCGTCGAGCAGCAGGACGTGTTCGCCGTGATGGTGGCGTCGTCGGTCATCGCCGGGCCGGCGTCGTACCTCCAGGACGAGGGCATCCCGGTGGTCGGGTACAACGTCAACCCCGAGTGGGGCGTGTACGACAACATGTTCGGCTACAGCGGGAGCAACTCACCCGAGCCGGTCGCGACCACCACCGGCGGGGAGTTCCTGACACAGCAGGGCGTGGAGCGGCTGGCGATCCTCGGCTACGCCCAGACGTCGGCGCAGGCCGCCGCCGAGGGCATGCAGGAGTCGTTCGAGGCGGCCGGCGGCGAGGTCGTCTACAACAGCACCGACGCCCCGATCGGCACCTCCGAGTGGACCACGCAGGCCGAGGAGATCGCCTCTAGGGGCGCCGACGGCCTCTACCTGCCGATCCAGACCCAGAACGCCCTGGCGGCCGCGGCCGCGGTCCGCCAGGCCGGCGGCGACCTGAAGGTGACGCTCTTCCCCGCGGGGTACAGCCCGACCACGCTCGAGCAGGCCGGTGACACCGCCGAGGGCGTCTACTTCTCCATGGACTTCGTTCCGTTCGAGGTGCAGCTTCCTGCCCACCAGGAGATGCTCAACGCGCTCGAGCAGTACGCGCCCGACACGCCGCCGGCCCAGGAGGTCGCCGTGGGCTGGATCATCGGCGAGCTGCTGATCCGCGGGCTGCAGGAGGCGGGGGAGGAGTGCCCGACCCGCGAGGCGTTCATCGAGAACCTGCGCCAGGTGAGCGACTTCGACGCCAACGGGCTGCTGGATCCGCCCGTCGACTTCGAAGCGAGCTTCGGCCAGCCGTACGGCCTGTGCTTCCACTACGTGAAGGTGGAGGGCGGCGAGTTCGTGCCCGTCAACGACGGTGAGCCGATCTGCGGCGAGGTCGTCGATGAGGGCTGAGTCCGGTTGAACGTCCTGATCGTCTCCGGCCTGGTGTTCGGCGGCATCTACGCCGTCGCCTCGCTCGGCCTCGTCCTCACCTACGTCTCGTCCCGCATCTTCAACTTCGCCCAGGGCGCGCTGGCGTTCTTCATCGCCCTGCTCTTCTACGAGCTCAACACCGAGCGGGGCTGGTCGACTTGGAGCGCGGCGCTGGTCGCCATCGGCGTGGTGGCGCCGCTGTTGGGCCTGGCGCTGTGGGCGGTGCTGTTCCGGCGGCTGTCGAGCGCGCCGACGACGGTACAACTCGTGGCGACGATCGGGCTGTACGTCGCCATCCCGCCCATCGCCAAGACGTTGTTCGTGGCGGACGAGCCGTCGCTCCCGCCCGGCTTCTTCTCCGCGCCGGTCCCCGAGGTCGACGTCTTCGGCGTGACGCTCAACGCCAATCAGATCGCGGTGTTCGTGAGCGCCGTGGTGGTCGGACTGGCCCTGGCGCTGACGCTGCGGTTCACGATGTTCGGGCTGACCATGCGCGGCGTGGTCGACCACCGGCCGCTCGCCTCGGTCATGGGGATCAACCCGGGAGTGGTGACGGCCGCCGCCTGGATGATCGGCACGATGATGGCCGGACTGGCGGGCGTCCTGCTCACACCCGTGCTGGGGCTCAACGAGGTCTCCTTCAGCGTGCTGCTGATCTCGTCGTTCGCCGCGGTCGTCGTCGGGCGGCTGCGCAGCTTCACGTGGACCTTCGTCGGTGCCCTGGGCCTCGGCCTGGCCCAGACGCTCGTGACCAAGGTGCTGCCGGAGTCGGGGTGGATGGCGCGGGCGGCCCGGCCCAGCATCCCCTTCGTCGTGATGATCCTGTTCCTGGTGGCGTACGGGCTGGTGCTGCACCGCAGGGGTGGGGAGGAGGCGCCGACCACGGCGCTGCTCACGCGGACGCCGGGCACTGGGGTGGCGCCCTGGTACGCCCGGGTGCTCATCGGCGTCGCGCTGGTTGTCGCCGCGTTCCTGATCCCCGAGCTGCTCACCTCGTTCTGGCTCGGCGTCGTGGCATCCGGCGTCGCGGTCGGCATCGCCCTGCTGTCGCTGGTTCTCGTGACCGGCGAGGGTGGCATGATCTCGCTCTGCCAGATCTCGCTGGCCGGCATCGGTGCGATGGGTGCGGCGCAGCTCACCGAGTTCTACGGCTGGCCGAACATCCCCGCGATACTCGTCGCCGCGCTCGCCGCCGTGCCGTTCGGCGTGCTGGTCGCCGTGGTGAGCCTTCGGCTCGGTGAGCTCTACCTCGCCCTGGCCACGCTCAGCTTCGCGGTGTTGGCGGACAACGCCCTGTTCTCGATCGATCGGATCGACAACCTCCACGCCGGCCAGCCGCTGCCCCGCCCCTCGCTGTTCGGCTTCGACTTCGACAGCGACGTCCGCTTCTACTTCCTTGCGCTCGGCGTGTTCGCGGTGGCGGCCCTGCTGGTGCTCAACGTGCGACGGTCGACCACGGGGCTGACGCTGGCGGCCATCCGGTCGTCGGAGGTAGCAGCCCGCACGATCGGCGTGTCGACCGAGCGGGCCAAGGTGGCGACGTTCGCCATCGGCGCGTTCATCGCCGGCGTGGGGGGAGGGCTCGTCGCCAGCTTCTCCGGTCGGGCGACGCCGCCCTCGTTCAACGCGGTCATCGGCATCGTCTGGCTGGCCGTGGTGGTGACGTGGGGCCTGCGCAGCGTGGTCGGGGCTCTGCTGGCGGGGGTTGCGTTCTCGCTGTTCCCGGCCCTGTTCAGCGCCTACATACCGGACAGCTACGCCGAGGTGCCGACGATGCTGTTCGGCCTCGGCGCCATCATCGTCGCCCGTGAGCCGCGCGGCATCGTGGCCCAGACGGTGGGGCACTGGCGCCACCTTCTCCGCCTGGATCGCCGTAGGGACGACAACGACACGGTCGCGGTCGAGCCGTCGGCACAGGCGGCGTGATCCCGATGGCGGCCGTGACCACGAACGGCGACCGGAGTGCGGCGGACCCGCCCTTGCTCGAGGCCTGCGGCGTCACCGTGCGGTTCGGGGGACTGGCGGCGCTCGACGACGTCGGCGTGCGGGTGGAGGCCGGGCGGATCCTCGGGATCGTGGGCCCCAACGGTGCGGGGAAGACCACGCTGTTCGGAGTGCTGTCGGGGTTGGTGCAGCCCGCCGTCGGCGACGTGTTCATCGAGGGCGAGCGCGTCACGGGCCTCCCACCGCAGGAGCGGGCCCGGCGGGGCCTGGCCCGGACCTTCCAGCGCGCCCACCTGTTTGCCGAGCTGACCGTGCGCGAGCACCTGGAGCTCACCTACCGATGGCTCCACGGTCGCCAGAGCTACCTGCGCGACCTGGTCGGCCTCGGCTCCCGTGCGCGCGAGGACGGTGAGCGCGACCGTGTCGACCGACTGCTCGACAACCTGGGCCTGGCATCCGTCCAGCACCAGGCGGCCAGCTCGCTGCCACTGAGCACCGCCCGCTTGGTGGAGGTGGGTCGGGCGCTGGCGGGCACGCCCAAGGTGGTGCTGTTCGACGAGCCGTCGTCGGGGCTCGACAGCCGCGAGACCGAGCAGCTGGCCTCGGTGCTGCTGCGGGCGTGCCAGGACGAGGGCGTGGCACTGGTGGTGGTGGAGCACGACTTCGAGCTGGTCCTGGGCCTGTCGGACCGTGTGGACGTGCTGGACTTCGGGCGCCTGATCGCGTCGGGGACGCCGTCGGAGATCCGTTCGGACCCGGTGGTGCAGGCCGCCTACATCGGAACGGAACGGGTCACGTGAGCTTCCTGACCGTGGAGGGCTTGGACGTCGACTTCGGCGCCTCGCGCGTGCTGTTCGACGTGTCGCTGGAGGTCCCGCAGGGCTCGGTGATCGCCGTGCTGGGGGCCAACGGCGCCGGCAAGTCCACCCTGGCCGGCGCCATCTCGGGGCTCGTGACGCCGACGGCCGGGCGCATCGTGCTCGACGGCCGGGACGTGACGGCCTGGCCTGCCCATCGGGTGGCCCGGGCGGGCGTGACCCACGTGCTCGAGGGGCGCGGGATCTTCCCCGGACTGACGGTGGCCGAGAACCTGCGGCTGGCCGTGAGCCGGACGGTCCCGAAGGCGGAGCGCCCGACGGCGATCGCCCGGGCGCTCGAGCTGTTCCCGGTGCTGGCCGAGCGCCGGCGCCAGGCGGCGGCCACCCTGTCGGGCGGCGAACGGCAGATGCTGGCGCTGGCCCGGGTGCTGGGGGCCCCGCCCCGGCTGCTCGTCGCCGACGAGCTGTCGCTCGGGTTGGCGCCGAAGCTGGTGGCGTCCACGTTCGAGGTGGTGGCGCAGGCGAAGGCGGCGGGCGTCACCATCGTGCTCATCGAGCAGTACATCGAGCGGGCGCTGGAGGTCGCCGACGCGGCCCTGATCCTTCGGCGCGGGCGCGTCGTCTGGTCGGGGTCGGCTGGCGCAATTGGTGCCGAGGTGCTCGACCACTACCTCGGCGTCGACGAGACCGCCGTCGCCGCTGCCCTTGCCGAGGAGGCCTCATGACAACCGCGACGGACGCGACGAGCGCTACGACCAACGTCGAGCGCTACCTGGCTTGCATGGCGGCGCACGACTGGGACGGGCTGGCGGCCACGATCGCCGAGGAGGGGCTGGTGCGCGACGGCCCGTTCTGCGACGTGGTGGAGGGCAAGGCTGCGTACGTCGAGTTCCTGCGGGGCATCATCACGTCGCTGAAGGGCTACGAGCTGCGGGTTGGCCGGGTGTCGCACGTGTCGGACCGGGTGTCGTACGTCGAGCTGAGCGAGACGTTCGAGGTCGATGGCACGTCCACGACGTACCCGGAGTGCATCCTGTTCGAGCGGGACGACCATGGCCTGATCCGGCACGTCAGCGTGTTCATCAAGCAGCCGGGCGGCGAGGCGCCCGTGGCGGGCGGACGCGCGCCGGCGAACCCGTAGTGGCCCGTGCCGGCGAGGTCGAGGAGGCCTTCCGCCACCTGTGGCGCGTCGGCCCGGTGGGGGAGGACTGGGCCGTGCAGGCGGCGTTGTTCACCGACGACGCCGTCTACATAGATCACTACTACGGGCAGAAGACGCCCGGCGAGTTCCGGACGTGGTGCACCCAGCTCATGAGCGAGGAGTTCCCCGAGCTCTACACGGTCTACGAGTGGCACGTCGTGGACGGGAACCGGGTGGTGGTCCACATGCAGAACCGGCGCGACAACCCCGATCCCGATGGCCACCCGCTCGACTTCCCCGGCATCTCCGTGTTCGAGTACGCCGGCGGCGGCCGCTGGTCCTCCGAGATGGACTACTGGGCGGTGGCGGCCGCCGTCGCCGCCGGCCGTGCCTACCGGGACGCCGTCGCCCGCTTCGACCCGGACCACCCGCAGAAGCGGAGCCGCCGCCACTGGCCGGCCACGCCCGACTGGGCGCATCCGTAGCGCCTCCGCGCGTCAGCGGCCCTGCCAGACCGGGGGACGCTTCTCGGCGAATGCCCGGGGGCCCTCCTTGGCGTCCTCGGTCGCGAAGACGCGGTCGCTGTGGCGGGCCTCGTTGTCGAAGGCGGCGTCCAGGTCGAGCGACAGGCTCTCGACGGCGGACTGCTTGGTGGCGAAGGTGGCCAGCGGTGCGTTCTCGGCGATCCGTCGCGCGTAGGCGTAGGCAGTGGGCATCAGCCGCTCCGCCGGCACCACCTGGTTCAGGATGCCCATCGCCAACGCCCGCTCGGCGCCGATCATGTCGGCGGTCAGCAGCAGCTCCATCGCGTGCGGGTAGGTGATCTGGCGCAGCAGGCGGACCGTGGTGCCGCCGCCGGCGAACAGCCCCCGCTTGGGCTCCATGACCGCGAACCGGGCGTCGGGCGTGGCCACCCGGATGTCAGTGGAGCCGAGCATCTCCATCCCTCCCGCCACGCACACGCCGTTCACCGCGGCGATGATCGGCTTGTAGATCGGGAACCGGTGCAGCACGGCGTGCACAGCGTCCATCCGGTCCCAGCCGTCCGGGCGCGGCAGCGTGCCGGTCAGCTGGGGGATGAAGCGCTTGAGGTCGGCGCCGGTGCAGAACGCCTTGCCCGTGCCGGTGATCACGGCCACCCACGCCGAGTCGTCGTCCCGGAACCGGGTCCACGCCCCGAGCAGCGCCCGGAAGTGCTCCATGTCGAGCGAGTTGTGCGCCTCCGGGCGGTTGATCGTGATGGTGACGACGGGGCCGTCCTGCGCGTACTCGATCGCCATTTCGCCGGCGCCTCAGGCCTGCTGCTGATGCGGCTGCTGGCGGGCCAGCTTGGCGGCGGCCGCCTCCGGCATGAGGGGGTCCGAGGCGAGCGGGCCCTCGTCCGCGGCCCGCAGCACGATCTCGGGCAGCACCACGCTCGGGTCGAGCCGGTCGAGGAACGCGACGACGTCTGCCACGTCGCTCGACTGCAGCACGTGCATGGGGAACGTGACCCGGTCGAGCATGGGCGTGTCGACCGGCGCCGGCGCGACGACGTGGACGTTGATGCCGTCGCGTGCGACCTCGGCCGCCAGCGACTGTGCGAAGGCGTTCATGCCGGCCTTGGAGGCCGAGTACGACGCCCGCCCCTTCATCCCCTGGAAGCCGGCCGTGGAGGAGACGAACACGATCCGCCCGCCCGGGGGCATCTTCGGCAGCACTGCTGCGGTGACCACGAACGCCGAGCGCAGGTTGGCCCGGATCACCCGGTCGAACGTGGCCGGCGCCTCCTTGCGCACGAAGGTGCCGTCGAGGATGCCGGCGGCGTGGACCAGGAAGTCGACGTGGTCGACGGCCGCGACCACGGCGGCGAACTGCTCCTCGTCGGCAGAGTCGGCGGCGACCCAACGGGCGCCCAGCCGCTCGGCCGCCTCCCGCAGCGGCTCGGGTCGGCGGGCGGTGAGGACCACGTCGTAGCCGGCCGCCGCCAGCGCCCCGCCGCAGGCGGCGCCGATGCCGCCGCTCCCCCCGGTGACCAGTGCCACCTTCGTCAACTCACGCCCCTCCCCGACCGTCACACCCATTCACACCCGGTGCGCGGCGCGGGCCGACGCGCCGCGGTCGAACAGGCTGTCGAAACCGTACCGGTCGATCGCCGCCATCAGCTGCTCGGTCGTGGCCTCCAGCCCGGCGGACAGGCGGAGCAGCGGCTGAGCGTGCCGGCTCAGGATCGACAGGTCGTGCTCGTCGCAGAACCCGATGGCCCCGTGCAGCTGATGGCAGGTGCGCAGCACGCTGTGGGCGCTCTCCAGCGCGTGGGCCCGGAGGGCCAAGGCGTCGACGAGGCGGTCGAGCGGTGCCACCCAAAGCCGCCACATCGTGAACCGGGCGAGCTCTCGCAGCGACTGGACCGCCACGGTGGCGTCGGCGATCTGGAACTGCACCGCCTGAAAGCGGGCCAAAGGCCGGCCGAACTGGTGGCGGGCGTTGACATGTTGGACGGCCAGCTCCAGTGCCCGCTCCAGCGTCCCCAGGGTCTGCCAGCCGCCCAGCGTGAGCAGCATTGGCACGTCGACCGGCGGCAGATCCGCCGAACGACCCGCACCGGAGGTCACGCTCATGTCCACGACGAACGGACCGAGCTCGGTACCCAGCGGGCGCCCTTCGGGCCGACCCTCCCACACGCGCCCGTCGACGGCGGCGAGCCGCCAGCGGGTGAACAGGTCACCGTGGTCGGCCCGCGGCAGCGCCGGGTCGACGAGGACTACAGGGGGCCGGTCGTTGCCGCCGGATGCCAGCACGCCCGTGACCGGGTAGGGCAGCGCATTGCGGCCCGCCACCCGGCACAGCTCGGCGCCGGCCAGGGCGGTGTCCATGTCGTCGCCCACCCGCAGGTCCAGCGCCCCGAGCCGGTCGAGCAGGGGCGCCAGCTCCTGGGCCCGGATCTCGGGCCGGGCCTCGGCGCGGCGCGCCAGGTCGACCCCCCCGGCGTCCGCGAACGCCCGCTCGGCCGTGGCTCCGAACTCGCTCGCGATCGCCGGCAGCTCGAGGTTCATCGGGCCGCCAGGGCCGCCCGTGCGACCAGCATCCGCTGGATCTCGATCGTTCCCGACGCCACCGTCGCCGCCTGCGCGTAGCGCCAGTGGTCCTCGACCGCCCCGTGCAGCACGGGGTGGCGAGTGTGCCCGTCGTCGGCGGCCTGGGCGCCCAGGGCTTCGAGCAGCACCTCGGCCACCTCCTGGTCGCACAGCGTGGCGGCGACCCGGGCGACGCTGGCGTCGGCGTCGTCGACGACGCCCTTGGCCTGGGCGTCGACGACCCGGTAGGCCAGGACCATCGCCGCCCGGGTGTGGACCCGCGCCCGGGTCCAGCGGGCCCGCAGCGCCGCGGGCAGGCCAGCCCACCGTTCCCCCAGCGCCTCGCGGAGCAAGGTGAGCAACCGGTCGCAGCGGGCGTAGCGAGCGATGCCGATCCGCTCGAACTTGAGTGCCTCGCGGATGACGCTCCAGCCCTCGCCCACCTCACCGAGGACGTCCTCGGGGCCGACGCGGACGTCGTCGAGGAACAGCTCGTTCAGGTGATGCGGGCCCAGCAGGTTGGGGATCGGCCGGACGGTGATGCCCTTGGTGTCCATCGGCACCAGGAACATCGTGATCCCCGCGTGCTTTACCGGCTTGACCGACGTGCGGGCGGCGAGGATGCACCACTGCGCCATGAGGGCATAGGAGGTCCACACCTTCTGCCCCGTGATGCGCCACCCGCCGGCGGGATCGGGCTCGGCCCGGGTCTTGAGCGAGGCCAGGTCCGAGCCGGCGTCGGGTTCGCTGAACCCCTGGCACCAGATCACGTCGCCGGCGGAGATGGCGGGGAGGTGCCGCGCCTGCTGCTCCGGCGTGCCGAACCGCATGATGGCGGGGCCGACCCAGTTGATCCCCATGTACTGGGGGCCGCGCGGCTCGTGGTGCGCCCACATCTCCTCGCGAACGACGGTCTGCTCCCACACCGAGCTGCCGCCGCCGCCGTACTCGGCCGGCCACGCCTTGGCGAGCAGGCCCTCGGCGGCCAGGAGCTTGCAGAACCGCTGGGTGGTGGCAAGATCCTCGGGATCGTCGGTGAAGGCCCCGAGGAATCCCTCGGGGACGTGTTCCTGCACCAGCTCACGGAGCCGCTGCCGCAGGCCCTCCGCCTGCTCACCGAGGTCGTAGTCCATGCGGCTCCGCCAGTCTCCCTAACTTCAGTATCATACATAAGATAGTCTCTTCCTGCGGGCAAAAGGCCGCAACCAGGGCAGCGAAGAGGAGGCGTGACATGGGGGGACCGGCCGACGCGACGGCGACGCTGGCGCTGGACGCGGCGCGGCGGATGTCGCACGGCGAGCAGCTGGCCCGCATCGCCCGCAAGCACCCCGACCGGGTGGCGTTCGTGTGCGGCGACGACGCCCGCACCTTCCGCGACGTGAACGACAGGGTGACGCGCCTGGCGCGCGGCCTCGCTGCCCGCGGGGTCACGCAGAGCGATCGGGTCGCCGTGCTCATGGGCAACAGCATCGAGATGGTGGAGGCCATCTTCGCCGGCTGGCGCCTGGGCGCCATCGTCGTGCCGGTCAACTTCCGGCTGGTCGCGGCGGAGGTCGAGTACATCCTCGGCGACTGCGGTGCCCGCGCCGTGGTCGTGGACGAGGCGCTGTCCCCACTCGTGGAGGCGTCGCGGCGGTCGCTGCCGGGATTGGAGACCGTGGTAGTGCTGGGCGGACCGTCCTCGGCCGGGGAGAGCTTCGACGACCTGCTGGCGGCGGCGTCGGACGATCCGCTCGTGATCGACGTGCCGGAGGAGGCGCCGGCGCTGATCATGTACACGTCCGGCACCACCGGTCGACCCAAGGGCGCGGTGCTCACGCACTTCAACCTGGTGATGCAGACGTTCAACTCGATGATCCAGCAGGGGATCGCGGGCGACGACGACGTCTGGTACGCCAACCTGCCGCTGTTCCACATCGGCGGGCTGGTGGGGATCCTCCCGTACGTCATGACCGGCGGCTGCTCGGTCATCCTCCCGTCCGGGCAGTTCGACCCCAAGGCCGCGGTCCACGATCTCGAGTGCTACGGCGTGACCGGCTGTGTGTTCGTGGGGATGCAGTGGGACGAGATCTGCGACGTGGCCGCTGCCGGCGAGCGGGACCTGCGGCTGCGGCGGATGTCGTGGGGCGCGGCCAACACCCCGGTCCCGGTGCTGGAGAAGATGAGCCGGACGTTCCCGGAAGTGCCGATCTTCAGCTTCTTCGGGCAGACCGAGATGAGCCCGGTGACGTGCGTGCTGCACGCCGAGGACGCCGAGCGCAAGCGGGGATCGGTGGGCAAGCCGGTCGTCAACGTCGAGGCGCGCATCGTCGACGAGCAGATGAACGACGTGGCGCCCGGCGAGGTGGGGGAGATCGTCTACCGCGGCCCGACCGTCATGCAGGGCTATTGGAACATGCCCGAGGCCAACGAGGAGGCCGTGGCCGGCGGCTGGTTCCACTCGGGGGACCTGTGCCGGATGGACGACGAGGGCTACATCTACGTGGTCGACCGGCGCCACGACATGATCATCTCCGGGGGCGAGAACATCTACTGCCCCGAGGTCGAGGCGGCCATCTCCGCCCACCCGGGTGTCGCCGAGGCGGCGGTCATCGGCGTGCCGCACCGGCGTTGGGGCGAGACGCCGCTGGCGGTGGTCGTGCCCGCGGACCCGGCGTCACCGCCGAGGGAGGACGAGATCGTGGCCTGGTGCCGCGAGCGGCTGGCCTCCTACAAGAAGCCGACCTCGGTGGTGATAGTCGATGCCCTACCCCGCAACGCCACCGGCAAGGTGGTCAAGCCAGTGCTGAGGGAGCGGTATGGCGGGGTGAAGGCCGGCGGGGCCGGCGAGCTGTAGCACGCGGTGCTACACCCCGCACTATGGCTCGTGAGATCACGCAGCGGGAGCTGCGCAATGACAGCGGCGAGATCATGCGCCGGCTCGACCAAGGTGAGAGCTTCGTGGTGACCCGCAACGGTGTGCCGGTCGGCGAGCTTACGCCCCTCCGTCGACACCGCTTCGTCGCCGCCGAGGCCGCCGCGGCGTTTTTCCGGACGGCGCCTGGCGTCGACTACGAGCGGTTCCGCGCCGACCTCGATGCGGTCGCCAGCCAGGGTCCCGAACCGCGTGCCTGACCAACGCCCCCACCGTGGGGTCCTCCACACGTCGGTGGTCATCGACCTCGACAAGCTCGACGTATCGAAGCTCCCGATCGAGGTCGCCGTCAGCGCAATCACCATGGCTGAGCTGGCCGCCGGCCCCCACGCCACTGACGATCCCGACGAACGAGGACGCCGGCAGGACAGGCTGCAGCGCACCGAGGCAGCATTCGAGGCCTTGCCCTTCGACGGCGATGCGGCGCGGGCCTACGGCCGGATCTACGCTGCCGTCGTTGCCGCCGGCCGAAAGGCGCGTGGCGCGCGATCCCTCGATCTGCTCATCGCCGCCATTGCGTGCTCCGCGGAGCTCCCGCTCTACACAAGGAACGGCCAAGACTTCGAAGCAATCGAGGAGCTCGTCGACGTCGTCGTCGTGTAGCTCGTAGATGCGGGTGATCGGCACCGATGAGATTGGTGGTCCGGCGACGTCACATCTCGCGATGACCACCTACGTGTTGATCCACGGCGCGGCGTCGGACTCGTGGTATTGGCACCTGGTGGTCCCCCAGTTGCGGGCGCGGGGCCACGACGTGGTGGCGCCCGACCTGCCGTGCGACGACGACTCGGCCGGGCTGGCCGAGTACACCGACACGGTCGTCGACGCCATCGGCAACCGGACCGAACTAATCGTGGTGGCGCAGTCGCTGGGCGGGTTCACCGCTCCACTGGTGTGCGACCGCGTGCCCGCGCGGCTGATGGTCCTCGTCGCGGCCATGGTGCCGGCGCCCGGCGAGCCGCCCGGCGACTGGTGGGCCAAGACCGGCTGGGAGCAGGCCAGGCGCCAGCTGCTCGAGCGGGACGGCCGGTCGATCGAGGACTTCGACGTGATGGCGGACTTCTTCCACGACGTACCGCCGGATGTGGTCGCAGAGGCGCTCGCGAGGGGCGAACGGGACCAGTCGGGCACGCCGATGGCCAAGCCTTGGCCGCTGGAGGCGTGGCCGGACGTGCCGACGCGGTTCCTTCTGTGCAGGGACGACCGCTTCTTCCCGGCCGAGTTCCTGCGCCGGGTGGTGCGGGAGCGGCTCGGCATCACCCCCGACGAGATCGACGGCGGACACCTGCCGGCGCTCAGTCGCCCGAAGGAGTTCGTGGAGCGGTTGGAGGCCTACCGCACCGGGCTCTGACGCCCGGGCTTGACCCAGGTGCGGCTTTCCTCGTAAACATACATAGGATGGGTTGCGACCGGGGATAGGTAGCGACACACGCATGCGGGACCGCACGCCGGTGATCGTGGGGATCGGGCTGAGCGATGGTCCCGTCGCTCCGCACCTCGACGCCGTCCAGCACCACGTCCTGGCCCTGCGGCGTGCGCTGGAGGACTCCGGCGTCGACAAGCGCGACATCGACGGCTACTGCTGCGCCGGCGCCAGCAAGTCCGACTCCGATCCCGACGACCTGGCGCCGATGGCGGAGTACCTCGGGATCGAGCATCGCTGGCTCGACAGCACCATGGTGGGTGGCTCCAGCTTCGAGTTCTTCGCCCAGCACGCTGCAGCCGCCATCCGGGACGGGCAATGCGACGCCGTGCTCATGACCTACGGCTCCGATCTGCTGTCCCGCCAGGGCCGCATGCTGGGCAGCAAGGGCCACTTCCGCGGCGCCGCCCGCGTGCCGGGGGCGATGCAGTACGAGGTGCCGTACGGCAATGTGCTCATCGGTGCGTACGCCATGGCCGCGCAGCGCCACATGCACGAGTACGGGACGACGCCCCAGCAGTTGGCCGAGATAGCCGTCGCCGTGCGGGAGCACGCCTCGCTGAACCCCGACGCGCTGTACCGCGATCCGATCACCGTCGACGACGTGGTGTCGTCCCGCATGGTCGCCGACCCCCTGCACAAGCTCGACTGCTGCGTGATCTCCGACGGCGGCGGGGCGGTGATCATGACCACCGCCGAGCGGGCACGCGACCTCCGCCAGCCGCCGGTGTACGTGCTGGGGGCCGCCGGCGCCCAGAGCCACTGGCACATCAGCGAGATGCCCGACTTCACGACCACGGCGGCGGCGGTGGCGGGCGCCGAAGCCTTCCACCAGGCGGGCGTCACGCCCGCCGACATCGACACCGTCCAGCTCTACGACAGCTTCACGATCACCGTGCTGCTGTTGCTCGAGGACCTCGGTTTCTGCCCCAAGGGGGAGGGCGGCCGCTTCGTGGAGAGCGGTGTCCTGCGGCCGGGCGGCAAGCTGCCGCTGAACACCGACGGCGGTGGGCTGAGCTGCACCCACCCGGGCATGCGGGGGATCTTCCTGCTCATCGAGTCCGTCCGCCAGCTGCGCGGCCAGGCAGGTGCCGCCCAGGTGCCCGACGCCGCGCTGGCCCTCGCCTGCGGCTCGGGCGGCTGGCTGTCGTGCATGGGCACCGTGATCCTCGGCAGGGACGCCCCATGACCCGAGGTCATAGGTTTCACCGGACCGAGCCTGAGGTCATGGGTTTCGAACATGAAACCTATGACCTCGCCCTCCGGCCGCTGAAACCTATTCCCTCGGGACCATCGCCCGTCCCGGGTGCACCATGAGCGCCGACGACATCGCCGGCTCGCTCGCCCAGCGCCCGTTGCCCCGGCCCGACAACGTCTCGGCGGCCTACTGGGAGGCCGCGGCCCGGGGCGAGGTGCTCTACCAGGAGTGCCCGGCGTGCGGGCACCGGCAGCTCTATCCCCGGGCGCTGTGCACTGCCTGTGCCGCGGAACCGGAGTGGCGCCCGGCCAGCGGACGGGGGACCGTCCACACGTTCACCATCATCCGCCAGAACTGGGCCGAGCCGTTCCGGGACCTGGTGCCCTACGTGGTGGCGATCGTGGAGTTGGAGGAGGGGCCCCGGATGATGGCCAACATCACCGACTGCCCACCGGTGGAGGTCCGCATCGGCATGCCGGTGGAGGCCTACACGATCATGGTCGAGGACGGGCTCGGCATTCCGTTCTGGCGGCCGGTCGGCACGGGCGCCCCGTAGGACCATGGACTTCGACGACTCGCCCGAGGAGGCCGAGTTCCGGGCCCAGGCCCGGGCATGGCTCGACGCCAACGCCCCGAGGCGCGGCGGGCCGGGCGACTTCGCCTCCGATACCGGCCACGACGACGACTTCGTCAAGGCCTGCAAGGCCTGGCAGGCACGCCTCCGCGAGGCGGGTTGGGCGGGCCTCACCTGGCCGACCGAGTACGGGGGGCGAGGGCTCGGCCCGGGCTTCGAGCAGATCTTCCACGAGGAGCAGGCCGCCTACGGGGTGTCGAGCGCGATGTTCGCGGTGGGCACCGGCATGGCCGGGCCCACCATCATCGAGCACGGCACCGAGGCCCAGAAGGCCCGCTTCTTGCCGGCGCTGCTGCGGGGCGAGGACGTGTGGTGCCAGCTCTTCAGCGAGCCCGGCGCCGGATCCGACCTGGCCGGCATCACCACCCGCGCCGAGCGCCACCGCAACGGCGGCTGGGTCGTCAACGGCCAGAAGGTGTGGACGTCCTACGCTCGCCACAGCGACTTCGGCATCCTGCTGGCCCGCACCAACCCCGACCGCCCCAAGCACCGCGGCATCACCTACTTCCTGTTGGACATGTCGACACCGGGCATAGAGGTGCGGCCCATCTCGCAGATGAACGGGTCCTCCGAGTTCAACGAGGTCTTCCTCACCGACGTGCGGGTGCCCGACGACGGCGTGCTCGGCGCCGTCGACGACGGCTGGCGGGTCGCCATGTCGACGCTCGCCAGCGAACGGGGGCTCGTCGGCACCGACTGGCCCGGCTTCTCGGAGCTGCTCGACGCCGCACGCGCCGCCCGACGCACGGGCGACCCGGTCACCCGCCAGCGCCTGGTGGAGGTGTACACGGGGGAGCAACTCCTGCGGTTCCTGGGTTACCGGGCCAAGACTGCGCTCGGGCGGGGCGAGCCCCTCGGTCCGCTGGCGTCGTCGATCAACCTGTTGTTCGCCAGCCACCTCAAGCGGACCGGCGACATCGTGCTCTCGGTGCTCGGACCGCACGGCCTGGTCCGTGACCACGCAGGGGCCGACGCCGACTGGACCTATCTGTTCCTCACCTGGCCATGCGTGCGCATCGCCAGCGGGACCGACGAGATCCAGCGCAACATCCTGGGGGAGCGGGCCCTCGGGCTGCCGTCGGAGCCTCGGGTCGACAAGGACGTCCCCTTCGAGGTCCGCCCGCGGCGCTGGACGCCGGCGGGGGAGCGATGAGCCACGTCTTTGAAGAGTCTTCGAGCGGATCGGTTCGAAGATCTTCGAAGAGCGGGTTGCGGGCCACCGCACCGCCGGCGCCGCCGGACCTGGTGCGGGCGTGGCGGGACGCGGGCCGCCTCACCGACGAGCGGATCGGTTGGGGGCTCGACCGGGCCGCTGACCAGTGGCCCGGGCGGGGCGCGGTGGTGGCGGGCGGGACCGCCCACACCTTTGCCGGCCTGCGGGCGCGCGCCAACGCTGTGGCGCAGGCGCTGTTGGCCGGCGGGGTCGGGCACGGCGACGTCGTGACGTGGATGCTGCCCAACGGCGTCGACGCCATCGCGCTCGCCGCCGCGGTGTGGCGGATCGGTGCCGTGAACAACCCCGTCGTGCCGATCTACCGGGAGCATGAGCTGTCGTTCGTGCTCGACCAGCTGCGCCCCGCCGCCGTGGTCACGGCCGGGGAGCACCGGGGCCGGCACCACGCCGAGGAGTTCGACGACGTGCTCGCCTCCCTCGGCCACACGCCCAGCGTGCGGCTCGTATCGGGGACCGCCCGGGGCTGGCCGTCGATCCACGACCTGTCGCCGGTGGCGGCTCTGCCAGCCTCCGTGGAGCCGGCCCCTGCCGACGAGCCATGCCTGGTCCTCTACACGTCCGGCACTACCGCCGCCCCCAAGGGTGCGGTGCACAGCAGCGCCACGCTGCTGCAGGAGGTCCGGTCGATGCAGCGGGAGTGGGCGCTGACGTGGCGGGACGTCATGTTCATGGCCTCCCCGGTCACCCACATCACGGGTCTGCTGCAGGGCCTGCTGGTGCCCACCGCCGTGGCGGCCCGGTCGGTCCTGGTCGATCGCTGGGATCCCGAGGAGTCGGTCGACCGCATCGAGGCCGAGGGGGCGACCTACATGGCCGGCGCCACGCCGTTCCTCCAGGGCGTGGTGGAGGAGTACCGGCGCCGCGGCCTGGCCCGCCCCGCCCTGCGCCAGTTCACCTGTGGGGGCTCGGCCGTGCCGCCGCATCTCGTCGAAGCGGCCGACGCGCTCGGCATCGCGGCCCACCGGGCCTGGGGCATGACCGAGTTCCCCACCACCACCTTGGCCGGCGAGAACGACCCGCTCGAGCGGCGGGCGCACACCGACGGCCACCGCGCCGAGGCGGTGGAGGTGGAGGCCGTGGACGAGGACCGCCGGCCGCTGCCACCCGGCGCCGAGGGCGAGCTGCGGGTGCGGGGGCCGGAACGCATGCTCGGCTACGTCGACGCGGCGCTGAGCGAGGAGGTGGTGGACGAGGGCGGCTGGTTCTACACCGGCGACCTCGGATGGGTCGACGACGCCGGTTACGTCACGATCACCGGGCGGCGCAAGGACATCATCAACCGGGGCGGCGAGAAGTTCAGCGCCCGCGAGATCGAGGACCTGCTGGCCCGGCACCCCGGGGTTGCGGAGGTGGCGGTCGTCGGCGTTCCAGGCGGCCGTCTCGGCGAGCGGGTGTGTGCGGCGATCGTGGCCCGTAACGCCGCCGGGGTCGACGCCGGTGAGCTGCGGTCGTTCCTGGAGGCGCAGCGGATCGCCCGGCAGAAGATCCCCGAGGAGTTCCGCCTCGTCGACGAGCTGCCGCGCACGCCGGCCGGCAAGGTCCAGAAGTTCCTCCTGGTCGAGTGGTGGGAGGACGGGACCGCGTTCAGGTGAGGCGGCCGGGGGCTCAGGCGTCGATGAACGCCAGCGACCGGCTGATGCAGGTGAAGTCGCGGGGAGCGGCGAAGTGATCGACGTTGCGGAGCACGACCAGCTCGGCGTCGGGCAGCGCCGCCACCAACCGGTCGGCCGGGCCCGAGAAGTCGCGGTCGCCGAGCACGACGAGCACGGGACAGGTCACCCGGCCGAGGTCGTCCTCGGTGAGCGGGCGATCTGGGCGGCGCAGGAACGCCGCCAGCGCCGCCGGGTCGTTGCCCGCCGTGCGGACCAGGCGCACGAAGAGCCGGGTGCCCACGTCCTCGGCGGCGACCTCGCCGCCGGCTCCGGACTCGAGCGCCCGCGCCAGCGGCTCCCGATCCTCGGGGCGGAACAGGTTGTCGCCGATGCCGATCACCGCCAGCTTGCGGAACCGGGCCGGGTCCTCGGCCGCCAGGCCCAGCAGGAGGCGCGCCCCGGTCGAGAACCCGACGGCGTCGATCGGGGCGTGTGGTGCGATCGCCTCGGCCAGCACACCCTGCACGTCGGCGTAGGCGGCCGCGTCGGTGGTCGCCGGCGATGTCCCGTGGCCCGGTAGGTCGATCCGCAGCACCTTGCGGTCGGCGTCTGCCAGCAGGTCGGTCCAGCCGCTCTGCTCCCAGCCGTGGGCGAACGACGAGGCGAAGCCGTGGACCAGCATCACCGCGGGCAACGGCGTCGTGGGGGCGCTCATCGGGGCGCCACCACGGTGTACCCGAGGCCCTTGGCCGCGGCCGCCATCCGGTCGTCGTAGGTGCACACCCGCGCCAGCTCGGCACCGAGTTGTTGCGCGGTGGCCAGATGGATCGCGTGGAGCGTGCGCAGGTCCGCCGGGGGCAGCGCGCCGGCGGCCTCGAGGATCCGGTTGTTGAGACGGACGAGATCCAGCCGGCGAAGCGCCTCGGCGCCTCGGTCGACCGAGTCGGCGCCCAGGGGCAGGAGCGCCCGTGCAACCTCGGTCCGGGCGAGGGCGCTCGTGACCAGAGGCCTCTTCCGGCGCAGATACCGCCGCAAGGCCGCCGACTCCGGTTCGCGCACCGCGAGCTTCACGATGGCCGAGGAGTCCATGTAGGTCGCTCGCCTAACGCTCATCGCGCCGGAGCTCGGCGAGGATGTGGGATGGCAGCGGCTGTCCGGGGACGGGTGGCAGGGGATCTGGTAGGTCGCCGAGGTCAGAGGTAGCGGGCTCCAAGTCGCCGGCGGCGCGGAGCCGCTCGAGCGCACCGCCCTGGGGCAATGGGGCAAGGATGGCCACTGGCCGCCCGCGGTCGGTGATCTCGACGGTCTCGCCCGCTTCGACCAGGCGCAGGAGCTCACTGGCGCGTTGGCGTAGCTCACGTACACCTGCTGTCAACGAAGCCATGTGCTAGTTGTAGCACATCATCTGCCAGGTCGGGCCTGAGGGTGGCGGCACCCTTGACTTCGAGCGCGCTCGAAGCCGTACGGTCGGCGCCATGACTCCCCTCGACGAGCAAGTGATCCTGGTGACCGGCGCCACGGACGGGCTGGGGCGGGGCGTGGCTCAACGGCTGGCGCAGGGCGGGGCCACCGTGCTGCTGCACGGGCGTGACCACGAGCGCGGGGCGGCGACGATCCGCTCGATCCGCGACGCCACCGGCAACGAACGGCTGCGCTGGTACCGGGCCGACCTGGCGTCGCTCGCCGACGTGCGGGCATTGGCAGAACGGATCATCGACGACGAGCCCCGGCTCGACGCGCTGGTCAACAACGCCGGCATCGGGGCGACGCTGCCGGGCGATGGCGCCCGCCAGCGCAGCGCCGACGGCTACGAGCTGCGGTTCCAGGTGAACTACCTGGCCCACTACCTGCTGACTCGGCTGCTGTTGCCGCTGATCGAGCGGTCGGCGCCCGCCCGCGTCGTCAACGTCAGCTCGGCGGGGCAGGCGCCGATCGACTTCGACGACGTGATGCTGGAGCGCCGCTACGAGGGCTACCGCGCCTACTGCCAGTCGAAGCTCGCCCAGATCATGTTCACCATCGACCTGGCCGACGAGCTGTCCGGTCGGGGCGTCACCGTCAACGCCCTCCACCCGGGCACGTTCATGCCCACCAAGATCGTGACCCACTCCGGCATCGACCCGGTCACCCCGCTGAACCAGGGCATCGACGCCACCGCCCGCTTGGTGACCGATCCCGCCCTCGACGCCGTCACGGGCCGCTACTTCGACGGCCAGCGCGAGGCTCGGCCCCATCCCCAGGCCGGCGACGCCGCAGCGCACCGACGGCTACGCGAGCTGTCGGACCGCCTGGCGGGCCTGGTGGCCGAGCCTCATCGGTGACTTGGCAACCTGGTGCCGAAGTGGTTGCTGGGCAACCACTTTGGCGCCAGGAAGCGGCGCCGGATCGCTGACCGGCCCGCCACTAGCGTTGCGGCGGGATGCAGATCGTCTACGTCGCTGGGGACACGCGTCGCGAGCTGGATGTCCGGGTCAACAATCCCGCGGCCACCGTTGCCGACCTCGTGCGAGCGCTCGACCCCACGGCCCGGGATGACCGCACGCTGCTGATCGGCGACCAGCCCGTGGATCCCGACTTCGAGCTGGGCGAGGCTGGCCTCCACGAGGGCGCCGTGGTGCGCTTGGGACACGCCCGACCCGGCGGTGCGTGGCGACCGGCACCAACCGCACCCCTGGGTGACGGACTCGAGCGCGAGCTGGTGGTGATCAGCGGGCTGGATGCGGGGCGGCGATTCCCGTTGGCGCCGGGTGTGACCGTGTTGGGGCGCACACCGGGCTGCGACGTGGTGCTCGACCATCCCACCGTCTCCAAGCGGCACGCCCAGCTGACCGTGAGCGAGGGCGCCGCCGGCGACGTGACGATCGCCGACCTCGAATCCCACAACGGCACCTGGGTGAATGGGCTGCCGGTGGTCAGGCCCGCCGCCCTCGAACCCGGGGTGCCGGCGCGGTTGGGGGCGCTGGAGCTGGAGGTCCGGCCGGTGATCGACAGCGACCGGCCCGTCGCGATCGATCCGGTGCGGCACGCCACCGCCGCCGGGACGATCCCGTTCAACCGGCCGCCGCGGCCCGCCGCCCCGCCACCGCCGGCGGAGGTCCGCCCGCCCGCCCCTCCCAGGACCGGCCAGGGCAAGGTCCCGCTGTCGCTCATCGGCATCCTCACGCCGCTCGTGTTCGCGGGCGTGATGTTCGCCCTGCTCAAGCAGCCGCAGTTCCTCCTGTTCAGCCTGCTGACCCCTGTCATGGGCATCGGCAACGCCATCGACACCAAGCGCCGGGGGCGCCGCTCGGAACGGGGCGAGAGGGAGCGCTTCGGCCGTGAGCTGGCGGACCTCCGCAGGCGCCTGGCGTCGCTGGCCGACGACGAGCGCCGCCGTCGGCACGGCGCCTACCCCGACCCCGCCGAGATCCTGCGGCGGGCCCACCTGCCCAGCACCACGCTGTGGGAACGGCGGCCCGCCCATCCCGACTTCCTGCGGCTGCGGGCGGGCGTGGGCGACGTCCCCTGGTCGCCACCGGTGGCCGAGGCTGGGTTGCGCACCGAGGTGCCGGAGGAGCTGACCCAAGCGCTGAGCGAGGCGAGCGTCCTGCACGGTGCACCGGTGCCGGTCGACCTGGCGGGAGGAGGCGTCGTCGGCATCGTCGGCGACCGCGCCGCCGCCCTGGCACTGGCCCGGTCGCTGGTGTGCCAGGCGACGGCCCTGCACGGTCCCGCGGACCTGCCGGTGATGGTCCTGGCCAGCGCCGAGACCGGTCCCGCCTGGGACTGGGCCAAGTGGCTGCCTCACACCCGCGACGCCGGTGGCGTGGGTCGGATGCTGTCGCAGGACGCCGAGCTGTCGACGCGACTGGCCGAGGCGCACCTCAGGCCCGCCAACCGGAACCACGCGGACCGGGCGGCCGCCGGCGCCGGCGAGCGCGCCAGCGGCCCCACGCTGCTCGTCGTGGTCGACGACGAGTCGCTGATCGAGGGCCGCAGGGCGCCGACCCGCAGCCTGCTGCGCGGCGAGGGCGGCTCGGCAGCCGGGGTGGTGATCGCCTCCACGGTCGACCGGCTGCCGGCGGTCTGCACCACCGTCATCGAGATGACCGATCCCGACGGCCGGGCCGACCTCGCCCTGCCCCAGCGGGGGCAGCGCATCGCCGGGTTCCTGGCGGCGGGTATGGCCGACGACACCGCCCGGGACTGCGCCCGCTCGCTGGCCCGGTTCGAGGACCCGGAGCTCGACCTGGTGGGTGCGGGCCTGCCGGCGTCCATCCGGCTGCTGGCGCTGCTCGAGCTCGACGAATGCACGCCCGACGCGGTCCTGGCCCGCTGGAAGGCCGGCGGCGTCGACCCGCGTCCCGCCACGCCCATCGGCGTGGCCGAGGACGGCGTGTTCGCCGTCGACCTCGTGGCCGACGGGCCGCACGGCCTGGTGGGTGGCACCACCGGCGCCGGCAAGTCCGAGCTGCTGCGCAGCCTGGTGGCGGGGCTGGCCGTCAGCGTCGACCCCGACCACCTCACGTTCGTGCTCATCGACTTCAAGGGCGGCAGCGCCTTCGACGAGTGCGCCAGGTTGCCGCACACGGTGGGCATGGTCACCGACCTCGACCAGCACCTCGCCGAGCGGGCCCTGCGGTGCCTCGAGGCCGAGCTGCGCCACCGGGAACGGGTCCTGCGCGACGCCGGCGCCGTGGACCTGCCCGACTACCTGCGCAAGGGTCTGCCGCAACCGCTGCCGCGGCTGCTGGTGATCATCGACGAGTTCGCCACCCTCAAGGCCGAGCTGCCCGAGTTCATCGACGCTCTGGTGGGCGTGGCCCAAAGGGGACGCAGCCTGGGCGTGCACCTGCTGCTCGCCACCCAGCGCCCGCAGGGGGCGATCAGCGACAACATCCGGGCCAACACCAACCTGCGCATCGCCCTACGGGTGCAGGAGAAGACCGACTCGACCGATGTCATCGACGTCCCCGACGCCGCCGGCATCCCTCGTACCGCCCCGGGCCGGGCCTACGTGCGGCTGAGCCCGGGTGAGGTGGTGGCGATCCAGACGGCCCTGTCGACCGGTTCCCGGCACGAGGCGGCGCTGGCGCCGGTGGACGTCGCGCCCTTCGTCTACGGACCGGCGGCACGGCCACCCGCCGCCCCGCCGCCGCCCGACCTGGGTGTTGCCGCCGCCGGCACGGCGTCGGATCCCGAGACCGAGGTCGAGACCGACCTGTCCGTGCTGGTGGCGGCCATCGGGGGCGCGTTCGCCCGCACGGGTCGGCCGCGGCCCCGGCGGCCGTGGCCCGATCCGCTGCCGGGCGAGGTCGACCTCGACGCGTTGTTCGACCGGGCGATGGCGGGGACCGGCGCCGAGCAGCCGCCGGCATTCGTGCCACTGGCGTTGGCCGACGACCCTGACGCCCAGGCGCAGTACCCGGTCGGATGGACGCCGGCCGAGGGGAACCTCATCGTCTACGGCATCGGCGGCAGCGGCACGACCACGACGCTGTCGGGCCTGGCGCTGGCGCTGGCCCGTTTGCACCCGGCCGACGACGTCCACATCTACGCACTCGACTTCGGCGCGGGCGAGCTGCGTGCGCTCGATCCGCTGCCGCACGTCGGCGCGGTGATCCTGGCCAACGAGCGTGAGCGCCAGGCCCGGCTGGTCCGCCACCTGCGGGCCGAGCTCGACCGCCGCCGCCAGCTGGGCGCCGCGGCGCTCCAGGGCGAGCCGATGATCCTCACGTTGATCGACGGCTGGAGCGCGTTCGCGGCCGAGTACAACGACCTGGCCGGCAGTGCCGTGTTCGAGGCGTTCGGCCGGGTGTTCGCGGACGGCCCCGAGGTGCGCATGTGCACCGCTGTGGCCGCCGATCGCGCCTCGGCGGTGCCCGGGCAGTTGGCGTCGCTCGTCCGCCAGCGGATGGCGCTGCGGCTGGCCGACGCCTACGACTACGCCGGGTTCGGCGTGCGGTCCACGGCCGTGCCGGAGATGGTGCCCGGCCGGGCGTTGCTGGCGGGCAGCGGGCAGCTCGTCCAGGTGGCCCGGCCGGCCGACGGCGTGGCGGCGGCGGTCGCCCGGCTCGGGGCCCGGTCGGCGGTGCCGTCCCGCCCGCCGGTGCCCATCGCCAACCTGGCCACCGCGGTCGGGTTCGCCGAGCTGGCGACACCGGCCCAGCTCGACGCCCGCCCGTGGTCGGTTCCCATCGGCGTCGCCGAGCGCACGCTGGCCGCCGCCGGCCTGGTGGTCTACGAGGGCGAGCACGCCCTCGTCGCCGGGCCCGCCCGGTCAGGCAAGAGCGCCGCCCTGCTCACCGTGGCCGCGAGTTGCCGGACCGCCCGGCCCGACCGGGGCGCCCTGGCGGTGATCGCCGTCGCCGGCCCCCGCTCGCCGTTGGCCGGCGACCCCCTGATCGACGAGGTGGTGCCGCCCGCCGCGGTCGGGGACAAGTTGATGCGGCTGGTGGACGACGCGACGGGCACCAGCCGGCTGACCCTGGTGCTGGTCGACGACGCCGAGTCGATCGACGACGCGGGCGGCGTGCTGGAACGCCTGTCGACGTCCGACCGGCCCGGCTTGCTGTTCGTGGCGGCCGGCCGCAACGACGGCATCCGCACCGGCTACTCGCATTGGACGCGGCCCCTGCGGCGCTCGAAGCTGGGCGTGCTGCTCCGCCCCGACGTGGACCTCGACGGCGACATCCTGGGCGCGTCCCTGCCCCGCCGGGCGCCGGTGGCCATGGTGCCTGGTCGCGGCTACGTGGTGAACAGCGGCGAGCCCGAGCTGGTCCAGGTGGCGCTGCCGCGCTGAGCTACTCTCCGCTCGCCAACGTCGACAACGTGCCCGTGCCGGCGTCGAGCACGTAGACCTCGCCGTCGGCCGCGCTCAGCGCCGCCAGGGCCGAGTCGCCGCCCCGGCGCAGCACGAGCTCGAGCTCCTCGTCCCCGCCGATCCGCCACACCTCGTTGGTGAACGTCAGCACGTAGAGCCCGTCGTCGGTGGCGGCCAGGTCCCGAGCGTCGATGTAGGAGTCGTCGGCCGACGCTCCCT
Source organism: Acidimicrobiales bacterium (assembly GCA_035641315.1). Taxonomy (GTDB): domain Bacteria; phylum Actinomycetota; class Acidimicrobiia; order Acidimicrobiales; family VFJN01; genus DASQUK01. Next base: position 7,448 of record DASQUK010000124.1, on the reverse strand, counting down.
CTGACGGCGGCTCGACGGGGTCGCCCTCGTCGTCGCGCTCCACCGGTTGGGTCAGGCGCGCCGGCCCACCGCCCGGGGCCAACGTCACGATCCGCCCGTCGAACAGCTGGTCCTCGACGTAGTAGAGCGTGCCGTCCGGCGCCACGGTCATCGGCCCGGCGAGCACGTTGTCGGCCAGCTCCTCGACACGCCCGTCCGAGCCGACCGACACGAGCTGCAGACCCTCGTAGTCGCCGACCAGCACGCTTCCGTCGGCCCCGGCGGCCAGCTCGCTGAGCTCCTGGACCGCGGGCACCGGGCCGGAATCGACCGTGCCGTCCCGGTAGCGGAGGAGCTGCTGGCGCTCGGCGTCCGTGGCGTACAGCGTGCCGTCGCCGCCGGCGGCGATGCTGGCATCGGTCGACACGGCATCGAGCTCCGCCACCGGCTCCACGCCGTCGTCCCCGACCGCGACCACCTGGCCACCGTCGAGCGCGATCCACACGCCGCCGCCCCCGGCCGCCACGTCGACGGCGTCGTCGAGGTCGTCGCTCTCGACCACCGTCTCGAGCGCGCCGACGTCCTCGCCGTCGGCATCGTCGCCCCCGTCGTCGGAGCAGGCGGACACCCCCACCACAACCGCGATCGCCGCCGATCCAGCGAGCGCGACGGTGGCGGCGGACCGGCCCATCAGCGGTGCTCGAGGCTGTCGATCACCTCGTCCATCCGCTGCCCGGCGTCCATGCGCTCGCCGCCCACCACGTTGCGCACCTGCTCGGAGTTGAACCACTGGTTGTAGGCCTCGCGCTCGTCGTCGCTCATCTCGGCGAACGGCTTGATGGGTCGGCGGTCTCCCGTGGTGCCGTCGGCGAAGAAGTCGGTGTCCATGCCGTCGGCCTCGTAGCCCAGCTCCCCGTTGGTGGCCTCGATGACCTCGGCGGACGTCCAGGTCCCCCGGACGCCGTACTCGTATGCGGCCATCGCGCTCGACAGCTCGGCACGGATCCCCGCCCGCACCCCCTCCATATCGCGGTACTGCTGATCGACGGCGCCCTCGAGGCCCGACATCCCGAAGTTGTCGATGGCCTGGTCGAGGGCGAAGCTCCCGATGCTGATGGCCGAGCTCGCGGTCTGCCCGGCGACAGGCACCAGCCCCACGATGTCCTTCACCAACCCGACACCGTCGAGGAAGCTCTGGCGGGCGGCGATGCGTGCGTCGGTGGCCGCGACCCGGGCGTTCTCGTCGGCCTCGGTGATGAGCCCCATCAGCCCGCCGATCTTGATGGACCGGCCCGTGAAGCCACCGCCGTCGCGGTCGGCATCGAGGGAGTCCCGCACGTACTCGAGGCCGCCCTGGTAGATCGAGTTGGCGGCCGCGTCGTCGTCCATCAGCACCTTGAGGAAGTCGTGCGCGTCGTGCAGGCCCTGCAAAGCGTCCTGGCCGCCCAGGCGCTCGTCGGTGCGATCCACGAGCCGGTCCATGTGCTCGCGGGCACCCTCGCCGAGGGTCGGCAGCAGCGCGTCGAAGTGGACGGCATCCTGGTCGCCCACCGTGTCGACGGCGATGTCGAACAGCTCGGCGGACCCGCTCCGGTCCCAGTGCTGCAGCCCGTTGTCCACCACGGTCGCCAACGCCTGGCCGAGGGTCGGATCGACCGTGTTGGGGTGGTAGCGCAGCAGCATCTCCATGTTGCTCGCGGTGCGCCCCGGGTAATAGATGGTGCCGTCGCCGGGGTTCTTCATCGTCAACCACTCGAGCGAGGCGTCCCGGTTGGCGCCGAGGGCGTCGAGGATGTTGATCTCGGCCATCGAGTCCTCGTGGCCCCAGGGGATGCCGTTCATGTAGCTGATCGGCGTGGCGTCATGGGCCAGCAGATAGTCGAGCTGGCGGTTGGCCACGTCGACGAGGACGTCGGTGGGCAGCGCAGCGTGCTCCACCAGCAGGCTGTAGTGGAGGTTGTTGGGCTGGTCGAACTCGTCGGCCTGCCAGAAGTTGGTGAACTCGTCCACCCAGTCCTCGCCCAGCCGGTCGCCGTCGGCGAGGTCCTGGTTGTCGGGATCGTGGCGGTCGATCTCCGGGGTGGCGGCCCGGGTGTCCATGGCGGTCGTCAGCAACATGGCGAACGGCGCCAGCCGCTCTTGTCCCCACCCCGGGTTGTCGCCGTACTCGCCGTCGGGCCACGCCGCCTCGATCAGCGCCGGGATGCGGACCATGCCGTCGACGCCCATGCCCTCCACGAACGTGACGGCGAACGCCGGGTCGAACTGGCCCCGCGTCGCCCGGTCCGCCAGGCGGTCGAGCTCGTCGTCCCCGATGCCGTCCTCCAAGGCCGCCCGGATGTCCTGCGTGAGCTGGTTGGCGGCGGCGATGGCGGCGTCGCGGTCGGCGTAGCCCACATGGCCGAGGCTCAGGATGGACTCGTCGCCCATCGACAGCACCATCGCGTCCATCTGCCCCGGGGTGAGCGGGCGCTCGCCGAGGCGGTGGTTGGCCTGGAAGAAGGCGTTGGCCACGTCGCCGGCGAACTCGTCGAGGTGGTGCCAGTCGCCCACGAGGTCGGTGAGCGTGGCGTCGGGCTCGCCCAGCGCCGGCAGGTACGGCGAGCCGCTGCCCCGCAGGCCGTCGAGAGCGGAGGCCACGGTCTCGGCCGGGGTCTTCAGCGTGGCGACGAGGGCGAGGCCGTCGCTCGAGTAGCGGCCGAGCTTGAACGGGTTGGCGCTGCTGGTGGCCACGGCTCGCTCACACGGGGATGTTGCGACCGGAGCGGCGGGCGGTGGACGCGGGAGGGTCGGGCTCGAGCGCCGCCTGGTTGTAGCGGTGCTGCGCCTGGTTGGCGTCGTCGGCGCCCGACACGATCGACGACGCCAGCGTGGTGAGCGTCTCCCTCAGCCCCGAAGCCGTGGCGGTGATGCGGCCGTAGGCGCTGTCGAACTCGGCGCGGTAGGTGCCCTCCCAGTCGGCGATCGTCGGCAGCATCGTGGCCCGGGAGTCGAGCTGGGTGCCGAGGGTGCTCGACGCCGTGTTGAGGGCGGTCACGGCCGCCGCGGCCGCCGCCCAGGGGAAATCGACCACGGTGGCGCCCGCCACCGCCTCGACCTTTGCCGGCATCTCGGCCGCCATCGTGTGCCTCCCCATCTGCGCGGCCCGCCCGACGAACGGCGACGACACTAGCGAACGACCGCACCCGCGAGCGCGCCTGTGGGGGGTGGCTAGTGTGTTCGCCCGGCGGGCGCTGCTGGGACGAGCCGACCGTGGGGGGTCGGCGCCGCTGGAACCAAGGGGAGCCAAGCATGACGCAGGGTGTGGTCAAGTCGACGACCGAGGCCATCCAGGCCATCGACAACATGAAGAAGACGATCAACGGCGGTTTGCTCGACAGCATCAGCACGTTCGTGAGCCACGGCGACAGCCTCAACCCCGAGAACTTCGCCGGTGGATCGGCCGACGCCTTCTACGCCGAGTGGCCCGACACCAAGCGCGCGCTGCAGACCGCCATCGAGCGGCTCACCATGATGAGCGACGACATCATGACCGTGAACACCAACATCCAGACGGCGGGTGGCAACCAGTAGCCGCCCCGCGGTCGGCGACTACGAGCTCGAACGGCAGATAGGGGCCGGCGCGTCGGGAACGGTGTGGCGGGCCCGCAGTCAGGGGCCCGTCGCCCGGGTCGTGGCCCTCAAGCGGCTGCGGGTCGGCGGGAGCGCGGCGGACCTCGAGCGGCTCCGGCGCGAGGCCACCCTCCTCACCGAGCTCGACCACCCCCACATCGTGCGCGTGCTCGAGGTGCTGCACGACGGCGAGGGCGGTGGTGGCGGTGGTGGCGTGGCGTTGGCGATGCAGCTCGCGCCCGGCGGGTCGCTCGACGACCTGCTGGCGGAGCGCGGCCGCCTCGCTCCCGGCCAAGTCGTCGCCGTCGCCGCGCCCGTGGCCGATGCGCTGGCGTCGGCGCACCGGCGGGGGATCCTCCACGGCGACGTGAAGCCCGCCAACGTGCTGTTCACGTCGGACGGCGAGCCGCTGCTGTCCGACTTCGGCGTGGCCCGGACGCTCGGGCGTCGCACCCTCACCGGCGAAGACATCAGCGGCACGGCCGAGTACGTCGCCCCGGAGCTGCTGGACGGCGCCCACCCCGATCCCCGGGCCGACATCTACTCGCTCGGCGTCGTCTGCTACCAGGCGTTGGCGGGCCAGCCGCCCTACCGCGGACCGGTGCCGCTGGCGGTCGTGCGGGCGGCCGACGCAGGGCGGCACCTGCGGCTCGAGAGCCTGACCCACGTGCCCGAGCCGCTGGCAGTGGTGGTGGAACGGGCCATGGACCGCGATCCCGAGCAACGCTTCGCCTCGGCCGACGACTTCGCCCGGGCCCTGCGGGCGACGCTGCCGGCCGACGAGATCCGGCTGCCGGGGCCGGCGGCCAGTCCCGGCGCGGCGCTCGGCCTTGGCGGCGAGGGCGACGCGGCCGCCGGTGGCAGCGCCGGTGCGACCCGCACCTTCGGGCCCCGCCCGCCCCGTCGGGAGCCCGAGGTGGCCCCGCGGCGCTGGGGCCGGCGCATCCCGGCGTCGGCGGCCGTGGTGTTGGCGGCCGCGGGGCTGCTGTTCGTCGTGCGCGGCCTCGTGTCGTCCGACGACAGCGACGACGGTGGCGAGGCGATCGGAGCCTGTCCGGATGTCGAGGAGCCGGTGGCCGGGCCGGCCGCACTGGTCGTGGCGGGCGATCCCGAGGGCGACGGCTGTCCGACCACGGGCGTCTATCAGCCCGAGGACGTCGGCGGCACCGAACGCATGATCCTCACCATCACCATCGATGGCGACTCGCAGCGGATCGCCATCGGTGCGCCTGGCGATCAGCTCGTGCTCGGCGACTGGGACTGCGACGGGACCGACACGCCCGGGCTCTACCGGGCCGCCGCCGGCGAGGTCCAGTACTTCGACGTCTGGCCCGAGGTGGAGCGGCACCGCTACCAGCCCGACCGCACCGAGCCGGTCGGCCCGGGCGGCGCTGCGTCGCTGGCCGAGGGAGGCGGCGATTGCGACCGCATCGAGGTGGCATCATCTGAAGGCGTCTAGAGGCTGGGAGCCTGCTGAGGAGTGGTGAGGTGACGATGGACGCCAGGATGCAGCTCGACACGCCGCACCGGTGGTCCGATGCCGGCCGTGGCTTCGTCGCGCTCGTCGGCGTGGTGGTCCTCGCGGTGGGCGTCCCCGCCGGGCTCATCTCGTGGGTGGGTTGGCCGCTGCCCAGCGAGGTGCCGACCCTGTCGCAGATCAGCTCGGCGCTGCGCGACACGTACATACCCGACGAGTTCCTGGTGAAGGCGCTGGCCCTCGTCTGCTGGCTGGTGTGGATCGAGCTGATGGCGTCGCTGCTCGTCGAGGCTGTCGCCTACGTGCGCGGGCGCAAGGCGGGCGCGGTGCCGTTGGCGGGCGGGCTGCAGCGGGGCGCGGCCCGGCTGGTGGCGACCGTTGCGCTCCTGGGCGCGCTGCTCGCCACCAAGGGCATTCCCGGCTCCGGCTCCGGGGGGCACCCGCCGCGGCCGTTGGCGGCGATGGCCCAGTCCGCGGTGACGCTCGTCGTCGACGAGCTGCCGGGGGAGCACGCGGTCCCCGCCGGCGCCGCGGTCGGTGCCCGCTCGGTGCCGGGGCCGATCTACGAGGTGCAGCGCCGTGACACGCTGTGGGACATCGCCGAGCGGCACTTGGGCGACCCGTTCCGCTGGCAGGAGATCTTCCGGCTCAACCAGGGCAGGGTGCAGCCCGACGGGCGCTGCCTGACCGATCCCGATCTCATCTACGCCGGCTGGCTCCTCGAGCTGCCTGAGGACGCCGGCGGCCTGACCCCACGCGCCACCCCGCCGGCATCCGCGCCCGACCCGGAGCCGGAGTCGCGGCCGCCGGCGCCGGCCGCCGAGGGGGGTGGCATGGTGCTGCTCGACGACGGGCGTGACGGGGACGCCGTGGCCGTCACCGACCGGGCGACTCTCGCACCCGACGGCGGAGGCGGCATGGTGCTGCTCCCCGACGAGGGCGTGTGGGGCGGCCCGCCGATCCCCAAGCCTGAACCGCCGCCGCCCCACGACGATCAGATCGCGGCGCGCGACCACTAGGAGCCGCCATGGCCTCGACCACGCTTCCCACCCGCAGCCCGGCCCCCGGCGTCCCGGGGCGACCGGCGCCGGCGCTGGTGCCGGGTGGCGGCCGACAGCGGCGTTGGTCGCTGGCGCTGCTGGCCGTGCTGGTGACGCTGGCCTCGGCCCTGGGCTTCGTCGTGCTGTGGATGAACGCCGGCGGCCGCGAGCCGGTGCTGGCGCTGCGCCGGGACGTGCCGGCTGGCCAGATCATCCAGGAGGACGACTTGCAGGTGGTCCGGGTGGCGGCCGACCCCGGCATCGAGCCGGTGGCGTCGTCGGCCCGCGACCAAGTGGTCGGGCGCCCGGCGGCCGGCGACCTCAAGGCCGGCATGATGCTGGTCCCCTCGGCGGTCGGCGAGGACGAGGGGCTCGAGACCGGGACAGCGGTGATCGCCGTGCCCGTCGCCGTGGAGGAGCTTCCCGCCGAGCTCGAGGCCGGCGCCCGGGTGCTGCTGCTGCAGAGCTCGACCGACGCAGGGCCCGGCGAGGGTCCTGTCGCCGAAACCATCGGGGAGGGCCGGGTCTTCTCGGTGCGGTCCGACGACGACGGGGGATCGACCGTCTCGGTGTCGGTGCGGGTGCCCGAGGGCCTGCTGCCCGACATCGCCGCCGCCATCCACTCGGACTCGATCACCGTGGTCCACGCGGCGGCGCGGCCCTGAGCGGCCTGAGGTATGGCGTACGTCGCGTTCGCCTCCGCCAAAGCGTCACCGGGCGTCACCACCGCGATCGCCGCCCTGGCCGCCACCTGGCCGGCCGAGCGCGACCTCGTGGTCGCCGAGCTCGACCCTTCGGGGGGCGACCTGGTGGTGCGGTTCGATCTCGCCACCGAGCCCGGGTTGGTGTCCTTGGCCGCCGCTGGCCGCCGGCAACTGGACCGGTCCACGTTCGTCGACCACACCCAGCCGCTGCCGTTCGTCGCGAGGGCGGGGGCGGCCTCGTCTGAGGACGGGGCCGACGCCGGAACCCGCCGGGTGCTGGTCGGTCCGGTCGCTGCCGACCAGGCGGGCGCCGCACTGGCCGCGCTGCGGGGCGGGCTCCCCGGGGTGCTTTCGTCCTTGCCTGCCGACGTGTTGGTGGACTGTGGGCGGCTTGATCCGGGCTCGGCCGCCCACGACGTCGCCAGCGAGGCCGACCTGCTGGTCGTGGTGGCCCGACCAGTGGTGGGGGAGGTCCACCACCTGGCCAGCCGGGTGTCGATGCTGCGGCCCAAGGCGCTGTCGCTGCTGTTGGTGGGGGACCAGCCGTACTCGGTGGCCGAGGTGGCCGACGCCATCGGTGCCAGCCCGCTCGGCAGCTTGCCGGTCGACGACCGGGCCGCGGCGGCGCTCACGGCC
>DASQUK010000123.1:0-2728 GCA_035641315.1 Acidimicrobiales bacterium | reverse complement strand
CAACCGGTGTTGGCGAGAGGGGTGGGCGTAGTCTCAGTGGTGGGCCCGGGTTGTGGCTTGTCCGAAGAGCCGGCCGTCGGGGTTGGGCCGGTCACGCTGGATTGCAGAGTCGTCCCCGTTTGCCCTCCCGGGCCCGTCTCCGCCCAGCGGGCGGCGTCGTCGACGAGTTGCCGGTAGATCGTGTCAGAGATCCACCGCTTGAGGCAGCGAAGGGCTTCCTTCTTCGTCTTGGCCTCGGCGAGCTTGCGGTCGTAGTAGGCCCGTCCAGGGCTGCGCCGGTTACGGATTTGGGTGATCGCCGCCATGTGGATCGCGTGGTTCAGCCGCCGGTTGCCCATGAGGTTCACACAGTGGACCGGCCTGCCGGCGCTGCCCCTGTCGTCGGGAGCGGTGCCGTTGTCGCTGGCGAACTGGTGACGGTCCCGGAACCGCGCGACGTCGCCGACCTGGCCAAGGATCGAGGCGGTGATCACGGGGCCGATGCCGTAGATGTCGGGCAGTCCGGTCGGGGTGCGCTTGACCGGTGAGCGGATCTCGGCCTCGACAGCGGCCAGCTTCTTGTCGAGCCCGATCAGGTCAGCGAGGAGGTCAGCGGCGAGCTGTGCGATGGGGCCCGCGTGCTTACGGACCTCAACGAACGGGTCAGCCACTGCATTGGCTGGCTCTCACCGGTCGTCGATCAGCGCAACGCTGCCCTGGATCTTCTGGAACCCGAGCACGACGAGACGCTCCACGAGTTCGCGTCGATGCTCGACCGGATCGCCCATGACGCAAGGCGCCTGACGGGCCGCGTCCGCGGCCTCGCACTCGACCACGACGGCGATCAGGACGCCTCGGCGTCGACGACTTGACGTGATCACTCCCAGCCGGGATGGCTTCGAGAAGGGCTCTAGCGGTCGGGGAAGCCATCGCCCCGGTGCCTTCCAGGTCCCGTCGCCGCTTGGCGGCTTACTGACACACCGCCCAGCAGGCCAGTTGCCGCTCGCCAGATTTGCCCGCGCACAGCCATCTTGCTACGTAGGGTGGCCGTGGCAAGCGGTGTCACGCCTCGCCGGCGCTCGCCTCGAACGGCACTTTGAAGGAGGCAAACCAGCGCCCCTGGCTGCTCTCCCCAGTTCGACGCCCTGGTTGTCCGTCCGCCCCCTACAGCCACTGCCCCCGACTGGGGAGTAGGTGATGACCATTGACAGCGCGAGCCCAGTGCGGCACCTGTGGCCCTGCAGGGCTGGCGGGATGCTCGGAGCACGAGGTGATGTCGCACTGCGAAGTTAACGAGCTGCTGGCGCCGTGCTGGTGCGTTGTGCTGCCGGCGTCGGGTGCGGTGTGCCCTCTCAGGGAGGCGCACTGCTCGAGCTACCGGACGAACTCGCGCATGCCATCCCGTTTGGCGCTTGACGGGCGGCTGGGGAGGAGGCGGGAGGTTCGCGGCTAGAGTCTGTCGAGACGTTCGAGCGACGTGTGGAACCGCTCAAACCGCCCGCAAGGGTTCGTGAACGAGCAGGTCGAGTGTGGCCCCGTTTCGTCACGCTGGCGTCGGCGTCGATGCTGTGGTCGGCCACATCGGCGAGGGACTCGTGGGTGAACTCGTCGACCACGTGGAGGATCTTGATGGTGCGACTAGTGGCGGTGATACTCGACCTTCCGGCGGTAACTCTGCGCATCCTCACGCACAGGGGGTACGACCAGCGCGTCGTCTTCATCGATGGGTTCGCCGGCCCAGGTGTTTGCGACACCGGCGGGCGGGGCTCGCCGAGGAGCCGGGCGTTCACCGGCTAGGACGAACGCCCGGCTATCGACTGCGTCAGGTTGGCAGCGACGCAGTTGCCCTAGGCACTGTCACGCGTTGCTCATGACACGGCTTCAAGCTGGCCGATGACTGCTCCCGGCGGGCACACGAGTCCGGTGACGTCACACGGGTGCTCGTTGTTGTAGAGGTGCAGGAAGTGGCTGTCGGGATCCTTCAGGATCCGCCTGAGATCCCGGTCCTTGATGCCCAACTGTCCCGTGCAGCCTTCCAGATCCCCACCCGGATCCTGGACGATGATGAGCCGGCCGACGATCCCGCCGGTCTCACCGACCGTGATCGCCCCGCCCGTGATCGGCCTCGACACATTCTCCACCTGGATCTGGTGGCAGATGAACGCCAAGTTCTTGTCCCGGCCGAACTCAAGGACCGCCGAGCCCGAGCCATCGGGATCCCCGTCGCCCACGAGCGTCGCCTGGACGAAGGTGGACTGAGCGGCGGCGGCCGGAACCGTGAACGACACCGCGACGAGCGCGGCGATCAGACCTACAACCATGGATGCTCTACGCATCTTCCCTCCTTCAACCGCCCCCTATGCATCCATACCGTTGTCGAGGGCCATCTGGTTCTCCCTAGTGGCGGCCATGAGGCTTTTCTCGCGTGGTCACGAATGGTGCCCGCGTCCTACCAGGTAGTTCCCGGATCTGCCGACGACTTCACCGGCGCCGAAGCCATCGCCGCCGTCGCTAGCAGGTCCTCGATGCACCCAGAGGAGGACGCTGCCGGCCTCGTCGACTACGACGATGCGGGCCGAGTTGCGGTTGGAGCGTTCGGTCACCGGGATCAGGGCTACGACTCGGTTTCCCCGCGTTCGGCCGTCCTAGCCTGCCCCGGAACGCCGGGAGGAGGCGACTCCCAGGGCAGTGGTGGCCAGCCACGCTGAGCGTTCGCTGCTCGTCGCCCGCGACCATTGCCGTACGGCAC
>DASQUK010000122.1:0-13330 GCA_035641315.1 Acidimicrobiales bacterium | reverse complement strand
CTGATCGCCTATCGCGCCAGCATCGACGTGAGCGTCGGTCGGCTCCGCCAGGCAATCGACGAGGTGGCGCCTTACCTCGAGGGTTCGAGCCCCCGCCCGCTGGTGGCGGCCGCGATCGTCGCCGTACCAGCGCTGTTCTGTGATGGCTACACGACGATGGCTCGCGAGCTGGCGGGGCGAGCCCGGCAGATGCACGCCACCATCTGGAAGCGCGGCCTCTTCTACCAGCCGCCAGAGATCCATCTCTACAACCTGGCGCTCACGCTCATCGAGGAGGGCCGGATCGCCGAGGCCCACGCCCTGGCCAGTGAGCGCTTCGAACGATGCGACGAGGCCGGGCGGCTACGGGGCGCAGCCTGGTACCGCGTGGTGTTGGGCCGGGCATGCCTGGCCCAGGGGAGGGTGGCGACGGCCGCCGCGCACCTGAGGGTTGCCGACGAGCTGATGCGCGCTCTCGGCTACGACGCCCACCGCCGCATGACGCTCGGACACCTCGTCACCGCGTTGGCCCTGGCGGGCGACCTGGCCGGTGCCCGAGATGCTCAAGCCGTCTGCGATGAGGTCAGCCCCCTGCTCCGCATCTACGACCCGTTCGTCGTCGAAGGCCGCGCCTGGCTCGCCGCGGCCGAAGCCGGCTCGGGGACGCACGAGCCATCCTCGACCGTGGCGCCGACGACGCTGCCGCCATCGGTCAGGGTGGCCTCGCCACCCACCTGCTACACGCCCTGGCCCGGCTCGGCGAGCCGGCCCGCGACGCTGGGGCGGCTGCACGATCTCGCCTCGACCAGAGAGGCGCCGCCGATCGCCGCTCGCCTGGCCCACGTGCGGCCGCTGGCCGCCGGCGACGCGGAGGCCCTGGAGGCGGCCACCGATGGGTTCGAACGAACGGGCGCGCTGTTGGTGGCGGCCGAGGCCTGCGCAGACGCCTCGCGTGCTTGGCGCCGCGCCGGCCACGCCCGGCGGGGCACCGCCGCCGCCAACCGAGCGCACCTACTGGCCGACCGGTGCGACGGAGCCCGCACCCCGGCCCTGGCCGCCCTCGACGCCGCCACGCCCCTGACCGAACGCGAGCGGGAGATCGCCCTCCTCGCAGCCCGCGGCGGAACCAGCCGAGCCATTGCCGACCAGCTCTACCTCTCCGAACGGACCGTCGAGAACCACCTCCAACGCATCTACACCAAGCTCGGTGCGCGGGGGCGCAGCGAGCTCCACGCCCTCCTGGGCGTCGGCGCGGCGCAAGCACGTGATCGCGGAGCAGGCGGCGACGCTGAACGAGACGCGTGATCGCTCGGCCGCGCTCGCGTCAGTGGCCGTGGTCGCGGCGGGCGGAGGCGAGCGCTATGCACACATGCCGAATGCCTGCCCGATCAGCGGGTCGACGGTGGCGAAGAACTCGTCGGACAGGTGATCGATCCCGCGCCCGTCCTGCAGCTTCTCCGGGTGCGTTCTCTCCAGGCCCCTTGCCATGAGGGTCCGGAAGTTGATGAGCACGTCGGTGCGGAACCCCGCGCTCTCGAGCCCGGCCAGGACGAACTGAACACCATCCGGGCACAAGCCGACGATCTCCGGATCGGTGAGGATCTCCTCGAGCGAGAACAGCGCGTTGGACTGTGCTGCAGACTGATTTCCCTGTGCCGAGCGGAGCGCGTTGTAGCACTCGAACGCCGCCGCTGGCGTGGCGAACGCGACGAGCGCAGCTGTTGCGACCCCCGCGGCACGAATGACGAGTCGTCTCCGCATGTTGCCCCCTTGCCGACTCGAGGTCTGTGTCGGCATTCCTGTCGAAGCAATCAAGCACGCGGAGCGCCTGGCGTGTCAAGGGTGGGGCCCAGGGGCTACGGAATGCCCGGGGCCACGACACCCGCTTCGTAAGCGAGCATGACCAAGCTGCGCGCGATCGCGCGCGTGGAGTTTGGTGAGCGCCGGATTCGGGTGCCACCGACCTACGGAACCCGAGGAGTCGGTGAAACTGGCCGTCTGCCGACGCGCACGATTGACGGCAGGGGCAGATGGCTGTACTTTCCATATCGGTTAATTATCCGCACGGGAAAGTACGGGCCGCACCCATGACGATGGCGATCGACGAGGATCGGCTCAGCGAGACCTTCGCCGCACTGGCCAACTCGACGCGCCGAGCGATCCTGGCCCGTCTCGCAGAAGGTGAGGCGACCGTCAACGAGCTCGCCGAGCCGTTCGAGATGACGCTCCCGGCCATCTCGAAGCACATCAAGGTGTTGGAACGGGCCGGGTTGGTCATGCGGGGTCACCGAGCCCAGTACCGACCCTGCGCCCTCGACGCCGCACCGCTCGCGGAGGTCTCGACCTGGGCCGAGCAGTACCGGCCCGTCTGGGAGGCCCGCTTCGACCGGATGGACGACTACCTCACACAACTCCGACCGCAACGAAAGACAGGCGACCACGATGACTGACAACAACGGCTCCCAGGACGCGGTGGTGATCGAACGGAGCTTCGATGCTCCGGTGGGCCTCATCTGGCAGCTGTGGACCGACCCGGAACACTTCAAGGCGTGGTACGGCCCCGACGGGGCCACCATCCCCGTCGCCGAGATGGACGTGCGCGTGGGGGGCACCCGTCTGGTGTGCATGGAGATGCAATCCCCGGACGGCCCGATGCAGATGTGGTTCGCCGGCGAGTACCGCGAGGTGGTCGAGAACGAGCGACTCGTCTACACCGAGTCCATGTCCGACGAGAACGGCAACGTGTTATCGCCGTCGGACATGGGCATGCCCGAGGCGCATCCCAGGACGACCGAGGTCCGCGTCGAGCTCGAGGACGTCGGTGGCCGCACCAAGATCGTGATGACCCACAGCGGCGTTCCCGGCGACTCCCCGGGTGCCGCCGGATGGACGATGGCGCTCGACAAGCTTGCCGCCCGCGTAGAAGCACTCAGCGACCGATAGCGCCGGCAGCCACCGGGGAGCGGCCGACACGGAAGTAGCGGCGGCGGATCGCGGCAGTCGGCTCTGTTTGCGAGCGTTCCGACGGGGGGAGTGTCAATGGGTGCGGGGCTGCGCCAGCACGTCGCGGGCTTCCATGAGCGTCAGGGGTCGGTGGCGCGCCGTGCACGTCCGATACGACGACGTATGGGGGTGCAATGCGTATCACTCGCCTCGCCGGGGCCATGGCCGCGGCGTTAATCACGATCCTCCTCTTACCTGTACTGGTGGGTGCCGTCCCGCTCACGCCGGGTGGCTCCACCGAGGTGACGGTGGGGAGCAACGACGCGCTGTTCTCGCAGAACAAGCAGAACGAGCCGGGGCTGGCCGTGAATCCGGTGCAGCCCAACATCCTGGCCGCGGGTGCCAACGACAACATCGACCTGGAGGCGTGCAACGCGGGGGATGACCGCACCTGCCCGTTCACGCCCGGGGTGGGCGTGTCGGGCGTCCAGTTCTCCACGGATTCCGGTCGGACCTGGACCCAACCGACCTACACCGGGTTCTCGGCCCGTGTCACGCCGAGCTGCCTCGGGCAACCGGACGTGGCGCCGGGACAGCCGCCGGCGACCGACACCGGCTGCGTACCCGACCCGGCCGGGCCGATCGGCACGCTGCCCAACTACTTCGAGAACGGCATGGTCTCCAATGGCGACCCGGAGCTGGTCTTCGGCCCGGTTCCCGACGAGGCCGGCGACTTCTCGTGGGCCAACGGCCAGCGCCTCTACTACGCCAACATCGCCACGAAGGTGCCCGGCGCCGAGCCCTTCGCCGGCGAAGGCGCCATCGCGGTGTCCCGGTCCGACGACATCGCCGGTGCGATCGCCGGGGACAACGACGCCTGGATGGATCCGGTCGTGGTCACCCGGCAGAACCAGGCGCTGTTCAGCGACAAGGAGCAGCTGTGGGCCGACAACGCGGAGTCGAGCCCGCACTTCGGCAACGCTTACGTCTGCAACGTGGGCTTCCGCGGCGCCGCCGGATCGGAACCGGTGCTGTTCGCCCGCTCCACCGACGGCGGCGACACCTGGCGGCAGCGCCAGCTCACGCCGGCCACCAACAACAGCCAGACCGGTGGCCGCCAGGGCTGTGCGATCCGCACGGACAGCGCCGGCGTGGTGTACGTGGTCTGGATCGGCACCGACATCCGGACGCGCGAAGGCGTGTTCTTCCAGGCGCGCTCCTTCGACGGTGGCGCCACCTTCGAGCGCCCGCGGGCGATCGTCCAGCCCGTGGCCGGGATCGGGCAGTTCGACCCCGCACAGGGCCGGTTCACGATCGACGGCATCGCCGGTGCCCGTACCAACAGCTTCCCGAGCATCGACATCGCCAACGGGGCACCCTCGGGCGCCGACGCCACCGACCAGATCCTGATCACGTGGTCTGACGACCGGGCCGGCACCAACAACGAGCGGGCCTACGTCGTGAGCTCCACCGACGGTGGCGAGACCTACTCCCCGGTCATTGATGCCAACGACGGCACCGACCGGGCCAACTTCCCGGCGATCGCGATCTCGCCCGACGGCACCGACGCATGGCTGACCTACAACGCCTGGCTCGACCCCTGGCGGAACGAGACCACCTCACCGCGCCGCGTCCTCGGCGTGGTCCGCCACGCGGAGGTGAATGCCGCCACCGGAGCGATCGGCCCGTGGACGACGTTGCACCGGGGCGCCGTCGGTGACGGCCGGGCGTCGAGCGCCAACGGACTCACCTCCGAGTTCCTCGGCGACTACAACTACGCCGTCGCCACCCGCGACTTCGGCTCGGCGGTCTGGAACGACATGCGCAACGGCACCGTCTGCCCGGCGATCAACGCCTACCGGCAGGCGTTCGTGGAGGACGTACTGGGCGGTGGCGCCCAGCCGGTGGTCGGCGACCGTCCGCGCGACCGTGCCTCGGCCGCTGAGCTGCCGGGATCGCACTCGGACGCGCTGCGCCCCGGCCCCAACAACCAATGCGCGCCCACCTTCGGTAACTCCGACATCTTCGGAGGGACCTTCAGCGACGACTCGTAGCGAGTCGTCGGGCTCCCACAGCCCCTGGCGCTCGGCGGCTGCCCCGCCGTCGAGTGCCAGGGGCCTCATCGCGTCCAAGGGCCCGGGAACCCTCCCCTGCACCCGGTCGATCGCGTACCATGAGAGCGCTTCCACAGCTCGAATGGAGGAGGGGCCATGAAGAGCAGCATGTCGATTCCGTGGCGATGGGCGGCGAGCCTGGTGGCGATGCTGCTGATGGGAGCGCTCGTGGGAGCGCCCGCCTCGGCGGCACCGTCGCAGACGGGCGACGACCTGTACGTGCCACCGCCCCAACCGGGGGCGAAGCGGCAGATCGCCGAGCTGATCTCACAGGGAGACACGGAGGCGGCCAGCCTGATCCGGGCGATGACCGACACCCCGCAGGCCGTCTGGTTCGAGCGCGGCACACCCACGTCGGTGGAGCAGGATGTCCGGCTGACCGTCACCCGGGCGGCGGCCAAGCGGTCGGTCCCCGTGCTGGTCACCTACAACATCCCGTTCCGCGACTGCGCCCAGTTCTCCGCCGGTGGGGCCACCACGCAGGCGGAGTACGAGGCGTGGATCGACGGGTTCGTCGCCGGCATCGGCGACCACCCGGCCATCGTGATCCTCGAGCCCGACGGTCTGGGCATCATCCCCTGGTACGACCCCTACGGCAGCGCCGACGGGTCCAACGCCCTCGAGTGGTGCCAGCCGGCGGAGGCCGACCCGGCCACGGCGGCGGCCGAGCGGTTCGCAATGCTCAACCACGCCGTGGACGCCTTGGCCGACCTGCCCAACGTCACGACCTACCTCGACGGCACCCACAGCGCCTGGCTCGGATCAGGCGACATCGCGCACCGGCTGGTTCAGGCCGGGGTGGCCGATGCGGACGGCTTCTACCTCAACGTCTCCAACTACCAGTACACGGTCAACAACGTGCAGTACGGCCGCTGGATCTCGCAGTGCATCGCCTACGCCACCGGGGTGGTCGAGGGCGACTTCTTCAACTGCCCGAACCAGTACTGGAACGGCGGCCCGTTCCCCGCCAAGATCGCCGACCTGCTCGGCGAGTGGACCGGGGTGGCGCTCGATCGCTTCGGCGAGTGGAGCGACGACAGCGATGACCCTGAGCTCAACACGTCGGGGATCAATCTCCGCTACAGCAACATGCTGGGCGACGTAGAGCCGACGGCCCGCTACGTGATCGACACCAGTCGCAACGGACAGGGACCGTGGAGCCCGCCCGCCTATCCCGACCCGCAGGACTGGTGCAACCCGCCCGACCGTGGGCTGGGCCGGGCGCCGACCCTCGACACGGGTGAGCCGTTGCTCGCCGCCTACCTGTGGGTGAAGACCCCCGGCGAGTCCGACGGCGAATGCACCCGGGGCCTGGGACCGGCGGGCGAGACGGTCGACCCGGAGTGGGGAATGATCGATCCCGGCGCCGGTGATTGGTTCCCGGAGATGGCGCTGGAGCTGGCCACCAACGCCGACCCGCCGCTCCAGCCGTAACGTCGACGGCTTTCCCTGGGGGACTGGTTCGCCCCGCCCCCAGGGACCGCCGCGACAGCTCCGCGGGTGAGCTCCCGCCCGTTCTTCGTCCTCGGCTCCTGTGACGAAGAGCACAGTATCGAACGTTGCCGTATCGATACGAGACGCATACGTTCTAATGAGACGAAGCCGTCTCGTTTGAGGCGTACGTAAGCAGTCCCCCAAAGGAGCTCACCTATGGCCTCTCCCCCCGTCGCCACGACTGCGATCCCGCTGCACGAGCAACCCGCGATCCACGCGCGGCGTTGGTTCCTGCTGGGGATCATGTGCCTGTCCCTCGTCCTCGTCGTCATGTCGGTGTCGGGGCTCAACACTGCGCTGCCGACGATCCAGCAGGACCTCGGGGCCTCGGCGTCCGAGCTGCAGTGGATTGTCGACTCCTATGCCATCGTGTTCGCGGGCCTGCTGCTCACCGCGGGTGCGATCGGTGACCGCTTCGGTCGCCGAAGGACCCTGCTCGCCGGCCTCGGCGTGTTCGGCCTGGGCGCGCTCATGGGTGGGCTCGCATCCGACGCAACCCAGGTCATCGTCAGCCGGGGCGTGATGGGCATCGGGGCGGCGTTCATCATGCCGGCCACGCTGTCGATCATCACCTCGATCTTCCCGCCAGAGGAGCGGCCGCGCGCCATCGCCATCTGGGCCGGCTTCGCCGGCGCTGGCGCGTCGATCGGTCCCATCATCACCGGCGGGCTGCTAGAGGGCTTCTGGTGGGGCTCGACGCTGCTCGTGAACGTGCCCGTGGTCGTCGGCGTCGCCGCCGCGGTCTGGGCCTTCTCACCCGATTCGCGCGACGACACGCACACGCCGCTCGACCCGGTCGGTGCCGTGCTGTCGCTGATCGGCCTGAGCTCGCTGATCTTCGGGATCATCCAGGGCCCCGAGGACGGCTGGACCAGTGGCCCCGTGCTCGCGGCGTTCCTGGCGGCCGGCGCCGCGCTGGCGCTGTTCGTCCGCTGGGAGCAGCGCAGCGATCACCCCATGTTGCCGCTGACGCTGTTCCGCGATCGCCGCTTCAGCACCGGCAGCGGCGTGGTCACGATCGCCTTCTTCGTGATGTTCGGGTTCTTCTTCCTCATGACGCAGTACCTGCAGTTCGGCCGCGGCTACTCGCCGCTCGAGGCCGGCCTCGCGGGCCTGCCGCTGGCCCTCGCCTTCGTGGCCTTCTCGCCCCGTAGCGCAGCGCTGGCCGAGCGCTATGGCTCCGCCCGCGTGATGGCCTTGGGGTTGGGGATCGTGGCCGTGGGCTTCGGCATCCTGACCACGCTGACCGCCGACACGCCGTATCTGGTGATCGGGGCCGCCTTCACGATCCTCGGTGCGGGCATGAGCATCACCGCCGCGCCCGCGACCAGCGAGATCATGACGTCGGTGCCGCTGTCCAAGGCCGGTGTCGGGTCGGCCGTCAACGACACCACGCGCGAGCTGGGCGGCGCCCTCGGCATCGCCCTGCTGGGCAGCATCGCCACCACCGCCTACCGCTCGAGCATCGACCTCGACGGGATCCAGCTCCCCGCGGGCGCCCGTGCCTCGGCGGAGGAATCCATCGGCGCGGCCAACGTGATCGCCGACCGCATCCCCGGAGGTACCGAGGTGGCGGCTCAGGCGACGTCTGCCTTCACGGACGCGTTCACCACCACCAACACCGTGGCGGTCGGCATCGCCGTGGCCGCCGCGGCTGCGGTCCTCGCCTTCTCGCGGCGCCGTGGTGGTGAGCCCGTCGAGGACGAGGCGATCGACGATGCCGTCGACGAGTACGGCCTCGAGCTGATTCCGGTCCCGGCCGGCGAGGTGCGAGACTAGGGGCGATGGTCGACGTGGCAGCCGCGTCGGGCGCGGTCACCGAGCTCGATCCCCGTGTCGAGCGGTCGCGTCGTGTCATCCTCGAGGCCGTCCTCGACGAGCTCGGCGAGGTTGGCTACGGGGCCCTGACCATCGAGGCGGTCGCCGCCCGGGCCGGTGTCGGCAAGAGCACGATCTACCGACACTGGCCCGGAAAGCTCGAGCTGGTCGAGGACGCGTTCCGGACGCTCAAGGCGCCGGTCGTCGTGCCCGGACAGGGCACGCTCCGCGACCGGGTCGTCGCGGTCATCGAGCAGATCGCCTGTCTCGTCGAGCAGTCGACGTACTCGACGTGCATGCCGGCGCTCATCGACGCCGCTGAGCGCGATCCCAAGGTGCGCGACTTCCACACCCGCTTCAGCGCCGAGCGCCGCGCCGTGCTCGTCGGCCTGTTGCGGGACGCGGTCAAGTCCGGCGAGCTCCCGCCGACCACCGATCCCGGGCTGCTGGCCGACGCCCTGGTGGGACCGATCCTCCTCCGGCGCCTGATGCTCGGACAGCCGGTCAGCCGGTCCATCGCCCCGGTGATCGTCGACCAGCTCCTGCCGGCCCCCGCCGAGTAGCTGGCTGCCATCATCGCTAAGATCTAGAGGACAGCCGCAGCCGTCCTCGGAGGGGGAGGATCATCGATGTCAGACGCGCTCGAGCGGGTGCTCGACCACCTCGCGATCAGGGAGCTGACGGCCCGTTACAACCGGGCCTTCGACGACGTCGACTCGGAAGCCTGGGCCGACACGTTCACGCCCGACGGCGTGATGGAGTACAGCGGCGGTCCCCCGATCTTCGGCCGCGACGCCCTGATCGAGATGTCGCGCAAGACGGGCTACGGCTTCGTGCACATCACCACCGACCCGATCATCGAGGTCGACGGCGACCGGGCCACCCAGTCGTGCACCCTGATCGTCGCCAACCGCAGCAAGGCGGGTGACCCGGTGGCCATCGCCATGACGGGACGCTACGAGGACGAGCTCGTCCGCACCGCCGACGGATGGCGGTTCGAGCGGCGCAAGGCCACGCTCGACGTGAACCTCGGCGGCTGACGGCGCGGCAAAGCAATGACGATCGAGGGCGCCGCGGCGCTGGTGACGGGGGGTTCGCAGGGGATCGGGCGGGCCATCGTGCGCCAGCTGCGGGAGGCCGGCGGTCGGGTGGCCGTGCTCGACCTCGAGGCACGCGAGGGCGACGGCGACGTGGCGCTGGTATGCGACGTGGCGGACGAGAAGGCGGTGGTCGAGAGCGTCGCCGCCGCCACCGAACAGCTCGGTGGCCTCGACCTAGCGTTCCTCAACGCCGGCGTAGGGGGGCTGGTCCCGCTGCTCCACATGACCGTCGAGGAGTGGGACCGCGTCCACGACGTGAACCTCCGCGGGGCGTTCGTGTGCCTCCGCGAGTGCGCCAGGGCGATGGCGGTGTCCGGCATCGGCGGGTCCATCGTTGTCACCGGATCGGTGTCGGGCTTCCTGACCGACCGCCACATGGCGCACTACAACAGCTCCAAGGCCGGAGTCGCACAGCTGGCCAGGATCGCCGCCGCCGAGCTCGGGCCCCAGGGGATCCGCGTCAACGTGATCGCGCCGGGCACGACGGCGACGCCCTTGTTCGCCCGGACGGATGCCGTGCCCGGCTACCGGCAGGCGGTCGGCGCCCGGACGCCGCTGGGAGGGATCGGCAGCGCCGACGACGTGGCCGCCGCGGCCGTAGCCCTGGCCCAGATGCGCTGGGTCACGGGCCAGGTGCTGGTCGCCGACGGCGGCGTGTCCCTGTGCAGCCCCATCGACATCGCCGAGCTCGTCGCCGCCGGGGGCCGGACCGAGCCGGCACCCGGTGAGGAGCGCCCGTGACCGCCGAGCAGACCGAGGAACGGCCCGCCGCAGCAGCAGGATCGCCGCGACGGGTCGACGTCGTGGTCGTGGGCGCGGGGTTCGCCGGGCTGTACGCGCTGCACCGGCTGCGGGGGCTCGGGCTGTCCGTCCAGGTCTTCGAGGCCGGGTCCGGCGTCGGCGGCACGTGGTTCTGGAACCGGTACCCCGGCGCCCGCTGCGACGTCGAGAGCATCGAGTACTCCTACTCGTTCTCGCCGGAGCTGGAGCAGGAGTGGGAGTGGAGCGAGCGGTACCCCTCCCAGCCCGAGATCCTGCGCTACATCGATCACGTCGCGGACCGGTTCGACCTGCGGCGTGACATCCAGCTGGACACGCGCGTCACCGCCGCCACCTACGACGAGGCCGGCGGACGGTGGACTGTCATCACCGACCGGGGCGACGAGGTCTCGGCGCAGTTCTGCATCCTGGCGACCGGCTGCCTGTCGGCGGCGAAGCGGCCGGAGGTCGCCGGCCTCGAGAGCTTCGAGGGCGATTGGTACCACACGGGCCGGTGGCCGCACGAGGGGGTCGACTTCGGCGGCCGCCGCGTCGGCGTGATCGGGACCGGCTCGTCGGGGATCCAGTCGATCCCGGTCATCGCCGAGCAGGCGGCACACCTCGTCGTCTTCCAGCGCACGCCCAACTTCAGCCTGCCCGCCCGCAACAGGCCGCTGGACCCCGAGGCGCAGGCGGCCGTGAAGGCCAGCTACCCGGCGCTGCGGGAGCGGGCCCGCCGCTCGTACGCCGGCATCGCGGTTCCGGCACCCTCGAAGTCGGCCCTGGCGGTCGACCCCGACGAGCGACGGCGGCGCTACGAGGCGGCATGGGAGGCCGGCGGCCTCATGTCCATGACCACGACATTCGCCGACCTCATCGTCGACAAGTCCGCCAACGACACCGCGGCGGACTTCATCCGCTCCAAGATCCGCGAGATCGTCGCCGACCCCGATGTCGCCGAGGCGCTGACGCCGACCGACCATCCCTTCGGCACCAAGCGGCCCTGCCTCGACAGCGGCTACTTCGAGACGTTCAACCGCGACAACGTCACGCTGGTGGACCTGCGGCGAACGCCGATCGTAGAGATCGTCCCCTCGGGAGTCCGGACCACGCACGCGGTCCACGAGCTGGACAGCCTGGTCTTCGCCACGGGGTTCGACGCCATGACCGGCGCGGTGCTGCGGATCGACGTCCGGGGCCGGGGAGGGAGCCTGCTGAGGGAGAAGTGGGCGGCGGGCCCCCGCACCTACCTGGGCCTCGCGACCGCCGGCTTCCCCAACCTGTTCATCGTCACCGGGCCGGGCAGCCCCTCGGTGCTCAGCAACATGGTGGTCAGCATCGAGCAGCACGTCGACTGGATCGCCGACTGCATCTCGTTCCTGCGCGCCAAGGGCATCGGCGCCATCGAGGCCACCGTCGAGTCGGAGGATGCCTGGGTCGACCACGTCAACGAGCTGGCCAACGGCACGCTGTTCCCCACGGCCAACTCCTGGTACGTCGGCGCCAACGTGCCCGGCAAGCCGCGCGTGTTCATGCCGTACGTCGGCGGGCTGCCCATCTACCGCGCCACCTGCGACGAGGTGACGGCCGACGGCTACCGGGGGTTCAGCCTCACCGGCACCCCGGACGCTGAGGGCCCACATCGGCCCGCCTAGCCTTGCGGGGCATGGCGACGCTCACCCGCTGGGAGTACCGCACCTACTCGGTGTTCGTGGAGCCGGACGGCGCCACGTGGCTCGACGGGCTCAACCGCCTGGGCGACGAGGGGTGGGAGGTCTGCGACGACATCACGGTGTTCGAACGCGGCCGGGCGTCCGAGAACCCCGTCCTCCTGCTGAAACGACCGAAGTCGTAGCCGCCGTTTCCGGGCGCCGAAGTGGTTGCTGAGCCTGAGCGACCACTTCCGACCCAGGAACGCCCCGGCGAGCCCGGCCGGGGCGAGGGTCAGTCGAGGTTGGCGAGATCGACCACGTCGATCCTGACGTGGTCGATCACCCAGTCCTCCACGCAGCCCCGGAACTGGCGGCGGTTGGTCTCGTCCATCGCCGGGGCCAGCACGGCCCGGAACCGTCCGTCGCCCAGCTCCTCGATCGGGGCCACGAGGTCGGACGTGACCTCGAGCCGGCACGTGCGCAGCTGGGCCTCGACCATCTCCGGGAGGGTCTGGTCCTGTTCGCCGCCCTTGGTCTTGGCGGACACGACCAGCTCGGTCTCGCGGGCCTCGGACACCGGTTCGTGTGTCGAGAGCGTGGCCTCCCGCAGGGCCAGGACCGCGACGATGCCGATCCCGAGGCCGACGGCCCCGAGCAGGAGCCGCATCGGCGTGAGCTTCTTCACGGGCTGCTCATGGCGGGCCTATGCCGGGCGCCCGCCGCGGCGCAGCAGCTGGCGGATCTGGTCGTCGTTGGCGCCCGGCACCTCTTGCGCCAGCACGGTGATGTCGTCGAGCAGCAGGCCGCCCGCCGGGTAGCTGATCGGGTCGAGCTGGCGGCCGAGACGCTCCTCGCCGGCGGGCGACGACGTCTTCGAGGCCACGCGGTCGACGACCCAGGCGATGCCAGACAGCAGCACCCCGCCCCCGACCAGGAACGTGATGAACACGTTCATGTCCTGCGCCTCGCGCAGCCAGGCGAAGCGGTCGGGCGACGGCGGCCGGGTCTCGCGGAGGATGGAGCTGACGGCGGGGTCGACCCGGGTGACGTTGTACTCGAGCCGGGCGAGGCGACGCAGGATCAGGCCGGTCGCCAGCCCCACCTCGGCGATGAGCACGATCAACCCGAAGAACAGCGCCCGGTTCCACTCCCAGCGGTTGAGCGAGACGACCATGTAGAGGACACCCGCGAGCAGGGTGCCGATGCCCGCCAGCCAGCCGATGATCCTCACGACGCGGCTTCCTTCTCTTGGATCGTCACCCGTCCCGTGTCGCCGTCCACCAGCACGACGGCGCCCTCGGGCAGGTCGTCGGTCGCGCCGGCGTAGCCGACCACCGTTGCCACCCCCGCCTCACGCGCCAGGATGGCCAGGTGTGACAGCACCGAGCCCGTCTCGGCGACGATGCCCTGCAGCCGCGACAGCAATGGCCCGAGGCCGGGCGCCAACGTCGTGGTGACGAGCACCGAGCCG
>DASQUK010000121.1:0-9541 GCA_035641315.1 Acidimicrobiales bacterium | reverse complement strand
GTACTCCGCCCAGGCCTCGTCAGCCTCCGGTGAGTGCTCGACCGAGGGGCCGATGTAGTTGCCCTGCTCGTCGTAAGCGTGCTCGCCGAAGTGCTCCTGGTACTCGGCGGCCACGACACCGCCCTCGGCTGCCTGCTTGATGGACAGGCTGATCCGGCGGCGCTGGAGGTCGAGGTCGATGATCTTGACCCAGAGCTCCTCGCCCGGCGTGACCACCTGCTCGGGCAGGTCGACGTGGTGCGCCGACATCTCCGAGATGTGCACCAGGCCCTCGATGCCGTCGCCTACCTGGACGAAGGCGCCGAACGGCACCAGCTTGGTGACCCGGCCGTAGACCAGCTCGCCGACGCGGTGGCTGGTGGCGAACTCCTGCCACGGGTCCTGCTGCGTGGCCTTGAGCGACAGGCTGATGCGCTCGCGGGACAGGTCGACGTCGAGCACCTGCACCTCGACCTCGTCGCCCACCGATACCACCGAGCCGGGGTGGTCGACGTGCTTCCACGACAGCTCGGACACGTGGATCAGCCCGTCCATGCCGCCGAGGTCGACGAAGGCGCCGAAGTTGACGACGCTCGACACGACGCCCTTGCGCACCTCGCCGGGCCTGAGGTTGGCGAGGAAGTCCTCGCGCTGCTCCCGCTGCGTCTCCTCCAGCCATGCCCGGCGGGACAGCACGACGTTGTTGCGGTTCTTGTCGAGCTCGATGATCTTGGCCTCGAGCGACTTGCCCACGTAGGGCTGCAGGTCGCGCACCCGGCGCAGCTCGACGAGCGAGGCGGGCAGGAACCCCCGCAGGCCGATGTCGAGGATCAGGCCGCCCTTGACGACCTCGATGACCGGGCCTGACACGACCCCGTCCTCTTCCTTCACGCGCTCGATGTCGCCCCACGCCCGCTCGTACTGGGCCCGCTTCTTGGACAGCACGAGGCGGCCGTCCTTGTCCTCCTTGGTGAGGACCAGGGCCTCGATCTCCTCACCCACCTTGACGACCTCGTTGGGGTCGATGTCGTTGCGGATCGACAGCTCGCGGCTGGGGATCACGCCCTCGGACTTGTAGCCGATGTCGAGCAGGACCTCGTCGCGGTCGACGCGCACCACGGTGCCGGTGACCATCGCGCCGTCCTCGACGGTGACGAGGGTGGCATCGATGGCGTCCGCGAAGCTGCCGCCGAGATCGTCGTCGACGATCTGGCGCGGGGTGTACCCGCCCTCGGCGCTCGCATCGCCATCGGCGACGGTCGCGGCTGCGGTGGGATCGGTTGTTTGGGCGTCGGACACGAACTGGTCGGCTTTCTTGGGGGGTAGGAAACAGCGGATCGCGGGTCCCGCTGGCGGCGAGACGGCCACGAGGGCGCGCCGCAGGCGCGTCCGGCGAGGGTAGCAGCCGGGTGCCGCGAACGGCTACGAGCGAGCGCTCCGCGCCCGCTCTCCGGGCCGTTTTTCCCGCTCCTACCGCTTCGCAGCGGGCCGCTCGGGCCCGGTCAGGCCAGTTCGGCCGGTTCGGCCGGCCGTTCGGCGACCAACAGGAATTCCGGCGTGTCGATCGTCGGCGGATCGGCGGCGTAGGCGCCGGGTGTCACCGACCAGATGGCTCGCACGTCCAGCCCGGCCCGCCGGGCCAGCAAGCGCAGCTCGCGGGGCGTGAAGCAGGTGGTCCACGCGTCGGCGGACGTGGTCGCCCCGCCGGCGTCTCTGACCTCGATGCGCTCGTGGTTGACGCCGGCGTCGGCGTCGAACGTGTCGCTCTCCTCGAGCCAGCGCAGCTGGAAGTAGGCGGAGAACGCCGACACCGCCGCCACGCCCCCCGGGCGCAGCGCCCGGGCGACACGATCCAGGACCGCGCCGTCGGCGTCCAGCGGCGCCCCCGGACCGCCGGCCAGGCCGAACGCACCCTGGCACAGCGAGATGGCAGCGTCGAACTCGGCGTCGAAGCGCAGGTCACGGGCGTCGGCCCGCACGAACGTGGCGCCGGCCGGGGCGCCCTCGCGTGCGATGTCGACGAACCGCTGACTGATGTCGACGCCCACCACCTCGAGGCCCCGCTCGGCCAGCGCGTGGGCGTGGCGCCCGGGCCCGCATCCCACGTCGAGCACGCGCTGTCCGGGCTGCAGTTCCAGCGCGTCGACGAGGAACTCGACCTCCTGCGCCGTGCCCTTGGTGAACGAGTAGCGCAGGTACGCCTCGCCGAGGTGCTCGGCCACGGGCTCGAACCAGTGGTCCCCACCCGTTCTGTCAGCGCTCACGCGCGATGTGGCGATCGAGGTCTGACAGAAGCGTTCACCGTCACCCCTTGGCGTCGGCCCAAGTGGGGCCGAAGGCCAGGTTGACCTCCAGCGGCACGCTCAGGTCGACCGCGCCGGTCATGGCCTCCACCACCACCCCGGCGGCGCGGTCGTGCTCGGCTGGGGGCACGTCCAGCAGCACCTCGTCGTGCACCTGGAGTATCAGCTGGCTGTCCATCCCGGCGTCCTCCAGCGCACTGGTGAGCCGCACCAGGGCGACCTTGAAGATGTCGGCCGCCAACCCCTGGATGCCGGCGTTCATGGCCTGCCGCTCCCCCGCCTGGCGGATGCGGTAGTTGGGCGACGACAGCTCGGGGATCTGCCGACGCCGGCCGAACAGCGTCTCGGTGTAGCCCCGCTCGCGGGCCTCGGCCACCGTGCGCTCCATGTAGTCCTTCACCGCCGGGAACGCCTCGAAGTAGGCGACGAGGATCAGCGCCGCCTCCTCGGTGGCGATGTTGAGCCGCTGCCCCAGCCCGTAGGCCTCCATGCCGTACGCCAGGCCGTACGACACCATCTTCGCCTTGGACCGTTGCTCGATGGTCACGGCCTCGGGCTCGACCCCGAACACCCGCGACGCCGTCTCGGTGTGGATGTCACGCCGCGACCGGAAGCTCTCGATCAGCCCCGGGTCCTGGGCCAGGTGGGCGATGCAGCGCAGCTCGATCTGGTTGTAGTCGGCCACCAGCAGCTCGCATCCCGGTGCCGGCACGAACGCCCGGCGGAACTCCCGCCCGATCTCGCTGCGGACCGGGATGTTGTGGAGGTTGGGCTGGTCCGACGACAGCCGGCCGGTGCGGGCCACGGTCTGGTTGAACGTCGCGTGGATGCGCCCGTCATCGGCCACCTCGGCCAGCAGCCCGTCGCCGTAGGTGGAGCGCAGCTTCTCGACCTCGCGGTAGGCGAGCAGGTGCTCGATGATCGGGTGCTGCCCCGCCAGCTTCTCCAGTGACGACGCGTCCGTGGAGTAGCCGGTCTTTGTGCGCTTCTGCGGTGTCAGGCCCAGCTTGTCGAACAGGATCTCCCGCAGCTGCGGCGTGGAGTTGACGTTGAACTCGGTGCCCGCGTCGTCGTACACCTGCTGGCGCAGGCTCTCGACCTCGCCGTTGAGCTTGTCTCGCAGCCGCCGCAGCTCGTCGGCGTCGACGCCCACGCCTGCGTGCTCCATGTGGGCCAGCACCCGCACCAGCGGCACCTCGATCTCGTCGTTGAGGGCCCGCAGCGCCTGGTGGTCGAGCGCCTGGGTCAGCGGGTCGACCAAGCGGTCGACGGCCAGCGCGTAGCGCCCCGTGCGCTGCGCCGCCGACACGGCCGAGCCGTCGAGGTCGAGCTGGCCCTCGGCGGCGGCGCTGTCGGCCGGCAGTTCGGCGCCGGCGTAGCGGCGTAGCACCTCGTCGAGCAGGTAGCGCGACTCGGCGGGGTCCAGCAGGTAGGCGGCGATGGCGGTGTCCACGGCCAGGCAGCGCACGTCGACGCCGAGGTCCAGCAGCGACCGAATCATCGCCTTGGCCTGGTGGGCCGCGACCGGACGCCCCCCGCCGGCGGGCAGCGCCACCAGGCGGGCCAGCTCGGCGCGCACGGCGTCATCGCGCAGCGTCGCCGCCGGCATCCAGACGACCTCCCCGCCGGCGGGGTCGGTGACGATCGCCAGTCCCTGCAGGGGAGTGCGCCCCTCGCTCCCCTCCCAGGCGGCCGCCACGGCCAGGGACGCACCCTCGCCCTCCTCCCGCAACTGCGCCAGCAGGGCGACCGCATCCGCCGGGCTGTCCACCGTCGTGACCTCGGCCTCGAGCACCTGGGCCGGAGGACGGCCGACACCCAGGTCCTCCCCCAACGCCTCGGTCAGCCGCTCGCCCAGGCTGTGGAACTCGAGGAAGTCGAACAGCCGCCGCACCTCCTCGACGTCCGGCGGCCGGCGGTCGAGCTCGTCGACGGTCACCCCGACCGGGGCGTCGCAGATCAGCTTCATGATCTCGGCGTTCTGGCGGATCTGGCCCTCGTGGCCGGCGAGGCTGGCGCGCAGCTTGGGGGTCTGCTCGTCGAGGTGCTCGAGGATGCCGTCGAGGCCGCCGTAGGACGTGACCAGCTTGGCCGCGGTCTTCTCGCCCACACCGGGCACGCCCGGCAGGTTGTCGGAGGTGTCACCCCGCAGCGCCGCGTACTGCAGGTAGAGGCTGGGAGGCACGCCGGTGCGCTCCTCGATGCCCGCCTCGTCGTAGAGGACGTAGTCCGACACCCCCCGGCGGTTGTAGAGCACCTTGACGTGCGGGTCCTCGACCAGCTGGTACACGTCGCGGTCGCCGGTCACGACGATGACGTCGAGCCCGGCGTCGCGGCCCTGGGTGGCAAGCGTGGCGATGATGTCGTCGGCCTCGTAGCCGGGCAGCTCCAGCACCCGGATCCCCAGCGTCTCCACCACCTGCCGCACCAGCCCGATCTGCTGGCGCAGGATGTCGGGGGCGGTCTGCCGGCCGGCCTTGTAGGTCTCGACGCGTTCGTGGCGGAAGGTGGGCTCGGGCCGGTCGAACGCCACGGCCATGCGCCGATGCCCGTGGTCGCGCATGAGGTTGATGAGCATCGACGTGAAGCCGTACACCGCGTTGGTGACCTGCCCCGAAGCCGTGGCCAGGTCGGTAGGCAGGGCGAAGAAGGCGCGGTAGGTGAGGGAGTTCCCGTCGATCAGTATGAGGGGGTCGTCGGCCACTCCCCTAGTAGTAACACCCGTGGCCCTATTCCCCCGGCTTGATGTCGCCCTCGATGATGCGCCCCGCGATCGCCCGCATGGTCACCCGCTCGGACATCGCCCGGCGCTGGATGAAGCCGAACGCCTCGCTCTCCCCCATGCCGTGCTCGTCCATGAGCTTGCCCTTGGCCCGGTCGACCACCTTGCGGGTCTCGAGCTGCTCCTCGAGGCTCGCGGTCTGGTCGGCCAGCGCCCGGATCTCCCGGAAGCGACCCAGCGCCACCTCGACCGCCGGCACCAGCTCGCTGCGCTCGAACGGCTTGACCAGGTACGCCAGCGCGCCGGCGTCACGGGCCTGCTCGATGAGGTCACGCTGGCTGAACGCGGTCAGGATCAGCACCGCGGCCCGGCGCTCGCCGGCGATCTCGCGGGCGGCGGCGAGCCCGTCGAGTCCCGGCATCTTGATGTCGAGGATGGCGAGGTCGGGCTCGAGCTCGCGGACCAGCTTGACCGCCTCGTCGCCGCGGCCCGTCTCACCCACGACCTCGTAGCCCTCCTCCTCGAGGGTCTCCTTCAGGTCGAGGCGGATGATGGCCTCGTCCTCGGCGATGACGACGCGGGTAGCCAAGCTCGTTCCTTTCGTCGATCCGGAGTGTGTTCTAGCGCCTGGACTCGGAGACGAGCCGGTCCAGCAGCTCGTCCTGGTCGCGCTCCAACTTGGCGATCTCGTCGAGCACCGCGGCGCGGTGCCGGCGCATGGCCTCGGCGTGGCGCTCGGCTTGGCGATGGTCGACGTCGGCGAGGGGCGTCTCGGACACCAGGGCACGCAGCCGGGCGTCGTCGGCGGCGTCGGCCAGGTGCGCGAGCTGCTCGGCCGAGACCTCGAGCTCGGCGCGCAGCTGCTGCAACCGCCCGGCGACCTGGCTGAGCCGCCTCTCGACCAACGATTTGGGCATGGCGGCAAGTCTAGGTTCTGGACGGGTCGCCGACCCCGGTCGAAACCGGGTCGGAAACGGCGATCCCGGCTGATTGACTCGCCTGGTGCGCCGCCTGTTCCTCCTGGCCTTCATCTGGGGCTGGTCGTTCCTGTTCATCAAGGTCGCCGGTGAGGGCCTGACCCCCACGACCGTGGCCTGGGCCCGGATCGCCCTGGGCGCGGCCGTGCTGTACGCGGTGCTCCGCAGCCAGGGCCGCCAGGTACCGGTGGACGCCACCTCGCTGCGGCACTACGCGGTGGTCGCGCTGGTCGGCAGCGTCGTGCCGTTCACGCTGCTGGCCTGGGGCGAGCAGCACATCACCTCGGCGTTGACGGCGGTGCTCAACGCCTCGACGCCGCTGTTCACGGCCCTGTTCGCGGCCATCGGGCTCGGCGAGCGGCTCCGTCCGGTCCAGATCGCCGGCCTGGCATTGGGCATCGTGGGTGTGGCGGTCGCGGCCGGCGTGGGCGCGTCCGACCTCGAGGGATCGTCGCTGACGGGCGCCCTGGCCGCCATCCTCGCCGGCGCCGGGTACGGCATCGCCTTCGTCTACATGCGACGCCACCTGGTGTCCTATCAGCCGATCGTGGCCGCCACCGGCCAGCTCGCCACCGGCGCCGTGCTGCTGTTCCCCGTGGCGGCGGTGACCTCGATCACCGGCGGCGTGTCGCCCACACCGACCCGGGTGGCCTCGATCGTGCTGCTCGGCGCGCTGGGCACCGGTCTCGCCTACGTCCTGAACTACCGGATCATCGCCGACCTGGGCGCCACCAAGGCCTCGCTGGTCACGTACATCATCCCGGTGGTGGCGGTGATCGTCGGCATCCTGGCGCTCGACGAGCCGTTCGAGACCCGGCTGCTGGTCGGCGGCGCCCTCACCGTCGCCGGCATCGCCGCCGTCAACCGCAGGGCCCGCGCCCGCGAGCCGGAGCCAAGCCTCCTCAGCCCCTGACGGCGGTCGGGGCTCCGAGGGTCGGCCGGTACCGTGCCGGCCGTGGCCACAGACGCGTGGGGGATCGACGACGGCTACTGGGACGTGGCCGGGTACTGGCGCCCCACCTCGCCCGAGACGGCCGCCGCCCTGCGGGCCGCGATGGGCGCGCCGGACGACCCCGGTGCCGTGCCGCCGCCCGGCGCCATGCCGATCTGGGTGGTGCGGGCCGGCGCGGCGGAACCGCTGCTCGGTCCCTGCGAGCTGGCGCTGGAGGACGGCAGCGAGGTGCGCGCCGAGGGCGCCCTGCCGCCCGACCTGCCCATCGGCTACCACGACTTGCGCCCGCTGGACGGGGGACCGGTGACGCGCCTGATCGTCAGTCCCGGCCGCTGCCACCTGCCCGGCAACCTGCGGACCTGGTTGCTGACGGTGCAGCTCGCCGGCTGCCGTTCGGGCGACAGCTGGGGCATCGGCGACCTGACCGACCTGCAGGGCATCGGCACCTGGGCCGCGGTGCGGGGCGCCGGCATGCTGGCGGTCAACCCGCTGCACGCTCCCCTCCCGCTCGTCCGGGTCGAGCCCAGTCCGTACTTCCCGTCGAGCCGCCGCTGGCTCAACCCCCTGCTGCTGCGGATCGAGGAGCTGCCCGGCGCCGGCGGCGACGGCACCGTCGAGGCGCTGGCCGAAACGGCCCGGCGGCTCAACGCCGCTCCGCTGGTCGACCGCGACGCCGTGTGGGCCCTGAAGCGCCGGGCGCTCGACCACCTGTGGACCGAGCTCGGCCCCGACCTGCGCTTCGAGCGCTGGCGGGAGGAGATGGGTGACGAGCTCGAGACCTACGCCCGGTTCTGTGCCCTGGCAGACCACTACGGGTCCGGCTGGGATGCGTGGCCGAGCGACCACCGGCACCCGTCTGCGCCCGGGGTCGCGTCCTTCGCTGTCGCCCACGCCGAGCGGGTGGCGTTCTGGGCGTGGGTGCAGTTCCTGGTCGACGAGCAACTCCGGCGGGCCGAGGAACCACTGCCGCTGCTCACCGACCTGGCCGTGGGCGTGGACCCCGACGGCGCCGACGCGTGGGCAATGCAGGACCTGCTGGCGTCTGGCGTGCGGGTGGGGGCGCCGCCCGACGAGTTCAACCGGGCGGGGCAGGACTGGGGCCTGCCGCCGTTCGTCCCCCACACATTGCGGGCGGCGGCGTACGAGCCGCTGGCGTCGCTGTGGCGGGCGGCGATGGGTGGTCATTCCGGCCGGGGCGGCGGGCTGCGCATCGACCACGTGATGGGGCTGTTCCGGCTGTTCTGGCTGCCACCCGGCGGGTCGCCGACCGACGGCGCCTACGTGCGCTACCCGGCGGACGAGCTGCTGGCGGTGCTCGCGATCGAGAGCGTGCGCTCGGGCGCGGTGGTCGTGGGCGAGGACCTGGGCACCGTCGAGGACGGGGTGCGCGAGCGGTTGCGCGACGCCGGGCTGCTGTCGTACTGGCTGGCCTGGTTCGAGCGGGCGCCGCCCGAGGAGTGGCCCGCCCAGGCGCTCGGTGCGGTGACCACCCACGACCTGCCGACGATCGCCGGGGTGTGGTCGGGTGACGACGCCGCCGACCAGCGGGCGGCGGGCATCGAACCCGACGAGGCCGCCCTCGGACGCCTGCTGGACAAGCTGACGTCCCTGACCGGGCTGGGGGCCGACGCTGCCATCGAGGATGTGATCGTCAGCATGCATGCCCGCCTGTCCCAGTCCCCGTGCGCCTTGGTTGCCGCCACGCTGGAGGATGCGTTGGCCTTGCGTCAACGCCCGAACCTGCCGGGCACGACGGCGGCGGAGCGCCCCAACTGGTCCCTCGGGCTTCCGGTGACGCTGGAGCAGGCGCTGGACGACCCGTTGCTCGGCCGGGTGGCGGCGGCGCTGGACCGCTCGTCTTAGGTTCCGGTGCGCCTACCGACGCTGCTGCGGCCCGGCCCGGCGGGCATGGGCGTCGGCCAGGATGTCGCGCACGGTCCCGTCCTGCACCTGGGCGAAGTTCTCGTACCAGGTCCCCACGGCCCGGAAGTGCGGCGGCGCGGTGAGGCAAACGACGCGGTCGGCGCTTTGGCCCACGGCGGCGCAGGCCTCGGGCGACGCCACCGGCACGGCGACCACCAGCTCCTTCGGCCCCCGTCGGTGCACGACGTCCACCGCCACGCGCATGGTCGCCCCCGTGGCCATGCCGTCGTCGACGATGACTGCGGTCCGACCCTCGAGGGGCACCGCCGGGACGTCGCCCCGCAGCTCCTCCGCCCGGTGGGCCAGGGCGGCCGCGTGGCGGCGGGCCAGGGCGTCGACGTCGGCGTCGGTCATGCCCACGGCCGCCATCACGTTGGGATTGAGGGCCACCTGGCCGTCGTCGGCCACGGCCGCCAGGGCCAGCTCCTCGTGACCCGGGACGCCCACCTTGCCGACCACCAGGACGTCGAGCGCCGCGCCCAGGGCCTCCGCCACCTCGGCGGCGACGGGCACACCTCCCCGGGGCAGCCCGAGCACGACCGTGTCGCGCCCTGCGAGGTCGGTCAGACGCTCGGCCAGCCGGCGGCCGGCGTCGACCCGATCGGCGAACACCACGCCCATATGTGTTCATTCTTCCCGCGCCAACCGGCTTCGACACGGGCTCTGTGTGAGCCTCACCTCTCAG
>DASQUK010000120.1:0-54184 GCA_035641315.1 Acidimicrobiales bacterium | reverse complement strand
GCGGTCGACCCAACTAGAGCCCGCTCGCCTTGTCGCTGCGAGACGGGCGGATAGTTGGGTCGACAGGCCAGGGAGCCGGACGTCGATGGGGTGCGGGGGCGCAGCCCCCGAGGGAGCGCGGTCACGACGCGGACGAGCCGTTGCGGCGCATCGGCAGGGTCGCGCGCCACTCGCCGTCGAGGTCGTGCAAGGCCCCCGCCACGGCACCGGCGGTGGGGACCAGTCCGATCTCGCCCACGCCCTTGATCCCGTACGGCGCCCGGGGTTGGGGGCGCTCGACCAGGATCACGTCGATCGGGGGAACGTCCTTGGCCCGAAGGATGCCGAGCTGCCGGAGCGTGGTGGGGATGGGGCGGGCCTCGGCGTCCGTGGGGAAGTCCTCGGTCAGCGCGTACCCCAGCCCCATGTGGACCGAACCCACGATCTGGCCCTCGCACAGCCGGGGGTTGACGGCCCGGCCCACGTCGTGCGCGGCGACCACCCGCTCGATCTCCCCTGTCTCGCGGTC
The DNA here is from genome assembly GCA_035641315.1 of Acidimicrobiales bacterium. Classification (GTDB taxonomy): domain Bacteria; phylum Actinomycetota; class Acidimicrobiia; order Acidimicrobiales; family VFJN01; genus DASQUK01. Next base: position 53,676 of record DASQUK010000120.1, on the reverse strand, counting down.
CATCACCACCAGCTGGGCGGCGTACCCGAACGCCGAGTGGATGGTGGGGTTGGCGACCGAACCGACCGCCTGGGTCCAGTCCACCCGGTGCTCGCCCTCGTAGTCGACGCCCGGACGGCAGCCGTCGGCGCACGCCGCCCGGCAGGCCGCGGCCACCGATCCGGCGCCCATGAGCGTGCCTCGGCTGCCGGTGGTCTGCCCGGCGCCCAGCTCCCGCGACGTGTCGACCACGACCCGCACCCGGGCGGGGTCGACGCCCAGCTCCTCAACCGCCACCTGCAGCGCCACCGTGTGGACGCCCTGGCCCATCTCGGTCCAGCAGTGGCGCACCTCGACAGTCCCGTCGTCCCCGAAGCGCACGACCGCCTTGGCCACCTCGACGGCGCCGTTGCCCAGGCCCGAGTTCTTGAGCCCCAGCCCGAGCCCGACCGCCTTGCCGGCGGACACAGCCTCGTCGTAGACGGGCTTGACGGCGTCGAGGCAGTCGCGGGCACCCAGGCATCCGTCGTCCATGACCTGGCCGGGACCCCACGTGCAGCCGGGGGTCACGGCGCTGCGGGCGCGCATCTCCCAGCGGTCGATGCCGGCGGCGTCGGCCAGCCGGTCGATCAGGCCCTCGCTGGCGAACTGCGCCTGGTTGGCGCCGAACCCCCGGAACGCCCCGCACACCGGGTTGTTGGTGCGCACCGCCGCGGCGTCGACGTCGATCCCCGGCCAGGCGTAGGGGCCGCCGGCGTGGCCCGCCGCCCGCTCCAGCACCTTCATGCCCACCGACGCGTAGGGCCCGGAGTCGCCCACGATGCGGGCCTTGAGCGCCGTGAGGCGGCCGTCGGCCTCACACCCGGCCCACGCCTCGACCCGCACGGGGTGGCGCTTGGGGTGCACCCGCAGCGACTCCTCGCGGCTGAAGGCGCACTTGACCGCGCGACCCAGGAGGTGGGCGGCGAGCGCCGTCTGGGTCTGGTTGGCGCAGTCCTCCTTGCCGCCGAAGGCGCCGCCGTTGGCGACCAGGTGGACGAGCACCCGGTCCTCGTCGACGCCGAGGACGTCGGCGATCTGGCGGCGGTCGTCCCACACGCCTTGGCCGCCGGAGAACACCTGCAACCGGCCGTCGTCGAGCGGGACCGCCAACGTCGCCTCGGGCTCCAGGAAGGCGTGCTCGATGCGCTGGGTCTGGAACACCTCGTGGACGACGTGGGCGCTCGCCTCCAGGGCGGCGTCGACGTCGTCGCCCCGGGCGTAGGTGGTGCGGGACAGCACGTTGGGTGTGGAAGGCTCGCCCACCTCCCACACGGCCGGTTCGTGGGAGTCGAGCGCCACCATGGGATCGGTGAACGGGGCCAGCGGGCGGTACTCGACGTCCACCAGCTCGGCCGCCCGACGGGCAGTGGCCCGATCGCCGGCCACCACCAGCGCGAGGACATCGCCGGTGTACGAGGTGCGTGCGCCCACGGGGATGAACACCGGCCAGTCGCGGTGGATCAGCCCGATCCGCAGCTCGCCGGGCACGTCGGCGGCGGTGAGCACCCGCTCCACGCCCGGCACTGCCTCGGCGGCGCTGGTGTCGATGGCGAGGATGTCGGCCCGGGCGTGCTCGGACAGCACGACGGCGGCGTGCAGCATCCCCGGCACCCGGAGGTCGTCGATGTAGGGCTTGTCGCCCAACGTCATCTCGGTGGCCTGGTACCTGGCGCCGTCGCTGCCGACGCCTACGGGGGAGAGGGACGGTGCCGGTCCTTCGGCGCCGGACGCCAGCAGCTCGACCGCGTCGAGGATCGAGTGGTAGCCGGTGCAGCGGCACAGGTGGCCGCCGAGGTGGCGGGCGGCCTTGTCGCGGGTGAGGCTGGGGCCGTCCTTGTCGAGCAGGTACTTGGCCCGCATCACGATCCCGGGCGTACAGAACCCGCACTGCAGCGCGCCGGTGGCGGCGAAGGTGGCGGCCAGCCGGCCGCGCTCGGACGGGTCCACCCCCTCGAGCGTGGTGACCGAACGCCCAGCCACCCTGTCGAGGCCCACCTGGCAGCTGATCATCGGCTTGCCGTCGACGAGGACGGTGCAGCAGCCGCACTGGCCCGAGGGGGAGCAGCCGTCCTTGGGGCTGGTGACGTCCAGCTCCTCCCGCAGGGCGGAGAGGAGGTGGGGGTGGTCGCCGACCTCGACCTCGTCACCGTTCAGCGTGAAGGACACCGGCACAGGCTCCACAGTGCCAGAGTTCAACAAAGTGTTGAAGTCCCGGCCGTTATCCGCCCGTGAACCCGTGAAGCAGGCGGGTTAGAACGTCAGGCATGTCGTTGCTGGTCAACCACGGGACCAAGCCCCTCCCGGCGGGTGCCCGCCCCGGGCCGGAGGTGCAGGCGTTCCACCGGCGGCTGCCCGGGTACGCGCCGACGCCGCTGCACGACATGCCGGCGCTGGCCGAGGCGGCCGGCGTCGGCCGGGTGCTGGTGAAGGACGAGTCGAGCCGCATGGGACTGCCGGCGTTCAAGATCCTCGGGGCCTCGTGGGCCACATACCGCGTGCTGTGCGACCGGCTCGGAGACGAGCCCGAGTGGGCCACGCCCGACGACCTGGCGGCGGTCGTCGCCGACCGGCTGGGGCCGTTGCGGCTGGTGGCCGCCACCGACGGCAACCACGGGCGGGCCGTGGCCCGCATGGCCAAGCTGCTGGGACTGTCGGCGACCATCCTGGTGCCCGACGGCACGGCGCCCGCCCGGATCGGCGGGATCGCCGCCGAGGGCGCCGAGGTGACCGTCGTGCCGGGCACCTACGACGACGCCGTCGCCGAATCGGCCGCCATGGCGAGCGACCGCGATTTGGTCATCTCCGACACCTCGTGGCCCGGCTACGAGGACCCGCCGCGTTCGGTCATCGCGGGCTACGCCACGATCTTCGCCGAGCTCGAGGCGCAGCTCGGCGGTGCCGGCGGAGCCGTGTTGGACCTGGCCATGGTGCCCTTGGGAGTGGGCGCCCTGGGCGCGTCGGCCGCCGCGTGCCTGAAGGGGGGACTCGAACCGGGCGAGGGTCCGGTCCTCGTCGGGGTCGAGCCCGAGTCCGCCGCCTGCGTGGCCGCCGCCGTCGAGGCCGGCCACGTGATCGAGGTGCCCGGACCGCACCGGTCGATCATGGCCGGGCTCAACTGCGGCCTGGCCTCGCAGCTGGCGCTGCCCACGGTCGCCGCCGGGTTCGACGCCTTCCTGGCCATCGACGACGACCGCTGCCGTGACGCCGTCCGTTCGCTGGCCGCCGCGGGGCTCGACGTGGGCGAGACGGGGGCCGCGGCGCTCGCCGGCCTGGTGGCGCTACGGGACGACCACGGCGACGAGTTCCCGGTCCCCTCCAACGCCACGGTGCTGCTCGTCGCAACCGAGGGCGTCACCGATCCGGTCAACTTCGAGCGCATCGTCGGCCGCCCGCCCCGCTGAGACACGAGTCGGTCGTCAGGCCGACGCCATCACGGGGCGGCGGGTGGGGGTCGGGCCGGACAGTCGGTCTCGGTCAACCGCCCGTACTGGTCGGGCTGGCGGTGGGCGGCGAAGTCGAACACCGTGGTCTTGTAGGACGTGCAGTCGTCGAGGTCGCAGGCGGCGACGGCCAGCTCGTCCCCCAGGCCCGTGCACACGGCGATGACCGTGCCCGACGGGTGGATCACGCAGGACCCGCCGATGTGCTCCACGCCCTCTTCGGTGCCCGCCTTGGCGGCGCCGACCACGAACGTGCCGTTCTGGTAGGCGCCCGCCTGCATGACCAGGTGGTTGTGGAAGTCGCCGAAGCGATCGTGCTGGGGGGCCGGTGGGTTGTGCGCCGGTGTGTTGTAGCCGATGCACACCAGCTCGACGCCCTGGAGGCCGAGCATGCGGTACGCCTCGGGCCAGCGCCGGTCGTTGCAGATGAGCATGCCGACCGTGCCGCCGAACGCCCGGTACACGGGGAAGCCGAGGTCGCCGCGTTCGAAGTAGCGCTTCTCGAGGTGCTGGAAGGGGCGCCACGGCTCGTGCTCGCCGTGCCCAGGCAGGTGGATCTTCCGGTACCGCCCGATCTCCGCGCCGTGGGGGCCGACGAGGACCGACGTGTTGAACCGTCGCCCGTCCGGCGTCTGCTCGGCGAAGCCCAGGCAGAACCCGACGCCGAGCCGGATCGCCTCGTCCCACAGGGGCTTCGTCTCCGGGCCGGGCAGCTCGGTCTCGTACCAGGCGGCCAGCTCGGGCGACCCGTCCTCGTACCACCAGCGGGGAAAGAAGGTCGTGAGCGCCAGCTCGGGAAACACCACCAGGTTCGCACCGCGGTCGGCGGCGCCCCGCAGCAGGACCAGCAGCCGCTCGACCACGTCGGTCCGGGTGTGGTCGCGCTGGATGGGCCCGAGCTGGGCGGCGGCGACGGTGACGACGCGGCTCACGGCACCCGGCCCCCGGGGTTCCCGAGGCAATAAGGTCCGGCCGGGCGCTCCCGAGGCAATACGGTCCGGGGGCCGGTCCTTATTGCCTCGGCGTCCCTCCTGCGGTCCCTATTGCCTCGGGTCGACGGGGTCACTCCACCACCCCCGCCAGCTCTGCCAGGACCTCCGCCAGCACCTGCGTACCGGCGGCCAGGTGCTCGGGCTCGGTGAACTCGGCCGGGTTGTGGCTGACGCCGCCCCGGCTCGGGACGAACACCATGCCGGTGGGGCACACCCGGGCGAGCATCTGGGCGTCGTGGCCGGCGCCCGACGGCAGCCGCATGACCGTGTGCCCCAGCCGCTGGGCGGTGGACTCCACCTGGTCGACCACGGCCGGGTCGAAGTCGACGGGCTCGAACCGGGCCAACCGCCGCCAGGCCACCTCGCAGCCCTCGGTGGCGGCGAGCCGCGCCACCTCCTCGCGCAGGCGCCGCTCCACCTCGACCAGCGCCGCCTCGTCGGTGTTGCGGAGGTCGACCGTGAGCGTGGCCCGCGCCGCCACCACGTTGACCAGGTCGGGGTGCAGGTCGAGCCGGCCGACGGTGGCCACCTGGTGGCCGCCGAGGTCGGTCGCCAGGCCGCGTACCAACGCCGTGGTCTCGGCGGCGACGTAGGCGGCGTCGCGTCGCAACCGCATGGGCGTGGTGCCGGCGTGGTTGGACTGCCCGGTGACGGTCAGCTCCTGCCACGAGATGCCCTGCACCCCGGTGACCGCGCCGATCGTGACCCCCGCCTCCTCCAGGACGGGGCCCTGCTCGATGTGCAGCTCGACGTAGGCGTGGGGCGCCGGTCCGGGCACGGCGGCGTCACCGGCCCAGCCGATCCGCTGCAGCTCGTCGCCGAGCACCGCGCCGTCGATGGCCACGATGTCGAGCGCGTCCTCCAGCGGCATGCCCCCCACGTACACCAGGCTGCCGAGCATGTCGGGGGCGAAGCGGCTGCCCTCCTCGTCGGTGAAGAAGGCGACAGCGAGGGGCCTCCGCGTGCGGACGCCGGCGTCGTCGAGGGCCCGCACCACTTCGAGCCCGGCCAGCACGCCGAGGGTGCCGTCGTAGCGCCCGCCGGTCCGGACGGTGTCGATGTGGCTGCCGGTCATGACCGGCGCCGCCCCGTCATCGGCACCGTCCGCTCCGCCCCGGGTGGCCACGACGTTGCCGATGCGGTCGACCCGCACGTCCAAGCCGAGGTCGCGCATCCACCCCACCACGAGCTCGCGGCCCCCGGCGTCCTCGTCGGTCAGCGCCAGCCGGCAGTTGCCGCCGTCCTCGGTGTCGCCGACGGCGGCCAGCGCCTCCAGGTCGGCCAGCAGGCGGTCGGGCTGGATCTTCACCCCGCCATGGTGCTCACGCGGCCCGGGGTATCGCCAGGTCGTTCGACCACAGGTGGACGGCGGCCAGCGCCCGCCACGGGCGCCAGGACTCGGCCCTGGCCGCCAGGTCGCCGGCGGACGGCAGGGCCGCGGGCGCGCTGCCGTCGGCCAAGGCCCGGCGCAGGCCGAGGTCCGACGCCGGGAGGGCGTCGGGCTCGCCCAGGCGGAGAGCGACGTAATGGGCGGTCCAGGGACCGAGCCCGGGCAGGGCGGTGATGGAGTCGACCAGCTCGTCGAGTCCCGCGCTGCGGTCCAGCCGCACCCGGTCCTCTGCCACGGCCGCGGCGAATCCCTGCACTGCCCGGATCCGGGCGCCCGGCAGGCCGATGCCGTCGAGGTCGGCCTCGGCCAGCGCCGCCGCCGGCGGGAAGGTGTGGGTCAGCCCCAGCGGCCCGAGGCCCGGCACCGGACGTCCCTGCCGCTGCACCAGCCGACCGGTGATCGTGCTGGCGCCCGCCACCGTGACCTGCTGGCCGATGATGGCCCGCACGCCGGTCTCGTAGGCGTCCCAGGCGCCGGGCACCCGGAGTCCGGGCCGCGCCGCCACTAGCGGACCGATCGGCGGCTCGGTGCCGAAGTGCGCCCGGGCGGCGTCGCCGTCGGCGTCGAGGCCGAAGATGCGCCGCACCCGCTGGGCGACGTGGATCAGCCCCTCCCAGTGCGGCAGGTGGGCCCGCAGCAGCAGGTGATCGTCGCCACCCGGGCTCACCTCGATCACGCCTGGGTCGCCGTCCACGACGATCGTCCGCCGGTAGGTGCCGTCGGCCACCGCCTCGACGCCGGGGATGGCCCGCAGCGCGAAGTAGCCGAGCATGGCGTCCCAGTCCAGCGGCGGACGGAACGGCAGCCGCAGGATCAGTCCGCCGTCGGCCACCAGTCGGTCAGCCGAGCGCCGCCGCGCCCGTAGCTCCCTGGGCGTCGCCCGGAACAGCTCGCGGCACGCCCGGTTGAGCTGGCGGACGCTGCCGAACCCCGACGCGAACGCCACCTGGGTGATCGTGAGGTCGCTGTCGTCGAGCAGCCGCCGGGCGAAGTGGGCGCGGCGCGAGCGGGCGACCTGATCGGGCGTGGGCCCGAGGTGCTCGTGGAACAGGCGTCGCAGGTGCCTGGCGCTCACGCCGAGGCGGGCGCCCAGCTCGGCCTCGGTCCCGCGGTCGAGCGCGCCGTCGAGCACCAGCTGGACCGCCCGGCACACCAGCTCGGGCCCGCCCGCGACCACCGGATCGGAGCTGCGGTAGGGCCGGCAGCGCAGGCACGCCCGGAAGCCGGCCGACTCGGCCGCCGCCGCCAGGTCGTAGCCCACCACGTTGGCGGGATTGGGCCGGGCCGAACAGCCGGGCCGGCAGTAGATCCCGGTCGTGACGACCGCCGAGTACGCGCTCATTGGCGTGCCTCTGGCCCGCCAATGGGCGATCGCCGCTTCGCGGCGAGTACCACACGGTGCTCATGATTCGCTCGCTGACGCTCGCTCACGACGCCATGATCGCCCGGCGCCGGCTTGCGAGTGCGACGGATTCGGACAGGTTCAGACCAGGTCCCACGGGCGCACCGGCACCCGGCTGACGTCCACGCCGGTTGCCGCCCGGATGGCGGCCACCACCGCCGCCGTGGACGAGATCGTGGGTGGCTCGCCGGCGCCCTTGGCGCCGAACGGCGCCTCCGGCTCGGGCTCCTCGATGCACGTCGCCAGCACCTGGGGCATGTCGGCGACGGTGGGGATGAGGTAGTCGGTGAAGCTCGGGTTCCGCACCACCCCGCCGTCGATCACCATCTCCTCCATCACCGCCAAGCCAACGCCTTGGGCGATGCCGCCCTCGATCTGGCCGATGACCTGCGTCGGGTGCAGCACCCGGCCGACGTCCTGGCCGGTGGTGACCTGCACCACCCGCACCAGTCCGAGGTCCGTGTCGACGTCGACCACCGCCCGGTGGGCCGCGAACACGAAGCTCACGTCGGCGTCGCCCTGTCCCCGGTCGTCCAGCGGGTACGTGCGTCGGTGGCGGTGCACCGCGGTCGCCTCGAACACCTCGCCGCCGGCGGCGTGGGCCACGGTCATGTCGACGCCGGCGGAGGCCGACACCAGGCGACCGTCGTCGGTGAGCGTGACCGACTCCGGCGCCACGCCCAGCCGCTCGGCCACTGCCGATCGGACCTGCGCGGCCACCAGCTGGGCCGCCCGCAGCACGGCGCCGCCCGACATCCAGGTCTGGCGCGACGCGGACGACGACCCCGCCGAGTCGATGCCCACGGTGCCCGCGGGCTCGACCACGGCATCGCAGCCCAGCACCGTCCTTGCGATCTGGGCAGCGATCGTCACGAAGCCCTGCCCCACCTCGGCCACCGCACACGTGACCGATGCGACCCCGCCCGCCAGACGCACCCGGGCCTCGGAGTCGTCCTCGAAGCCCTCGGAGTAGAGGACGTTCTTGAACCCGACTGCCACCCCCACGCCCCGGCGGACGTTGGTCAGCTCGGCGGTGCGTCCGACGCCGCCCGGACGCTCGAGCCACCCGTCGCCTGCCGGTGACGGCAGCGGGTGGGCGTCCGCGGCCCGGATGCACTCGGCCACCGGGGCGGCGCCGGTGACCTTCTGGCCCGTGGGCAGCACGTCGCCGGTGGACAGGGCGTTGCGGAGCCGCAGCTCGACGGGATCGATGCCGAGCCGGGTCGCCAACTTGTCCATCTGCGACTCGTGACCGAAGCACACCTGCACCGCCCCGAATCCCCGCATGGCGCCGCACGGCGGGTTGTTGGTGCGCACCACGGTGGCGTCGACGAGCGCGTTGGGCACCCGGTAGGGCCCGCACGCGAAGCGGGCGGCGTTGCTGACCACCGCCGAGGACGAGGAGGCGTAGGCGCCGCCGTCGAGCAGCACCTCGGCCTCGACCTTCACGAGGTCGCCGGCGGCGGTGGCGTGGTGCCGGTAGCGCATCCGGGCCGGGTGGCGGTGCACGTGCCCCACGAACGACTCGTCGCGCAGGTAGGTCATCTTCACCGGATGCCCCGTACGCAGGGCGAGCAGGCAGGCGTGCACCTGCATGCTCAGGTCCTCGCGGCCGCCGAAGGCCCCGCCCACGCCGCCCAGGTGCAGGCGCACCCGGTCGTGGGGCAGCCCGAGGCAGGCGGCGACCTGGTCACGGTCCTCGTGCAGCCACTGGGTGGCGACCCACAGGTCGACCCCACCCTCGCCGTCGGGCACCGCCAGCCCGGACTCGGGACCGAGGAAGGCCTGGTCCTGCATCCCGACCTCGTAGACGCCCTCGACCACCACGTCGCCGGTGGCCGCGGGGTCGCCGTGCTGGATGCGGATGTGGCGGATCACGTTGCCGTCGGGGTGGATCGCCGGCGTCTCCGCCGCCGTGGCCCGGGCCGGGTCGACCAGCGGATCAAGCGGCTCGTAGTCCACCACGATCGCCGACAGGGCCCGGCGGGCGGTGTCCGGGTGGTCGGCGGCCACCGCCGCCACCGCCTCGCCCACGTAGCGCACCACATCCCGGGCGAACACGGGCTGGTCCGGCGAGATCAGCCCGTACGTGGAGGCACCGGGAACGTCGTCGGCCGTGACGACGGACGACACCCCGGCGATGGCCAGCGCCGGGCCGACGTCGATCGAACGGACCCGGGCGTAGGGGTGGGGCGACCGCAGCGTGCGGCCCCACAGCATGCCCTCGGCCTCGAGGTCCGAGGCGAAGGCGAAGCGGCCCTGGACCTTGGGCGTGCCGTCGGGGCGGATCGGGCTGTCGCCGACGTGGCCGCCGGCCGATCCGCCCCGAGCCGGGGGTGCCTGGACGTCGGTCGAGCTGGTGCCCACGCTCATCGTGACCGACCGTTCCCCCGCACGGTCACCGCCTGCTCGACCGCGGCCAGGATGCGGCCGTAGCCGGTGCAGCGGCACAGGTTGCCGGCCAGCGCCTCGCGCACGTCGAGCGGGTCGGGATCGGGCACCCGGTCGAGCAGGTCGTGGATGGCGACGACGAACCCCGGCGTGCAGAAGCCGCACTGAACGCCGCCCGCCTCGATCATCGCCTGCTGCACGTCGGTGAGGATGGCGCCGGCGAGGGCGGCGTCGCCGGGCTCGGCGCCGGGCGGGGTCAGTCCCTCGACGGTGGTGATCTCGCAGCCCACGGCGGCCTCGGCCAGCTCGAGGCAGGCGCACACCAGCACGCCGTCCACCAGCACGGAGCAGGATCCGCACTCGCCCTGCTCGCACGCGTTCTTGGCCCCGGGCAGGCCGAGCCGGTCGCGCAGGACGTGCAGCAGGCTGTCGGTGGGCCGGGCCCCCTCGACCGTCCGGGCGACGCCGTTGACGGTCAGCTCGTAGACGGCGTCGTCGGTGCCATCGCGGTGCCCGGGGTCGTCGGCGGTGTCCGCTGCGCCGTGCGCCGGGGTCGGCGGACTCGTCGTCACGCCGTACCCCAGGCCCGCTCGAGCGCCCGGCGAGCCAGCACCTCCACGGCGTGGTGCCGGTACGCCGCCGTGGCGCGGTGGTCGTCGATGGGCCGGCTGGCGGCGGCCATGCGCCGGCCGAAGCCGTCGGCCACGCCGGGGTCCAGCGCCGGGCGGGCATCCCAGTCGAGGCTGGCCGTCGCCCAGCGCTCGGCGGCGTGGTCCCGGATCGGGCCGGGCCCGACGGCGCCGAGGGCGCAGGCCAGGCGCCGCCCGTCGAGGTCGAGGACGAGGGCGCAGGCAGCGACGGCGATCACCATGGCGTTGCGCACACCGATCTTGAGGAACTCCTGTGGTCCCCGGGCCACCGGCACCCGCACTGCCGCCACCAGCTCGCCCGGCGCCAACGCCGTCCGCTTTGGCCCCGTGACGAAGTCGGCCACCGGCAGCGTCCGCCGCCCCGCGGCCGACGCCAGCTCGACGGTGGCGTCCAGCGCCACCAACACCGGCAGGGTGTCACCGGCCGGGGATGCGGTGCCGAGGTTGCCGCCGATGGTGCCGGTGTTGCGGATCTGCGGGCCGCCCACGGTGCGCGACGCCTGCGCCAGGGCCGGCAGCAGTGTGGCGAGCGCCGGATCGAGCAGCGTCGTGTACGTGGTGGCGGCGCCCAGCACCACCTGGGCGTCGCGACCCTCGCCCTCCAGGCGCCAGTCGTGCAGCTCGGGCACCTGCCGCAGGCTGAGCACGCCGGCCGGGCGGCGCTGCCCGTAGTTCACCGCCACCATCAGGTCGGTGCCGCCCGCCAGCACCGTGAGCGACGGGTCGGCGGCCAGGGCGGCGACGGCGTCGTCGAGTCGGGTCGGAGCGAGGACGGTCACGGAAGGCGATCTTGGCCTGATTCAACGAAATGTTGAACTCGCGCATGTTACGGCACCACGACGGGTCGTCTCGCCGGTCTGCTTGGCTGGGGCCGTGCTGCTGCGCGGTGGGACGGTCGTGGATGTCGACGGTGAGCGCGTCGCCGACGTGCTGGTGGGCGCCGACGGCCGCATCGGCGCCGTGGGATCCGATGTCGCGTCGGTGTCAGCCGCCGATCCGGCCACCGAGACCGTCGACGTGTCCGGTCGGCTGGTCGTGCCCGGCGGCATCGACGCCCACACCCACCTCCACCTGCCCGTGGGGGCGGTGCACGTGTCCGACGACTTCGCCAGCGGCACGGTGGCGGCGGCGATCGGCGGCACCACCAGCGTCATCGACTACGTGACGGCGTACCGGGGCGAGGACCCCTTGTCCCGGTTCGCCGTGTGGCGACACCTCGCCGAGCCCGCCGCCGTCGACTACGGGCTCCACATGACCTTCACCGAGGCGGTGGGCGAGGGCACGGTGGCCGACTGCATCGAGCGGGGCGTCACCAGCTTCAAGCTGTACCTGGCGTACCCGCAGCTGCTGCAGGTCGACGACCACGTCGTGTTCGACGTGCTCCGCGCCGCCGCCCGCCACGGCGGACTGGTCACCGTGCACTGCGAGAACGGCGGCGCCATCGAGGCCCTGCGGCGCCGGGCGCTCGCCGAGGGCCGCACGGGCGTGGTCGAGCATCGCACCACCCGCCCGGCGGCGCTGGAGGCCGAGGCCGTCCACCGGGTCGGACGGCTGGCAGAGGCGGCCGGGGCGCCGGTCTACGTCGTGCACCTGTCGTCGGCACCGGGGCTGGCCGAGGTGCGGGCCGCGCAGGAGCGGGGCGTGGCGCTGCAGGCCGAGACCTGCCCGCAGTACCTGCACCTCGACGCGGCGGTCCTCGACCGGGCCGATGGCGAGAACTTCGTGTGCACGCCGCCACTGCGGGACCCGTGGCACCGCGAGGAGCTGTGGGAGGGACTGGCCCGGGGCTGGATCCAGACGGTCGCCACCGACCACTGCCCGTTCTGGACGGCGGACCGCCGCCGCGGTCTGGCCGATCGGCCGGAAGGCTTCGCCGACTTCACCGAGATCCCGGGCGGACTGCCTGGCATCGAGACGCGGATGACGCTGGTGTGGCAGGGCGTCCGGGCCGGCCGGATCAGCGTCGCGGACTGGGTGCGCCTGTGTGCGGAGGCGCCGGCCCGCACGTTCGGGCTGTTCCCCCGCAAGGGCTGCCTCCGCCCGGGTAGCGACGCGGACGTCGTCGTGTGGGACCCGGAGCGTTCCCAGTCGCTCGACGCCGCCGCACTGCACATGCGGACCGACCATTCGCCGTACGAGGGCGAGGTGGTCCGGGGGTGGCCCGAGCTGGTGCTGTCCCGGGGCCGCGTCGTGGCCCGCGACGGCCGGTTCTGCGGGGAACCGGGCTGGGGCCGCTACCTGGAACGCGGCGCCCCCGACGTCATCCCGAGGTCATAGGTTTCACGGCCGCCCGGACGAGGTCATGGGTTTCAGAACTGAAACCAATGACCTCGGGCTCTCGACGCTGAAACCAATGACCTCGGGTGAGTACGTCACCCATCCAGGCCCTGGAGGCGGGCGGCGGCCGTCCGGTGGCGGCGGAGCATGTCCTGCGTGCCGCCGACCCGCAGCTCGCGGTCCTCGACGAGCGGGCGACCGGCGACCACCGTGTGGTAAGCGGACGTCGGTCCACAGCGCAGCAGCGCCTCCACCGGGTCGGTGAGCGCTCCCGCGAACGTGAGGCCGTCGAGCTTCCACGCCACCAGGTCGGCCGCCGCCCCGGGCGCCAGCACGCCCAGCTCGCCCAGCCGTCCCAGGCAGGCGGCCGAGCCCCGGGTGCCGAGCTCCAGCGCATCCCGGGCGGAGAACGCGGTCGGTCCGCCCCGCTGGCGGCCCAGCAGCAGGGCGCCCCGGGCCTCCAGCCACAGCGAGGCGCAGTCCGTGGACGCGGAGCCGTCGCAGCCCAGCCCCACCGGCACCCCCGCCGCCCGGTAGTCGCTCACCGGGGCAATCCCCCCGCCGCCGATCATCATGTTCGAGCTCGGGCAGTGCGCGACGCCCGTGCCCCACTCGCCCATCCGGGCGATCTCCGCCTCGTTGGGGTAGATGCAGTGGGCCACCCATGAGCGGTCCGATCCCCAACCGACATCCTCGAACAGCTCGATCGGTCGGCAGCCGTACGTCTCGATGCAGAAGGCGTCCTCGTCAGGGTCCTCGGCCAGGTGGGTGTGCAACCGCACGTCGAGCCGCTCGGCCAGCTCGGCCGTGCGCCGCATCAGGTCGGCGGTCACCGAGAACGGCGAGCACGGCGCCAACGCGATGCGGACCATCGCTCCCGGCGCGCGGTCGTGATGCCGGGCGACCGCCTCCTCCGACGCGGCGAGGATCGTGTCGTCGTCCTGCACCACCGAGTCGGGGGGCAGGCCGCCGTCCTTCTGCGACAGCGACATCGATCCCCGGGTGAGATGGAAGCGCATGCCCAGGTCCCGCGCCGCAGCGATCTCGGCACCCAGCAGGTCGCCGCCGTCCGCCGGGTGGACGTAGAGGTGGTCGGTGGACGTGGTGCAGCCCCCGACCGCCAGCTCGGCCAGCCCGACCCACGCCGACACGTACGCCGCCTCCTCGTCCAGGAGCGCCCAGCGTGGGTACAGCGTGGTGAGCCAGTCGAACAGCGAGCTGCTGGTGGCAGGCCGATAGGCCCGGGTGAGGTTCTGGTAGATGTGGTGATGGGTGTTGACCAGGCCGGGCGTGACCAGGCAGCCGTCCGCCCGCAGCACCCGTGTCGCCTCCGGCTCCGGGTCGGCGGCGCCGCCGACCGCGACCACGAACCCGCCGCGACACGCCACCCAGCCGCCCGCCAGCTCCCGCCGGTCGTCGTCCATCGTGACCACCAGGTCGGCCCCCGACACCAGCAGGTCGACCGGACCCTGGGACGAGCCCGGCGCGGCGGCAGTCACGAGCGCAGCTCGTCACCGGACGGCCGTGCGATCGACCCAACTAGAGCCCGCTCGCCTTGTCGGTGCGAGTCGGGCGGATAGTTGGGCCGACAAGCCAGGGAGCCCGACGTCGAGGGGGTACGGGGCCGCAGCCCCCGAGGCAACGCGGTCACGTCCCGACCCTACCGGCGCGCACGGCCGGGGGCCCTGCGGCGTCCCTCGCTCAGGTGCTGCGCCGGTTCAGTTGCAGCGACACCCGCGTCGCTCCCGCGGCCACGGCGGCGCGCACGATGGCGTCCACGGCGTCGAGGACCCGGGAGTCGTCGCCGGAGACCGACGTGCCGAACGGGCCGACGTCCACGGCGAGCCCCGAACGCTCGGCGGCCTCGATCGCGGCGAGGACGTGAGGCCCGGGCCGCCCGTCGACGAACGGCTCGATGGTGAACTCCACGGTCAGCGCCACCCTTCAGCGCCCCTCGGCGTTGAGGTAGTTGTAGACGGTGAACCGGCTGACGCCCAGTGCGTCGGCCACCTCCTCGACCGACCTGCGCAGCTGGAACACGCCCCGCTCGTCGAGCAGGCGGACGGCCTTCTGCTTGTCCTCCCGCGACAGCTTGGCCAGCGGGCCGCCGAGCTCGGACTCGACGGCGGCGATCATCCGGTCCAGCGCGCCGTGTACGCCGGGCAGCCGCAGGCCGCCCACGAGCCGGCCCTCCCAGCGCAGCGGGATGTCACCCGCGGCGACCTCCGCTGCGGGCACCAACGTGGCGCCGAGGGCGTCGGCGACCGGCTCGAGAGCAACGAGCAGCGGATGACGCGACGGCACAGCGCTGCAGACTAGGGGTGAGGTGTGCCCAACGTGGGGGTGACCCGGGTCAGCGGGTCCAGAAGTCGTTGCTGGGGGAGAAGCCGTCCCAGCCCGACTGCGGGGCGCCGGAGCCGGTGCCCACCCGGGGCGTCCCGAGTGCGGGCGTGGGGTCGTGACGCGACTTGCGGCCGCGGTCATGGCCGGGACGGCCGGGTGCAGCCACGACCTCGTCGTCGGCCAACACCACAGCGGCCAGGCCCGTGGTGATCGGCACCGACGCCACCAGCCCGATCGACCCCACCAGCATGCGCACGATCTCGACGGCAAGCAGCTCGCGGGTGAGCAGCCGGTCCACCGGCTGGTCACCCTGGGCGAAGAACAGCAGCAGCGGCAGCGACGCACCGGCGTACGCCAGGACCAGCGTGTTCACCGTCGACGCGGCGTGGTCGCGGCCGACCCGCATCGCCTCCCGGTAGAGCAGCCGCCATGGCAGGCCGGGGTTCGCCCGGCGCAGCGCGGCGACCGTCGAGACCTGGCTGACAGTCACATCGTCCAGCACGCCGAGCGCGCCGACCACGATGCCCGCCACCAGCAGGCCCCGCAGGTCGAGCGCGTCGGCCGTCACCCGCAGCACCTGCGCGTCCTGGTCACCCACGAGCCCGGTCAGGTGCGCGGCGCTCGCCACCCCCACGGCCAGCGCCGCGGTGATCGCGAGGCTCAGCAGCGTGCCGGCGAGCGCGACCGTGGTGCGGAGCCGCACGCCGTGCGCCAGGTAGAGCGCGGCGAAGGCGATGGCCACCGTGCCCGTCAAGGCCACGGGCAGCGCCGGCGAGTCCCGCAGCAGCGCCGGCACCACGAACGCCACGAGCACCGCCCCGCTGGCGGCCAAGCCCAGCAGCGCCCGCACACCCTGGAAGCGGGCGAAGACGATCACCACCAGCACGAAGGCGCCGACCAGCCACAGCATCGGGGTCCGCCGCTGGAAGTCCGAGAACTGGTAGCGGAACTCGGCGGGGCTGGTGGCGACGTCGAGCAGCACGACGTCGTCGCCGACCTCGAGCTCCGGGACGTTGAACTCCGTCGACCGCACCTGGAACTCGATGTCGTCGCCGTCGTCTGGCCCCGAGCTCAGCCGCGCGCTCACGATCTGGCACGGGGTGGTGGCGCCGGTCTCGAAGTCGTCGCACGTCTCGGTGTCGACCGCGGTGACGGTGGCGTCGACGTACGTGTTGGGCTGGGGTGGCAGCTCGGGCGCGTCGTCGCGGGGCCAGAACGCCACGAACCCCAGCACCGCGAGGGCGCCGACGACGACGACGCCGACGGTCAGCCAGCGCCGCGAGCGGCGATTCGTCCGTGCGTCCCCAGCTCCCATCCGGCGCGACAGTACCGATACCCATCCCCGTCCCGGGGGGACCCGCGCCGTACGCTCCCGTGCCGAAACCGGCAGGAGGTGTGGACGGAGGCGCAATGGATCTCTCCCGCGAGGCGATCGCCGAGTTCCTGGGGACGCTGTGGCTGGTGCTCGGGGGCGTGGGCAGCGCCGTGCTGGCGGCCAACTTCATGCCCGACACCAACCTCGGCATCGGGCTCGTCGGCGTGTCGCTGGCCTTCGGCCTGACGGTGGTGACGGGCGCCTACGCCCTGGGCCACATCAGCGGCGGCCACTTCAATCCCGCCGTCACGCTCGGCATCCTCACCGCCCGGCGCATCGGGCCCCGCCACGCGATCGTCTACATCGTCGCCCAGGTGATCGGCGCCATCGTGGCCGCCGCCATCATCGTGGTCATCGCCAACGGCGTGGACGGCTTCAGCGTCGACGAGAGCGGGTTGGGCGCCAACGGCTTCGCCGACCACTCACCGGGCCTCTACAACTGGGGCTCGGCGTTCCTGACCGAGGTGGTGCTGACGTTCTTCTTCCTGCTCGTCATCCTCGGGGTCACCGGCCGCGATGCCCTGACGAGCTTCGCCCCGCTGGCGATCGGCCTGGCGCTCACGCTGATCCACCTCATCAGCATCCCGGTCACCAACACCTCCGTGAACCCGGCCCGCTCGACCGGCCCGGCGGTGTTCGTCGGTGACTGGGCGCTGACGCAGCTGTGGATGTTCTGGGTCGCACCGCTCCTCGGCGCCGTGCTCGCCGGCCTGGTCCACTACTTCGTGATCGAGGAGCGGGCCGAGACCGAGGTGGGCTACGGCGAGGCCGTGGCGACGGAGCCGGCGTCCGGCTGACGGCGACCGTCTACTCCGCTACCCGGCGCCCGACCACGCCCCGACCCGGTCGCGGAGCACCGGCAGGCTGATGGTGGCGGCGCTCAGCACGATGTCGTGGAACGCCTTGATGTCGAACCCGGCGCCCAGCGCGGCCTTCGCCTCGTCGCGCAGGCGCAGGATGTCGCGCTGCCCAACCTTGTAGGCCAGCGCCTGCCCGGGAATGCCGATGTAACGGTCGACCTCGACCACGATCTCCTCGCGGCTCACCGGGGCGTGGGTCGTCATGAAGTCGATGGCCTGCTGGCGGGTCCAGCCCATGACGTGCAGGCCGGTGTCGACCACCAGCCGGCAGGCCCTCCAGGAGTCGCTGGCCAGCATGCCCAGCCGGTCGAGGTCGCTCTGGTACAGACCCATCTCGTCGGCCAGCCGCTCGGTGTAGAGCGCCCAACCCTCCACGAAGGCGGTGTGGCCCCAGGACAGGCGGCGGAACGCCGGCAGGTCCGTCCGCTCGGAGGCGATGGCGAGCTGCAGGTGGTGTCCGGGAATGGCCTCGTGGTAGGCGATCGATGCGGTCTCGGCCCGCCCGCGCTTGGTCGGCTCGTGCAGGTTGACGAAGTACTCGCCGGGACGGCTGCCGTCGGGGGCGGGGGGCGAGTAGTAAGCCGAGGGCGCGTCCGCCGCCAGGTAGTCGGGCACCGGCTTCAGCACGCACGCCGCCTCGGGCAGGATGCCGAACCAGTCACCCATCGCCTCCCGCGCCGCCTCGAAGCAGGCGGTGGCGTGGGCCATGATCTCGTCGGCGTCGCCGTAGCGCAGCGCCGGATCGTCGAGCAGGTGGCCGAAGATCTCGGACAGCTCGGTCGTGCCGAACTCGCGCCCGCCCACCTCGGAGTACTCGCTGGGCAGCTGCTCGGTGATCTCGGCCATCCCGATCGCGTGCAGCTCCTCGGGTGTCAGCGGCAGACCCGTGTGGAGCTGGATGAGTGCCTGGTACAGCTCGGTCCCGTCGTCGAGCCACTGGAGGCCGGGGCGCTCGTCGGGCCGGGCGACCGGGAGCAACTCGTCGCGCAGGACGTCCCGGTAGCGGGCGAACGCCGGTCGCAGGTCGTCCCGGACGATGTCCGTCAGCTGGCCGCGCCATGCCTCGAGGCCGTCCCAGTCCTCGGGCCCTCGGAGGTTGGCGAACGGGTCGGACTCCAGCGGCGAGGCCAGGTAGCCGTCGACCTGGTTGATGGACCGCTCGACGTTGATGCGGGCGGGCGTGCGCCCGGCGGCGAGCCCCTCGCGGAAGCGCGCGGCCGCCTGGTCGAGCATGCGCCCGAACTGGCGGGCCCGCTCGAGCGCCATGGTGGCGTGCTCGGGCTCGGGCGCCTGCAGCTGGTCGGCGGTGATCAGCAGGTCCGCGTGGATGCCACCCATCTGGTCGGACGCCAGCTCGGCCAGGCGCAGGTCGATGGCCCGCACGTTGTCGTCCAGCTCCTGGACCAGCAGGTCGCGGGTCACCCGGTCGGTGTCGTCGAGGGCACGGTCGGCGCCGTCGAGGAGGGCGGCACGCTCGCGCAGGCCGACCCAGGTCGTGCGGAGCCGCCGTTCCTGCTCGGCGGACAGGTCGTCGGCGCGGTCGTCGTAACGATGGTCGCCGAGGTAGGAAGCGAACAGCGGGCTGGCCTCGAGCTTGGCCTCCCAGTACTCGTCGGCGATGGTGCGGATGGTGTCGGTCACCGGCCCATGCTGCCCGACGGCGCCGATCTAATTGGGCGCGATTTGGCGCAGGACGTCGACCGTGGGCGGGGCGTCGCCGTCGAGCACGCGGCGGGGATGGCGCCCGTCGACGTAGCCCAGGAACGGGGGATACACGTTGTAGCCCAGCAGCTCCTGCAGCCGCTCCGGCAGTTGGCGGACGACGTCGGGGGGCACGGCCACCAGTTGCGTCTCCTGGGGCCGCAGCCACGACACCACGTATTCGAGCAGCAGCCCCGGGCGGGGTTGGTCGGTGGTGTTGGCACCGCCGCCGTGGACCAGTCCGCCGAGGTACACGAGCATCGAGCCCACCGGCATGGTGGCCTGCTCCACGTCGCGCTCGTCGGGCCGGCGGTCGGGATCCCAGCGGTGGCTTCCCGGGATCAGGCGGGTGGCGCCGTTGGCCTCGGTGAAGTCGCACAGCGCCCACATGCTGTTGACCACCACCGGGGCGTGGGGGCGCGGCAGGGGATAGATGTCCTCGTCCCGGTGCAGGATCTGTGCGTTCTCGCCGGGACCGATCTGCAACGCCACCGGCGCCGAGAACTGGTAGTGCCGGCCGAGGGCGTGATCGAGGGCGCCCAGCAACAGGGGATGGACGGCCAGGTCGTCGAACGCCCGGGTCTTGGCGAATACCGCATACACCCGCTGGGTGTGGAACCCCTCGAAGAAGTTGCGGCCGGTGGGCGTGGCCGCGAACAGGTCGGCGAGCGCCGCCCGTCGAGCCTCGACGTCGGCGGGGGACAACAGGCCCTCGACCAGGGCGTACCCGAGCTCGTCGAGGGACACAGCCAGGTCGTCGGCCGTCGCATCGGGACCGAGGCGCAGCAACGACATGCCCGTGACGATAGAGCCGTAGGCAGACGGGCGCCCGGCGAAGATGCGGCGCGGCGAGTACTGACACACTGACGCCCGTGGTCCCGGCCCGGCTCCTGCCCCACCTGCGCCGAGCCCGCGATCTGGCGGACCGGCACTACGCCGATCCGCTCGACCTCGACGCGCTGGCGCAAGCGGCGAACGTGTCGAAGTACCACTTCAGCCGGTGCTTCGCCGAGACCTACGGCGACACCCCCATGCGCTACCTCACCCGCCGGCGCATCGAGCGGGCGCAAGACCTGCTGCGCGCGGCCAACCTGACGGTCACCGAGGTCTGCATGCTGGTCGGGTTCTCGAGCCTCGGGTCGTTCTCGTCGCGCTTCCGCGAGCTCGTGGGCGAGTCGCCCAAGCAGTACCGCGACCGCTGGGCGGCCGGGGGCGGGCCCCACATCCCGGGGTGCTTCCTGTTCATGCGGGGCGTCGACCGGTGGCCCGATGCACGACAGCAATCTGAGAGAAGCGCGGCGCCGGCGTGATCCGTACGGTTGCCGCATGATCACTCACGTCTCACTTGCCACCGTATGGGTCAAGGACCAGGACGAGTCCAAGGCCTTCTACATCGACAAGCTCGGGTTTCGGGAGAGCACCGACGTCACCATGGGCGACGGCTACCGATGGGTGACCGTGGCCCACCCCAGCCACCCGGAGCTGGAGCTCACGCTCATGAAGCCCGGTCCCCCGCTCGACGACGAGGATGCGGCCGCCTTCCGCCACATGCTCGACAAGGGCTCGCTGGGCGCCGTCGGCCTCGCCACCGACGACTGCCACAAGACGCACGAGGAGCTGGTCGCAAAGGGCGTGGAGTTCATCCAGGAGCCCGCCGACCGGCCCTACGGCGTCGAGGCCATCCTGCGCGACAACTCGGGCAACTGGCTCGTGCTCGTCGAGCCGCGTGAGTTCACGCCCGACAGCGACGTGTTGGCCGAGACCGACGCCACCATCAAGACGGCCCTGAGCGACACGGAGTCGTCCAACCCGTCCTGAGCCACGGTTCCCCGGTACCGCCGACCGGCCGGGAGGGCCGCCGCCGCGGTGCCCTCACGACCGGACCGATCAGCTCGCCAGGTCGTCGAGGCCGTCGGGGAGGGGGACCGACGGGCGCTCGGGGGGACGGGTGAGCCTCTCGGCGGCGTCCATCGCGAACGGCCACGCTGCCGCACGGGTGACCGTGCCCTGGCCGGCCGTGTGCAGCAGAACGCTGACGTCGTCGCCGACGTCGCAGAGCCGCATGCACAGCAGCATCAGGGCCACCGGGGTGGGGGACAGGGCGAACACGGTGCGCCGGTAGCCGAGCCGGGGACCGGCCAAGCGCAGCTCGGTGGCGACGACCTCGTGGGCGGCGTAGGCGCTCGAGAGCAGTCGCTCGACCTCCGACGCCGCCCGGGTCACCGCCTGCCGCCCGACGGCGCCGATCTCGGGCGCCAGTGCGTCGTCGCCGGCGAGGTAGCGGCCGACGCCCTCGACGAGCCAGTGAGCGGGGCAGGCGCCGTCCCACGGGTCGGCCGCCTCGCCGGTCTCGGGATGGCGCTCCTTGGTCACGCTGGTCCCTCTCTGTCGATCAGGGCGAGTGTTAGGTAAGCCTAACTACAGCGGCTCTGTCAACCTGAGACCCGTTCTGGTTGGCTGCGACCGGTACGCGGGTTACGGCACCAGCACGCGCCGCCGGCTCTCGGTCCTCACCGTGGCCGTGTAGGCCTTGGCATCGTTCACGCGGGCCATGTCGCCGCTGGTGGACCACGAGCAGTGGCGAAAGCTGACCCGGCCGGGGGAGAATGGACTCGGGTCGACGACGACTTGGCCCGAGGGGGTCCCGATGAGTGAGCACCCCAACGTCGCCCGCATCGTCGAGGGGTACGAGCGGTACGCGGCCCGAGACGTCGACGGCGTGCTGCGCCTGCTGTCCGACGACGTCGTCTGGCACGTCACCGGCGGCCGCTTCGCCGGGGACCACAAGGGCCGCGACGAGGTCGTGGCCCACTTCGAGGCGCTGACCCGGTTCACCGAGGGCACCCTGCTGCTCAACGTGCTGGACGTCTTCGCCGACGACCACCACGCCGTGGCCCACGTCCGCGAGACCGCCACCCGTGCCGCCGACGGGGCCCACCTCGACGTCCGCGAGGCCCACGTGTTCCACCTCGATCCCGACGGCCGCGCCACGGAGTTCTGGAACGTCCACGGCGACCCCGAGGCCTACGAGGGGTTCTTCGTGTAGCCCCGAACCCGTTCCTGCGGTGATTCCTTGCGGTACTTGCGAGAAGTCAGCGCCGGAACGACGGTGCGGCTCAGCCGGGAAAGTCGCCGGCGGCTATGCGGAGCTTGCGCAGCAGCTCGGTGAGGCGGTCGAGGTCGGCCACGGTCAGCGCGCCCATACCGAAGTCGATGGCGGTCACCGCCTCGGTGGCCTTCTCGACCACCTGCCGGCCGTCGTCGGTGATCTGTGCCAGCACGGTGCGGCGGTCGGTGGGGTGCGGGATGCGGCTCACCAGCCCCTGCTGCTCCAGGCGGTCGATGATGTTGGTGACGCTGGTGGGGTGCAGCATCAGCCGGTCGCCCATCTTGCCCATGGGCAGCTCGCCCCGCCGGCTGAAGTAGAGCAGCACCAGGGCCTCGTAGCGGGCGAAGGTGAGGTCGCAGGGCTTGAGCGCCTCGTCGACCTGGGCGATGACGATCTGCTGCGCCCGCATGATGGAGGTGACGGCGGCCATGTGCGCGGGGGCGGCCCAGCGGCGTGACTCCCATTGCCGGCGTGCCTCGGCGATGGCGTCGAAGGGGAGGGGACGCTGACTGCCCACGGCGCACGATCCTACGTCGGATGACCGACGGTTGGGCGGCCGACCCTCGGTCGACGGAATCTCGGACTTCCAACTAACCTGGCCGCGTGGCTGCCACTGGGGGGTCCGACACCACCGAGCTGCACCGGCCGGTCCATCCGATCCGCCTGGTGACCGCCGCCAGCCTGTTCGACGGGCATGACGCCGCCATCAACGTCATGCGGCGGATCCTGCAGTCGCAGGGTGCCGAGGTCATCCACCTGGGCCACAACCGCTCGGTGGACGAGGTGGTGCGGGCCGCGGTCCAGGAGGACGTGCAGGGCGTCGCCGTCAGCTCCTACCAGGGCGGGCACATCGAGTACTTCCGCTATCTGGTCGACCGCCTGCGGGCCGAGGGTCGCCCCGACGTCAAGGTGTTCGGCGGCGGTGGCGGCGTGATCGTGGCCGACGAGATCGCCGAGCTGCACGACTACGGCGTCGCCCACATCTTCTCGCCAGAGGACGGCCAGCGTCTCGGCCTGGCGCGCATGGTCAACACCATCGTCGAGGCCTGCGACGTCGACTTGGCGGCGACCGACCCGCTGGAATCGGTCGACGGCGTGGTGGAGGGCGACCACCGGGCCCTGGCCCGGGCGATCACCGCCATCCAGGGGGGCACGCTCGGGACCGATCGACTGACCGAGCTGCGGGAGGCGGCCCGGCGCCGCCCGGTGCCGGTCCTCGGCGTCACCGGCACCGGCGGGTCCGGCAAGTCCTCGTTGGCCGACGAGCTGGTGCGCCGCTTCCGGCTCGACTACGAGGACAAGCTGCGCATCGCCGTGGCGGCGATCGACCCCACCCGCCGGCGTGCCGGGGGCGCCCTGCTGGGCGACCGGATCCGCATGAACGCCATCGACCACCCCCACGTGTTCGTGCGTTCGCTGGCCACCCGGGGCGCGGTGGCCGAGATCCCCGAGCACGTCGAGGACGTGATCGCCGCCTGCCAGGCCGCCGGCCACGACCTGGTGGTCGTCGAGACGCCGGGCATCGGCCAAGGCGACGCCGGCATCGTCGAGCTGGCCGACGTGTCGCTCTACGTGATGACCCCCGAGTTCGGCGCCCCCAGCCAGCTCGAGAAGATCGACATGCTCGACTTCGCCGACGCGGTGGCCATCAACAAGTTCGAGCGCCGGGGCGCCGACGACGCCCTGCGTGACGTCCGGCGCCAGATCCAGCGCAACCGAGAGTCGTTCGGGACGGACCTCGAGGACCTGCCGGTGTTCGGCACCATCGCCGCCCGCTTCAACGACGACGGCGCCACGGCCCTGTACCAGCACCTCCGGGGCCTGCTCGGCGAGCACGGATTGCCGACGGGGGGCGGGGCGCTGGCGCCGGTCGAGACGCGCGTGCCCACCGGGATCACTGCCATCGTGCCGCCGGCCCGCACCCGCTACCTGGCCGACGTGGCCGAGACAGTGCGGGCCTACCACCGCCACACGGCCGAGCAGGTGGGCGTCGCCCGCCGCCGCCAGGCGCTGCGCACCACCCGCGAGCTGCTGGCCGAAACGGACACGGAGACCGGCACGGCCACCGGCGACGGCGCCGCCACCGGCCCCGCCGTCGAGGCCGTCCAGGCCCTGCTCGATGACGCCGAGCGGGCGCTCGACGCCGAGTCGCACACGCTCCTCGACGGCTGGCCCGCCACCGTCGACGCCTACTCGGGCGACGAG
Organism: Acidimicrobiales bacterium; assembly: GCA_035641315.1. Taxonomy (GTDB): domain Bacteria; phylum Actinomycetota; class Acidimicrobiia; order Acidimicrobiales; family VFJN01; genus DASQUK01. The sequence continues at coordinate 29,520 of DASQUK010000120.1, read as the reverse complement.
CACGTCGTGACCGTGCGGGAGCGCGAGATCCGGACCGCGCTCACCGACGTATCCCTGTCGGGGACGCACGTCCCCAAGGTGGCGCTGCCCCGCCGCCAGGACGGGGACGACGGGACGCTGCTGGCCTGGCTACGGAACGAGAACCTTCCCGGATGGTTCCCGTTCACCGGTGGGGTCTTCGCCTTCAAGCGCGAGGGCGAAGACCCCACCCGGATGTTCGCCGGCGAGGGCGACGCCTTCCGCACCAACCGGCGGTTCCACCTCCTGTCCGCCGGCCAGCCCGCCACCCGCCTGTCCACCGCCTTCGACTCGGTGACGCTCTACGGGTTCGACCCCGACGAGCGGCCCGACATCTACGGCAAGGTCGGCAACTCGGGCGTGTCGATCGCCACGCTCGACGACATCAAGGTGCTGTACGACGGGTTCGACCTGTGCGACCCGTCCACCTCGGTGTCGATGACCATCAACGGCCCGGCGCCCACGATTCTGGCGATGTTCTTCAACACCGCCATCGACCAGCGGCTGGCGGCGTTCGAGGCCGAGCACGGGCGGCCGCCCGACGACGACGAGGCGGCCGAGATCCGGGCGCTGGTGCTGGCCAACGTGCGGGGCACCGTGCAGGCCGACATCCTGAAGGAGGACCAGGGCCAGAACACCTGCATCTTCTCCACCGAGTTCGCCCTGCGGATGATGGCCGACATCCAGGAGTGGTTCGTCGCCCACCGGGTCCGCAACTTCTACTCGGTGTCGATCTCCGGCTACCACATCGCCGAGGCCGGCGCGAACCCCGTCAGCCAGCTCGCCTTCACGCTGGCCAACGCCTTCACCTACGTCGAGGCCTACCTGGCCCGGGGGATGCACATCGACGAGTTCGCCCCCAACCTCAGCTTCTTCTTCTCCAACGGGATGGACCCCGAGTACGCCGTGCTGGGCCGGGTGGCCCGGCGCATCTGGGCCATCGCCCTGCGGGACCTCTACGGCGGCGACGAGCGCAGCCAGAAGCTCAAGTACCACGTCCAGACGTCGGGCCGGTCGCTGCACGCCCAGGAGATGGCGTTCAACGACATCCGCACCACCCTGCAGGCGCTCATCGCCGTCTACGACAACTGCAACAGCCTGCACACCAACGCCTACGACGAGGCGGTCACCACCCCCACGGCCGAGTCGGTGCGCCGGGCGGTGGCGATCCAGCAGATCATCAACCAGGAGTGGGGGCTGGCCAAAAACCAGAACCCCAACCAGGGCAGCTTCATCATCGAGCAGCTCACCGACCTGGTGGAGGAGGCGGTCCTGGCCGAGTTCGACCGGCTCGCCGAGCGGGGCGGCGTGCTCGGTGCCATGGAGACCGGTTACCAGCGGGGCCGGATTCAGGACGAGTCGATGCTCTACGAGCAGCGCAAGCACGACGGGTCGCTGCCCCTGGTGGGCGTCAACACGTTCCTCGCCCCCGACACGGTGCCGGGGTCGCCTTCCGAGGGCGGCCGGCCCCTGGAGCTCGCCCGGTCCACCGAGGAGGAGAAGCAGCGCCAGCTCAGCCGGCTCGCCGACTTCAAGGCCCAGAACGCCCAGGAGCGGCCCGCCATGCTCGACCGCCTCCGCCGGGCCGCCCTCGCCGGCGACAACCTGTTCGCCGTCCTCATGGATGCCGTGCGGGTGTGCTCGCTCGGCGAGATCAGCGACGCCCTGTTCGAGGTCGGGGGCCGTTACCGGCGCAACGTCTGAGGTATGAGGGCCGTACGAGGGCCGGGCCCGACTCCCCCCGGGCCCGGCCGGGCGCCGTTACCCTGAGGCCGCCCGAACAGGGCGGCCGGGGCCCGAGCGGCCCGGCGCCGTTAGGCGCCCAGAGCGGGAAGCACGTTTCCGAGGCAGATCGCGCACCGACGGCGCCTCACTGCTGTACAGATGTGAGACCATTTCGCGGTGAGCCTCGTCCGATCGCCCAGGGGGTGACGATGGGTGCCAAGTCGCAGGTGATCGACATCGGCCTGGCCCGGTCCGCCAAGAAGAAGGCCAAGAAGCGGGCGAGAGCCGAGGCCAAGGCGAGGAAGCGGGCGGCCAAGCTCCAAGCCAAGGCGCAGGGGAAGTCCGCGAAGGCCACCAAGGGCGGGAAGACGAAGACGCATCCGGCGGGGTCGGCGGAATCCGTGGCGCAAAATGGTCGGATAGCAACCACTTCCAACCACCGGAACCCCGGCGGCGTCGATTCCTACCCGGCCGACGAGCTGCGCCACGACCTGTTGCTGGCGTGCATCTCCCGGGCCATCGACGACCGCGAGATCGCGCTGCAGAAGCAGAGCCGGGTGTTCTTCCAGATCTCGGGCGCCGGGCACGAGGCCCTGCTGCTGGCGCTGGCCCGCGAGCTGCGGCCGGGCTACGACTGGTTCTTCCCCTACTACCGCGACCTGGCCCTGATGCTCGGCCTCGGCATGACCGCCGAGCAGGTGCTGCTCCAAGCGGTCGGTTCCGCCGACGACCCGGCGTCGGCCGGGCGGCAGATGCCGGCGCACTGGGGCTACAAGCCGTTCAACGTCGTCACCCAGTCGAGCCCGACCGGCAGCCAGTGCATCCCCGCCGTGGGTTGCGCCGAGGCCGGACGCTACATCGTGCGGCGCCCCCAGCTCGGCCTGCCCGCCCACGGCGACGAGGTCACCTACGTCAGCCTCGGTGAGGGCGCCACGTCGGAGGGCGAGTTCTGGGAGAGCCTCAACACGGCGTGCGTCGAGCACCTGCCGGTGCTGTTCCTCGTCGCCGACAACGGCTACGCCATCTCGGTGCCGTCGTCGGAGCAGTCCCCGGCGCCGATCAACGAGCTGGTCCGGGGGTTCGCGGGCCTGCAGGTGCGCTCGGTCGACGGCACCGACTACTTCGCGGTCCGCCGGGCGGCCCGCAAGGTGCTGAGCCAGGTGCGGGCGGGGGTGGGACCGGCGCTGATCCATGCCCGGGTGACCCGGCCCTACTCGCACTCGGCGGCCGACACGCAGTCCAAGTACCGGGTCCCGCAGGAGATCGAGTGGGAGCTGGAGCACGACCCGATCGACAACTTCGAGCGCTCGCTGATCGAGGCCGGCATCATCACGGCAGACGAGGCCCGGGGCATCCGGGACGAGGCCCGCCGCATCGTGTCCGAGGCCGCCAAGGCGGCGCTGGCGGCGCCCCGGCCCGACCCGAAGTCGATCCTCGACCAGGTGGTGGCGCTGCCGGACATCCCCGACCCCGGCGAGCCGCCCGGCGACGGCGAGCCGGTGGCATTGGGCGAGGCGATCCGCCGGGCGCTGCACGACGCGATGGAGGCCGACGAGCGCATCCGGGTGTTCGGCGAGGACGTGGCCGACGCCCGCGAGGCGATCCTGGCCGAGGTCGAGGGGAAGGGCGGCGTGTTCGGCACCACCCACGGGCTGCAGCGCAGCTTCGGCCGGGCCCGCTGCTTCAACACGCCGCTGGCCGAGGCCAACATCATCGGCCGGGCCGTGGGCCAGGCGGTGCGGGGGCTACGGCCGGTGCCGGAGATCCAGTTCTTCGACTACATCTGGCCCGCCATGCAGCAGATCCGCAGTGAGGCGGCCACGACCCGCTGGCGGTCGAACGGTGAGTTCACCTGCCCGACGGTCATGCGGGTGCCCATCGGCGGGTACCTGCAGGGGGGCGCCATCTGGCACAGCCAGTCGGGCGAGTCGATCTTCGCCCACATTCCCGGGCTGCTGGTGGCGTTCCCGTCGCGGGCGAGCGACGCCGCCGGGCTGCTGCGGGCGGCGTTCCGCTGCGACGACCCGGTGCTGTTCCTCGAGCACAAGCACCTGCTGCGCCAGCCCTACACCCGCGAGCCGTTCCCCGGCCCCGACTACGTGGTGCCGTTCGGGCGGGGCCGCTACGTGCAGCGGGGCACCGACCTCACGATCGTGACCTGGGGCGCCACCGTCGAGCGGTCACGCTTGGCGGCTCAGAAGCTGGCCGAGACCGACGACGCGTCGATCGAGATCATCGACCTGCGCACGCTCGTGCCCTGGGACCAGGAGATGGTGGGCGAGTCGGTCAGCCGCACCGCGCGGTTGCTGGTGGTGCACGAGGACGTTGTGCGGGCCGGCTTCGGCGCCGAGATATCGGCGTGGGCGTCGGACCAGCTGTTCTGGCGACTCGACGCCCCCGTGGTGCGGGTCGGTGCCCAGGAGTGCCACGTCGCCTACGCCCCCGAGCTGGAGAACGCCATCCTGCCCCAGGTGGACGACATCGCCGACGCCGCCCGCCGCGTTCTCTCGGAGTAAGTGGTGGTAGTCACTGTGTCGGCCGCAGGCCGACGCCGCCACGCGGCGGCGGGTGGGGGTCGGGCCGGACTGTCGATCCGGTCCCCGGACGCGGTCCCGCCGGCGGATCTGGTTCCACCACCGGATCCGCCGGCGGGGTGCCGGGGCCTTGTCTCCCCCCTCTAGAAGTCGCTCTCGCCGACCGCCGGGAGGTCGTCGAGACCGACCACCCGTCCGAGGAGCCCGGCCATCGCGATCACCACTGCGATCGCCACCAGCCCGATGATCAGGATCTCGCTCATTGTGTGTTGTCACCTTTCCGCCGTTGGGGAGTCACCGATATTGACGCATGACAAGGCGACGAGGTTGCGACATTTCGATGACGGTATGTGTCGATCTCGCCGCGACTGGTGGGTACGACCGAGGTCACGGAACGTCGCAACTTGCGCACGCATGTTGAAGATCGGCGCGGCGGGGGAAAGCATGGGGACATGCGGAGCGACGTGACGGCACCGGCGCCGGCGGAGCTCCCCGAGGACCATCCGGGGTTCTCCGACCCCGAGTACCGGGCCCGCCGGGGCGCGATCGCCGAGGTCGGCGCCCGCTACCACAGCGGCGACCCCATCCCCGACGTCACCTACACGCCCGAGGAGGACGAGGTCTGGCGGCTGGTGTCCCACGAGCTGGGGCGCAAGCACCAGCGCTACGCCTGCCGGGCCTACCTCGAGGGGGCCGCGGCGCTGACCCTCCCGACCGAGCGCATGCCGCAGCTGCGGGAGGTCGACGAGCGGGTGTACGCGCTGGGCCGGTTCCACATCGAACCGGTGCCGGGACTGGTGCCGACCCGGGTGTTCTACGGGGCGCTGGCCCGGCGGACGTTCCTGTCGACCCAGTACATCCGCCACCACTCGGTGCCCTTCTACACGCCCGAGCCCGACATCGTGCACGAGATCATCGGGCACGCCAACATGCTGGCCAACCCGATCTTCGCCGACCTGTACGAGGAGGCGGGCAAGGCGTCGGTGCGATCCGGCAGCGATGCCGCCCTCGACTTCTTCTCCAAGGTCTTCTGGTTCACGCTGGAGTTCGGCGTGCTCCACGAGGACGGGGAGCTCAAGGCCTACGGTGCCGGGCTGCTGTCGTCGTACGGCGAGATCGAGGTGTTCCGGGACGCTGAGATCCGCCCGTGGGACATCCGCCAGATGGGCACGCTGGACTACGACATCACCCGCTACCAGCCGATCCTGTTCGCGGCCGAGTCGTTCGACCGCATGGTCGAGGACCTGACCGCCTTCTTCGCCTCCTACGACGACGAGGCGCATCGGGGCTGGATGGCCGCCGCCTGAAGTTTCCGGGTGTCGGCGGGCGGGAAGCGCCGGGTCATGGCCGCCGAGCCCCAGGAGTACCTGGTCCAGCACATCCAGGAGGCGCTGGCCACCGACCCCCGGGCGCGGGAGCTGGGCGTCGAGGTGCAGGTGGCGGGCGACCGGGTCGTGCTGACGGGCACGGCCGCGACCGCCGCGCAACGGGACTCGATCGGCGAGGTCGTGCGCGAGCTGGCCGACGGCTACGGGGTGGTCAACGAGATGACGGTCCTGTCGGCCGACGAGGACGGCACCGTCGAGGAGCTGACGTGACCCGGGTCGCCGCCGTCGCCGACATCCATGTCGGGGCCGACTCGGTGGGCCATGTGGCCGCCGGGCTGCAGCACGTCAACGAGCGGGCCGACCTGCTGCTGCTGGGAGGGGACCTGACCCGCTGCGGTGAGCCGGTGGAGGCTCAGCTGGTGGCGGTCGAGCTGGCCGGGGTCGAGATCCCGATCGTCGCCGTGCTCGGCAACCACGACCACCACGCCGACCGTGCTGACGAGGTGGTCGGCCTGCTGGAGGACGTCGGCGTCGTCGTGCTCGACGGCAGCGCGACCACCGTCGACGTCGACGGCGTGAGGATCGGCGTCGCCGGCGGCAAGGGCTTCGGCGGCGGGTTCGCGGGCGCCAATGCCACGGCGTTCGGCGAGCCGGCCATGAAGGCGTTCGTCGAGGAGACCCAGCGCGAGGCGGCCCGGCTGCAGGCGGCGCTGGCGGAGGTCCGCCCCAACGCCGATCGCACCATCGCCCTGCTCCACTACGCACCGGTGCCCGAGACGCTGCGGGGCGAGCGGCTGGAGCTCTACCCGTTCCTGGGGAGCCACCTGCTGGCCGAGGCGATCGACATCGCCGGTGCCGACCTGGTGGTCCACGGGCATGCCCACCACGGCAGCGAGCGGGGCGTGACGCCCGGCGGCATCCGGGTGCGCAACGTCGCCCAGCCGGTGATCCAGCACGCCTACCGCGTCTACGACCTGCGGGAACCGGCCGTGCGCGAGGCGCCGGTCGCCGCCACGGCCTGATCCAGCGCCCGGGCCACGATCTGGCACGGGTGGACGGCCTCGACGCCGGCTGCCGCCAGGTGCAGGGCGCAGCCGGGGTTGGCCGAGGCGACGAGCGGGGCGCCGGACCGTTCGATGGCAGCGACCTTGCGCTCCCGGATGGCGCCCGCCAGCTCGGGCTGGGTCAGCGAATAGGCGCCGCCGGCCCCGCAGCACAGGCCCTCGTCGTCGAGCTCGACGACCTCGGCGTAGGGCTCCAGCACCGTGCGCACCGCCTGGTGGGCGCGTTGGACGTGGCGCAGGTGGCAGGGATCCTGGACGGCGACGGTCGGCCTGCCCCTGGCAGCGTCGTCGCCTCCCGGTCGCGGCGGTAGCCGGTCCATGCGCTCGGCCAGCCATTCGTGCACGTCCCGCACCCGGGCGCCGAACGCCTCGGCCGCGGCGGTGCCGACGAGGTGGCCGTAGTCCTTGAGCGCGGCGCCGCAGCCGGCGCTGTCGACGAGGATCGGCGCGTCGCCGGGGAACGCCCGCATCATGCGTTCCGCCCGCGCCCGGGCCTCGGATCCCAGGCCGGCGTGGAGCGCCAACGCCCCGCAGCAGGCGGCGTCGGCTCCCGGCAGCGCCACGCCGGCGCCCGTCGCCTCGATCACGCGCTGCACGTCGGCGTGGACGTCGCGCATCCAGGCGTCCATGACGCAGCCGGTGAACAGCCACACGTCGATGCCCGAGGCCCGCAGCCGGCGGCGCCGCACCGGCACTCGCTCCGGCAGCCCCAGTCGCCGGGACAACCGCCGCGGCACCAGGCGCAGGCGCTGCGCCAGGCCCAGCAGCGACGACCCGGCCAGCAGGAGTCGGTGGTGGCCGAGCGCCCGCAGCCCGAGCCGCATGGCCGCCGGCGGACGTTTCTGCCCGCGCTCACCGGCGAGATCGACGGTCAGCGCGGGCAGAACGCCTTCGGTCAGGCTCTGTTTGGTCGCCTCGATCAGGTGGCCGAACGGGACACCCGACGGGCAGGCCGTCTCGCAGCCCCGGCACTGAACGCACGTGGCCATCGACCGCAGGAACGCTTCGTCCGGCTCGGCGCCCTCCCACTGCACCTGGCGCATGGCGGCGATGCGGCCCCGGGGCGACAGGGCCTCCTCGCCGGTCACCCGGTAGGTGGGGCAGTGCGGCAAGCACAGCCCGCAGGCGACGCAGCAGGCGAGCTCGTCGTCGGCGATGCCGAGGTCGATCCCGCTGGGGGCGCCGGACGGCGCGGCTGGAGTCACGGCGTCCCCGCCATCGCGGTGGCGAGCGGGTCGCGGGCCGGGTTGAGGCGGCCGGTGGGGTCGAACACCGCCTTGATCCGGCGGTGCAGCCCGACGACGTGGGGATCGACGGCGCGGGCAGGGGGCGGCAGCTCGGCGTGGACGACGCCGACGCCCACCTCGGCCACGAACCGCCCGGTCGCCGCCTCCGTCCCGGGCGTCAGACCACGCAGCTCCGAGGGCCGCAACGACCAGCGGTGGGGCGGCAGCCCGGGCGGGCCATCGACGTCCTCCAAGCCCGTGAGCCGGACCTGGGCCGCCACGTCCTCGGGATGCCCGTCGAGCAAGACCCACGTGGTCGTTCCGTCCCACAGGATCGCCGCCGGGCGGTAGAGCCGCGCCGCCAAGGCGGACGGGTCGGCCTTGCCCGCGAGCCAGCGCTCGACCGGTGGCCGGGGACGCGTCCGCAGCACCACCTCAGCGATGAGCGCCAGTGTCCCCAGCGAACCGACCAGCAGGCGGCACAGGTCGTAGCCCGAGACGTTCTTGACGGTCGGTCCGCCGGCCTTGACGACCCGCCCTTCGGCCGACACCACCCGGGCCTCGAGCAGGACGTCCCGCACGGGTCCCCAGCCGAGCTGCCGCAGCCCACTGTGGCCCACGGCCAGCACGCCGCCCACCGTGGCATCGGTCCACGGCGGCATGGCGACCGTCTGGCCGGCCTCGGCGAGGGCGGCGTCGAGCTCTGCCACCGTGGTTCCGGCCCGCACCCGGACGGTCATGTCCGCCGCCTCCAGCGCCACGATGCCGGCCGGCGCCTGCACCTCTCGCGCCTCGACCTCGATGTCGGCGCCGGCCGTGCCCGCGTTCCACTGCGTGCGGCCTCCCAGCACCGTGACCGGCCCCGCCTCGGCGGGACCGACCGTCGCGGCGAAGGCGGCGACAGCGTCGACGGGGTGGGTCACACCCACACGCCCTCCGGGACGCTCTGCAGGTCGCCGCAACGGCTCCCCGACGGCAGGATCTTGGTGGGGTTGGCCACGCCGTTGGGGTCGAACGCCTCGCGCAGGCGGGCCTGGGCGTCGAGGTCGTCGGGGCCGAACAGCAGCGGCATCAGGTCACGCTTCTCCAGTCCGATTCCGTGCTCGCCGGAAAGCACGCCGCCGGCGTCGAGCGACACCCGCACGATCTCCTCGCCGGCGGCGTGGACCCGCTCCATCACGCCCGGCTCGCGCGCGTCGAACAGCAGCAGCGGGTGCAGGTTGCCGTCGCCGGCGTGGAACACGTTCATCACGCCGAGGTCGTGGCGCTCGGCGATGGCGTACACCTCGGTGAGCACCTCGCACAGCCGGGTGCGTGGGACGACCGTGTCGTGCAGGTAGTAGTTGGGCGCCAGGCGGGCGACGGCGCCGAACGCCGACTTGCGGCCCTTCCACAGCAGCGCCCGCTCGGTGTCGTCGGCGGCCACCCGCACCGACCGGGCGCCGTGGGCCATTCCGACGGCCCGGACCTGTTCGACGCCGGCGGCCACCCCGGCGGGCAGCCCGTCGAGCTCGACCAGCAGCACGGCGGCGGCGTCGGTGGGATAGCCGGCGTGCACGAACTCCTCGGCCGCCCGGGTGATGCGTTGGTCCATCATCTCGAGCGCTGCCGGCAGCAGCCCGCCGGCGATGATTCCGCTCACCGTCTCGGCCGCGTCCTCGACCGACGTGAAGTCGAGCAGCAGGGTGGCCACGGCGGGCGGGTCGGGCGTGAGCCGCACGGCGATCCGCGTGGCGATCCCCAGCGTGCCCTCGCTGCCCACGAACGCGCCCCGCAGGTCGAGCCCGGCGGGCTCGGGGTCGAGGCCCCCCAGCAGGGTCACCGACCCGTCGGGCAGGACGACCTCCAGCGCCAGGACGTGGGCGCTGGTCACGCCGTAGGCCAGGCAGTGGGGTCCGCCCGAGTTGTTGGCCACGTTGCCGCCGATCGTGCACGCCTGCTGGCTCGACGGGTCGGGGGCGAAGTGCAAGCCGTGCGGCGCCAGCACCCGGGTCAGGTCGAGGTTGATGACGCCCGGCTGCACCCACGCCACCCGATCGACCGGGTCCACCTCGAGGATGCGGTCCATCTTGGTGGTCACGATCACCACCGGGTCGCCTACCGGCACCGCCCCGCCCGCCAGCCCGGTCCCCGAGCCCCGGGCCACGAACGGACGCCCGTGGCGCCGGGCGATCCGTACGGCGGCCGCGACCTCGTCGGTCGTGAGCGGGAAGCACACCACCGCCGCCGAGCCGAACATCACCGAGGCGTCCCGCCCGTACAGCCCGAGCTCGACGCCCTCGGTCCGCACCCGGTCCCGAGCCAGAGCCGCCCACAGGTCGGCCGCGAGCGCGGCCAGGCCCGCCGGGGTGGCGGGCCTGGTGATGTCCTCCACAAGGTGGAGTCTGCCGCGGTCGCGGCTCAGTTGGTCAGGCGGCCACCGGCTCGGCGTCGGCGGCGGCCGGAACCGCTGCCGCCGGCTCGAACGCCAGCTCGAGCACCCGGGCGACGTCGGCCACGGCGTGGAACGTCATCTCCTCGCGCACCGCCTCGGGCACGTCGTCGAGGTCGGGCTCGTTTCGCAGCGGCAGGATCACGTCGCGCAGCCCCGCCCGGTGGGCGGCCAGCACCTTCTGCTTGACGCCGCCGATGGGCAGGACCCGGCCGGAGAGCGTGACCTCGCCGGTCATCGCCACGGTGGAGCGCACGGGTGTGCCCCGCAGCAGGCTCACCAGCGCGGTGGTCATGGTGATGCCGGCGGACGGGCCGTCCTTGGGGATGGCGCCGGCGGGGAAGTGCACGTGGAAGCGCTTGCCCTCGAACGCCGAGGGGTCGATGCCCAGCACGTCGGCCTTGGACCGGACGTAGGACAGGGCGATCTGCGCCGACTCCTTCATGACGTCGCCGAGCTGGCCGGTGACGGTCAGCCCGCCCCCGGACTCGCCGGGCATCGACGTGGCCTCGACGAACAGCACGTCGCCGCCCACGCCGGTGACGGCCAGGCCGGTGGCGACGCCCGGCACGACGGTGCGGTCGGCGGCCTCGTCGAAGAAGCGGCGCCGGCCCAGGTAGGCGGGCACGTCGTCGATGTCGACCACGATGGGCGTCTCGCCGCCCTTGGCGACGGCGGTGGCGACCTTGCGCAGCACCTTGCCCAGCTCGCGCTCCAGGTTCCGGACGCCGGCCTCTCGGGTGTAGCCGTCGACGATCTCGCCCAGGGCGGCGTTGGTCACCTCGACCTCACCCTCACGTAGACCGTTACGGTTCAGCTGGCGGGCGAACAGGTGGTCGCGGGCGATGGCGACCTTCTCGGCCTCGGTGTAGCCGTCGAGGCGGATGACCTCCATGCGGTCGAGCAGCGGTCCGGGGATCTGCTCGAGCATGTTGGCCGTGGCCAGGAACAGCACGTCTGACAGGTCGAGGTCGACTTCGAGGTAGTGGTCCCGGAACGTGTGGTTCTGCGCCGGGTCGAGCACCTCGAGCAGGGCCGAGGAGGGATCGCCCCGCCAGTCGGCTCCGAGCTTGTCGACCTCGTCGAGCAGCACGACGGGGTTCATGGTGCCGGCCTCTTGCAGCGCCCGGACGATGCGCCCGGGCTGGGCGCCGACGTAGGTGCGCCGGTGGCCCCGGATCTCGGCCTCGTCACGCACGCCGCCAAGCGCGACGCGGGTGAACCTGCGGCCCAGGGCCCGGGCCACCGAGGCGCCCAGCGAGGTCTTGCCGACGCCGGGAGGACCGGCCAACGCCAGGATGGCGCCGGGCTTGCGGCCCGAGGGGTCGATGTCGGGCACCGACCGCAGGGGCCGGGGAGCGGACGAGCCGTCGCTGCCATCGCCGGACTCGGTGTCGCTGGACTCGGCGTCCGTCTGCTCGCCGTCGGCGGCGTCCTCGGCCACATCGGCGGCATCCTCCGCCCCCGCGGCGGCGCGCTCGGCCAGCAGCTTGCGCACGGCCAGCATCTCGACGATGCGGTCCTTCACCTCCTCCAGCCCGGTGTGGTCCTCGTCGAGGACCTGGCGGGCGCGGTCGATGTCGTAGTCGTCGACGCTGCGCTCGCCCCAGGGGATCTCGAACACGGTGTCGAGCCAGTTGCGGATCCAGCCGTGCTCGGTGTTCTGCTCGGGCGTGCGCTCGAGCCGGTCGATCTCACGCTCGATCGACTTGCGGGTTTCGTCGGTGACGGCTTTGGCCTCGACCAACTTGGCGAGCCGCTCGCGGTAGCCGCCGACCAGGTCGTCGCCGCCGTCCTCGCCCAGCTCCTTGCGGATCGCGTCCATCTGCTGCCGCAGCAGGAACTCGCGCTGGCGGGCCTCGAGCCCCTCGGACACGTCGTGGCGGATCTTGTCGGCCAGCTCGTGCTCGGCCAGCGCCTCCTTGACCCAACCCAGCACCAGGCGCAGCCGGTCGACCAGCTCGGGCGTCTCGAGCAGCTCGACCTTGCGCTCGACGGCCAGGTCGGGCCACCAGCCGACGATGTCGGCCAGCGCGGAGGGATCGTCGACGCCACGGAGCACCTCGGTCAGCCGACGGCCGCCCAGGCTCTCGAACAGCGCCCGGAGGGCGGCGCGCAGCTCGGTGGCCAGGTCGGCGACGTCCTCGGTGACCTCGCCGTCGGGCAGGGGGGTGACGTGCACCCACAGGGCGCTGGTCTGGCCGATCACGCCCACGCCCACCTCGGCCCGGGCGGTCGCCCGGATGACGAGGGCGGCCATGCCGCCGGGCAGGTTGCCGCGGTTCTCGATGCGGGCGATGGTGCCGACCCGGGCGTAGCGCCCGTCGGGCTGGCGGGGGACGAGCAGCAGGGTGTCGTTGGCGCGACCGGCGGCATCGGCGGCCGCACGGGCCTCGTCGGTCTCGAGGGCCAGGGTGACGACCATGTGGGGGAGCACCACGTCGTTGGTCAGGGGCAGGACCGGGAGGGTCAACGTGTCGAGATCAGCCATGCTGGGGGCTCCTCAGGGGGTGTGCTCGTGGATTGCCGAGCAGTCCGGTCAACGTTAAGGGCACATCGCTCATTCCCCACACCAAGAACCTTGAGTGCCTCGCGCTTAGAGTTGGCTCGAACCCGCGATACCGCCTGTCACCGACCGCAAGGGCGCCGATCGGTACCTTTGCGCCATGGCGCTGCCGCAGACGCCCGACCAGGTCGCCGACGCATGCGGTGATGACCCGTCGTGGATCTGCCGTCAGGTGCTCGAGTCGACCGACAGCGAGGGGTGGGCCCGCGCCGCCGACGTCCTGTTGGCCAAGCCCGCTCAGATACTGCTGATCGTGGCGGTGGCGTGGGCGGCCAACCACCTGATCCGCCGCGCCATCAGGCGGTTCACCGACAGCCTCGCCGCCCCCGAGGCGCAGGAGCGCATCCGCCGCTGGCGCCGGCGGGCGCCCTCGGCGCTGCAGAGCCGCGGCCCTCAGTCGCTGCGGTCGGCGGCTCGGGCCACGACGTTGTCGTTGGTGCTGCGATCCACGGCCAGCGCCGTGGTGTGGACCATCGCCGGGGCGATGATCCTGGCCGAGCTGGGCGTCAACCTCGGCCCGTTGATCGCCGGGGCCGGCATCGCCGGCGTGGCGCTCGGCTTCGGCGCCCAAAGCCTGGTCAAGGACTTCCTGACCGGCACGTTCATGCTCATCGAGGACCAGTACGGCGTGGGCGACATCATCGACGCCGGCGAGGCCAGCGGCACGGTGGAGGCCGTGAGCCTGCGCACCACCCGGCTACGCGACGTCAACGGCACCGTGTGGCACATCCCCAACGGCAACATCACCCGGGTCGGCAACATGTCGCAGCAGTGGGCCCGGGCGCTGCTCGACGTCAGCCTGGACATCGACACCGACGTGGATCACGCCCAGGACGTGATCAAGCGGGTCGCCGACGGGCTGTGGCACGACCCGGACTGGCAGGGCGAGGTTCTCGAGGAGCCCGAGGTCTGGGGCGTCGAGAAGCTCGGGCCCGACGCCATCGTCATCCGCCTGGTGGTCAAGACCAGGCCGGCCGAGCAGTTCAACGTGATGCGGGAGCTGCGGGCCCGCCTGTCCGAGGCCTTCACCGCCGAGGGCATCGAGCTGCCCCAGCCGGGCCGCATGACCTGGGTCGAGCGCGACCGGGGATCGTCGCAGGAGACCGACCCGGCGGCGCAGTGAGCCGGCTCAGTCCTCCGGCGCCAGCGTTACGGCGACCGAGAACGCCCCGCCCGCCACCATCTCCAACGCTGCGATGTGCCCGGCGCTGCGGACGTCGGCGACCGCGAGTCGCATGAGCGCCAGCCGGTCTGGCGTGTCAGTGACGGTGACCGACGTGACCGGCGCCCGCATCGACCGCTTGGCCTCGCTCTTGGCCCGGCGCACCTCGCCCAGCACCGCGGCGGCGACGGCCAGAACCTCGGGCCCCGGTTCATAGCCCGCATCGGCGGCCTCGGCCTCGGCGACCGCCCGGAGGTCGTCGGCGTCGGGCCACGACGAGCGGTGGACCGATCCGTCCTGCCACCACGACCACACCTCTTCGGTGACGAACGGCAGGACCGGGGCGAACAGCTGGAGCAGCGTCCGTAGCGCCAGCCCCAGCGCCGTGCGGGCCGACGCCTGGCCCTCGTCGCCGTCCGTCCCGTACGCCCGGTTCTTCACCAGCTCGAGATAGTCGTCGCAGAACGACCAGAAGAACGCCTCGGTCCGCTCCAGCGCACGGGCGTAGTCGAACAGGTCGAACGCCTTGGTCGCTTCGGCGACCAGGTCGGCCAACGCCGCCAGCATCGACCGGTCCAGCGGCTCCGTGACCTCGCCCGCGGTAGTCGAGCCGACGCCGAGGGCATACTTGGAGGCGTTGAGCAGCTTGATCGCCAGCCGCCGGCCGATCTTGATCTGGCCCTCGTCGAAGACCACGTCCATGCCCGGCCGCCCGCACGCGGCCCAGTAGCGCACGGCGTCCGAGCCGTAGCGGGCCAGCAGCTCGGGCGGGTCGTCGGGGGTGTTGGCGGCCGACTTGGAGAGCTTCTTGCGGTCGGGGTCGACGATGAACCCGGAGATGGCCGCGTTGGCCCACGGCAGCACGTCGTGCTCGTAGTGCGACCGGACCACCGTGTAGAAGAGCCACGTCCGGATGATGTCGTGCGCCTGCGGGCGCAGGTCCATGGGGAAGGTGCGCCCGAACAGGTCGGGATCGTCGACCCACCCCGTGGCGATCTGCGGCGTCAGCGACGACGTGGCCCACGTGTCCATCACGTCCGGGTCCGCCGTGAAGCCGCCGGGTCGGTCACGCTGGTCGGGCGAGTACCCGGGCGGGACGTCGGTGGTGGGGTCGACGGGCAGGGACTCCTCGTCGGCGAGCATCGGGCCCAGGAAGTCCACCGTGCCGTCGGCACCGATCGGGTACCAGGCGGGGAAGGGCACGCCGAAGAACCGCTGCCGGGTGATGTTCCAGTCGCCGTGTAGCCCGTTGACCCAGTCCTCGTAGCGCACCCGCATGAAGTCGGGCCACCAGGCCAGCTCCTTGCCGCGGGCGAGCATGGCCTCCTTGTCGGGGTAGCGGATGAACCACTGGTGCGACGTGACGATCTCGAGCGGCCGGGTGCCGTTCTCCCAGAACTTCACCGGATGGGTGATGGGGCGGGGATCGCCGTCGATCAGCCCGGCCTCGGCCAGCAGCTCGGCGATGCGGGCCTGCGCCTGCTTGACGGTCTTGCCGGCCAGCTCGTCGTAGTGCCGCTGGGCCGTGGCGGGGTCGGTGGAAGGCCAGCCCGGCTCGCCCCACGTGACCGGGCGCAGCCGGCCGTCCCGCTGGACCACCGTGCGGGCGTCGAGGCCGAGCTCGCGCCACCAGGTCACGTCGGTGGTGTCGCCGAACGTGCAGATCATGGCCATGCCCGTGCCCTTGTCGGGAGCGGCGAGCCCGTGGGGGACGATCGGCACCTCGACGCCGAACAAGGGCGTGCGGGCGGTCCGGCCGAACAGCGGCCGGTAGCGCTCGTCGTCGGGGTGGGCCACGAGCGCGACGCACGCGGGCAGCAGCTCGGGGCGGGTGGTGTCGATCCACAGCGGCTCGCCGTCCGGCCCGTCGAAGCGGATCCGGTAGTAGGCGCCGGGGATCTCCCGGTCCTGCAGCTCGGCCTGGGCGACCGCCGAGCGGAAGTCGACGTCCCACAGCGTGGGCGCCTCCGACCGGTAGGCGAGGCCGCGGTGCACCAGCCGTAAGAACCCCCGCTGGCTGGCCTTGATCGACCCGGGGCCGATCGTGCGGTAGCTGTGGCTCCAGTCGACCGACAGGCCGAGGTTCGACCACAGGTCGAAGTACTGCTGCTCGAGCTGCTCGACCACCTCGCCGCACAGCTCCACGAAGTTGGGGCGGCTGACGGGGATGGGCCGATCCTTCTTGCCGGGATTGGTGGGGGGGCGGAAGTCAGGGTCGTAGGGCAAGGAGGGGTCGCAGCGGGTGCCAGTCAGGAGCTGGACGCGTCGCTCGACGTTGAGACCGTTGTCGTCCCAGCCCATGGGATAGAAGACCTCGCGGCCCCGCATGCGCTGGTAACGGGCGACGGTGTCGGTCTGGGTGTACGAGCACACGTGGCCCTGGTGGAGGGTGCCCGACACCGTGGGCGGCGGGGTGTCGATGGAGAACACCTCGGTGCGGTCCTTGGTGCGGTCGAACCGGTAGGTGCCCTCGGCCTCCCAGCGGGCGCGCCAGCGGGCCTCGATGCCCTCCAGGCTGGGCTTCTCCGGGATGGTGCTCACGGATACGCAGGGTAGTGGTCGGCCTGGTCACGGCTCCTACTCGATAGTCGTGGCGCGCAGAAGATGACGATTTCTTGACGCTAACGTTTCGATTCGACGTCACCACCCTTACGGTGTACGGCCGACTCCCCGCTGGGGAGATGACGTCAACGCCATCGCTGGGGAGCCGCAATGTCCAACCCCGTTCGCAGTGGTGCGCGCCTTCGCCGCGCCACCGTCCTGATGCTGGCCGCACTGGTCGCTGTCCCCACCGCCGTGGCCACCGCGACGCCGTCCACGGGTCCCGGGGCCGCGGCGGCCGCCGGTTCCGCCACCGGTGAGGCCCCCGTTGCCCTGCCGGACGATCCGGTCGAGGCCGATCTGGGGGGAGCGATCGGATCGCTCGACGCGTGGATCAAGTCCGAGCGCACCCAGGCGGAGGCCGCCGCCCAAGCCGTGGCCGCCGCCCAGGACCAACTGGAAGCCGCGGACGCGGCGCTGGCGCGCGTCCAGCAGCGCCTCGACCAGCTGGTGACCGACACCGGGGCGGTCGCGGCTTCGGTCCTGCTGGGTGCCGGCACCGCCGCTCCAGACGCACCGCCGAAGGCCCCCAAGGGCAAGGCCGAGCCGCAGGAACCGGCACCGGGGGCCTCGTCGCCATCCGTGCCGCCGGTGCTGGCCCTCCCGCTCGCCGCCGACCCGGAGGCGGTCGAGCTGTTGAGAGAGACCCGCGAGCAGCTGGCCGCCGAGGCGGACAAGCGGGCGCAGGCGCAAGCCGAGGCCCGTGAGCGGGCCCGGCGGGCCCAGGCGGCACGGGCGGAGGCGGAAGCCGCGGCCGCCCAGAAGGCGAAGTTCCTCCAGGAGGCGCAGGAACGGCTGACGGAGGAGATGGAGGAGGCCGAAACCGTTGGCGATAGCGAGCGCCGGGCCGAGGTGAAGGCCCGCCTCGACGAGGTGGTCGCCATCATCGAGGCGCCCAAACGAGCGGCCGCGGCGCGCAAGGCGAAGGAGGAGGCCGCCGCCAAGGCGCAAGCGGGGGCGAAGATCAAGGCGGCCGACGCTGCCGCGCAGGCGAAGGCCAAGGCCGATGCCGCCGCCCGTGCCAAAGCCGCAGCGGCCATGACGCCCCAGCCCGTGGGTCCGCCGACCGGCGCCTACCCGTCCGTGCGCTGTCCGGGCGGGGGGTCGATCACGGTCGACGGCTCGCTGGCGCACAACCTCAACGCCATGCTGCTCGTCGCCTGGAACGACGGCGTCAACCTGTGCGGTGGCGGCTACCGGGACCCCGACCAGCAGATCCGGCTGCGGATCCAGAACTGCGGATCGTCGAGCTACGCCATCTATCAGGCGCCGTCGAGCAGCTGCTCGCCGCCGACCGCCGTCCCCGGCACCTCCGACCACGAGCGGGGCCTGGCCATCGACTTCCGCTGCGCCGGCCGGGGCATCCCCTCCCGGTCGAGCCCCTGCTACCAGTGGCTGGCCGCCCGGGCCGCCAGCTTCGGCTTGTTCAACCTGCCGAGCGAGCCGTGGCACTGGTCGGTGGACGGCTCCTAGCGATGTGACGTCGATCTGCGTCGACTAGGGGTTGTGATGACGTCACGCTCACCGTGGACGCCACCCGCTCACCGTCGGGCACGGCGACGCGCTCTCGCCGGCGTTCGGCGCCCTCGCCTGGCTCGTACCCGGTAGCGGGGCACCGACGCGTAGTTTCGGGGCGGCGGTGGACGGGTAAGCATGGCGCGGCTGTTCCCCAGCCCGCCGAGACCGACGATGGACTCCATCCCCCACCCCGTCGCCTTCTCGCTCGACGATGCCCCCGACCGGTTGGCGTGGATCTTCGGGTCGTCCCGCAGTGGCAGCACCTGGCTGCTGCGCATGTTGTCGTCATTCGCGGGGGTGGTGGCCATCGACGATCCACACCTCGGTCACCACCTGGGCGTGTGGCGGCCGATCTCGCTGGCGTGGGCGACGGCCGAGCACCCACCCGACCTGACGACGCTCGACCGGGTCAAGCACGACAAGGACAGCTACTTCTTCAGCGACCGCTACCGCGACGCCTGGGAGCCGGCGCTGCGGCAACTGATCGTCGACAGGTTCGACGCCGAGGTGGCCGACACCCGCGACGCGCTTGGCGCCGGGGAACCGGTCGTGGTCGTCAAGGAACCCGGGTCGCACGTCGCCGACGTGCTGATGGGTTTGTTCCCGGCGTCGCGCATGATCTTCCTGCTGCGTGACGGGCGCGACGTTGTCGACTCGTGGCTGGCCGCGTATCGCAGGGGCTCGTGGGCGTTGGACGAGGGCGCCTTCCCCGTGACCGACGGGGGCCGCGAGGCGCTGGTGCGCTGGCAGTCGGCGGTGTGGACGTTCCGGACCGGTGTGGTGCAGCGGGTGTACCACCGCCACCCGCCCGATCGCCGGGTGCTGGTCCGCTACGAGGACCTGGTGGCCGATCCCGTGCGCGAGCTGGCCCGGATCTGCGCGTACCTGCCGCTCGACGCCTCGGCCGACGCGCTCGCGGAGGTGGCCGCGCGGCACGACTACGCCGCGGTGCCACCGGCGGCCAAGGGCGACGACAAGCAGATCCGCTCGGCCACGCCCGGCGGCTGGCGCGACAACCTCACCTCCGCCGAGCACGACGTCATGCACGAGGTCATGGGCGCCAAGCTGGCCGAGCTCGGCTACCTCGAGCCCGCCCCGGTGGGGCTGGCCTAGCCGGGCGTCATTGCCGCCAATCGGTTCGGGGCACGCCGGTGGGCGCCGGTACCCTCGGGCCAATGTTGCAGCTGTTCGACACCGCCAAGGGGGGCGTCGTGCCCTTCGAGCCGCGCGAGCCGGGCAAGGTGTCGATGTACGCCTGCGGGCCCACGGTGTACGGCCCGCCCCACGTGGGCCACGGGCGTATGGCGCTGGTGTTCGACGTGCTGCGGCGCTACCTGGCGTGGGCGGGCAACGAGATCACGTTCGTTTCCAACGTCACCGACATCGACGACAAGATCATCGAGCGCGCCCAGCGGGAGGATCGTGACTGGCAGGACATCACGGCGCGCTGCGAGAACGTCTGGTACCGGGCAATGGACGCGCTCGGCGTCCAACGCCCCGACCACGACCCGCACGCCACGGCCTACGTCGATCGGATGGTCGAGCTGATCGCGCGGCTCGTCGACGCCGGCGCCGCCTACGAGACCTCCGACGCCGTCTACTTCCAGTCCGAGGGGGTCGAGGACTACGGGCTGCTGGCCCGCCAGCCGCTGGACAGCCTCAAGGCGGGCGCCCGGGTCGAGGGGGCGGAGGAGAAGCGGTCGCCGGTGGACTTCGCGCTGTGGAAGAAGGCCAAGCCCGGCGAGCCGACCTGGCCGTCGCCCTGGGGCCCCGGCCGGCCGGGATGGCACACCGAGTGCGTGGTGATGTCGCTCGACCTGCTGGGCGAGGGGTTCGACATCCACGGCGGGGGGCTCGACCTCGCCTTCCCCCACCACGAGAACGAGCGGGCCCAGGCGGTGGCCGACGGTCGCCAGTTCGCCCGCTACTGGGTGCACAACGGGTTCGTAGAGGTCGAGGGCACCAAGATGTCGAAGTCGCTCGGCAACGTGACCAACCTGCTCGACCTGGTCGAGCAGTACGACGCGCGGGCCTACCGGTTGCTGGTGCTGCAGTCGCACTACCGGTCTCCGATCGACGTGACCGACGACAGCCTGCGGGACGCCCAACGCTCGCTCGCCCGGCTGGATACGTTCGCCCGCAAGGCGGCCGAGCTGGGCGCGGGCGGCGGTGCCGATGCCGATGCGGACGCGCTGGCCCGGTTCCGGGAGGCGATGGACGACGACCTCGACACCCCCCGGGCGACGGCGCTGGTCTTCGACTTGGTCCGCCGAGCCAACGCCCTGCTCGCCGGCGGGGATGCCGAGGCGGCGGCGCCGCTGGCCGCGGCGGTGGACGAGATCACCGGCGCGCTGGGCCTGGAGCTGCGGACCGAGGGCGGCGAGGTGCCGGCCGACGTCCTGCAGCTGGCCCACCGGCGCGACGAGGCCCGTGCCGCCAAGGACTGGGCCACCGCCGACAGGTTGCGCGACCAGATCACCGCCGCGGGCTACGTCGTCGAGGACACGCCGGGCGGGACGGTGGTCCGCCCTGAATAGGGCCGAGGGCGATCCATTTCCGGTGACGTGATCCGTCGAATTCCAACGGATCACGTCACCAGAACCTGTCAGTGGTCGTGCTCCGCCACGTCTCCCGGTTCGTCGCCGGGCTCGACCAGCACGAACTGACCCATCATCCCGTCGTCCTCGTGGGCGAGCATGTGGCAGTGGAACATGTAGGGCGTATCGGGGTCGGCCTCGCCGTCGAAGTGGGCGACGATCCGGATCGTGGTGTGCGGCGGCACGTAGATCGTGTCCTTCCATCCCGACAGCTCCGGCGGGGGCGGGGCACCGTCCACGTCCAGCACGGCGAAGTGCACGAGGTGGGGATGGAAGCTGTGGGCGTTCCCGTGGTCGTTGGTGACCTCCCAGATCTCGGTCGTGCCCTCGGTAACCACCTCGTCGACACGTCCCATGTCCATGTGGTGCCCGTTGATCTTGGTGCCCTGGAGCGAGAACTCACGAGTGGCGGCGGCGTCGGCCGGATCGGGGCGGTCGATCGCAGCCAGCCGGTCCGGCAGCGGCGCTGAGGCATCCAGCCGCTCGGTGCCCCGAACCTGCAGGATGTCGAACGTGTCGTCGCCGCCGTTGAACCGCTCGTTCCAGCCCATGCCGAGATCGGGGCCGAAACTGCGGAGGACGGTCTCGTCGCCCGGCTCGACCACCATGACGATCTCGGCGCGTTCCCCCGGCGCGACCTGCACCCGCCGGGTCTCGTGCGGACGCTCGAGCAGCCCGGAGTCGCTCCCGACCTGCCAGAACGGGCGGTCGTCAGTGAAGCCGAGGTTGTAGACGCGGGCGTTGGAGGCGTTGAGCACGCGGAAGCGGACCAGCCTCGTCGTGGCCTCGAAGTACGGGTCGTATGTCCCGTTCACCAGGATCGTGTCGCCGAGCAGGCCGACCGTGCTCCCGATCGGTGCCGAGTCGTCGAGCGAGCCGTCGTCGTCGAAGTTCTTGTCCTGGATGATGAGCGGGACGTCGTCGACGCCGTGGGTGTCGGGCAGCGCCACATTGGCCGCAGGGTCATCGACGATGAACATGCCGGCGGCGCCCCGGTAGACGTGCTCGGCCGTCTCGCCGTGCAGGTGGGGGTGGAACCACAGCGAGGCGGCCGGCTGGTCGATCGTCCACGCGGGCGACCAGGTCTCGCCCGGCTCGATCATCTGGTGGGGACCGCCGTCCATCCGCGCCGGCAGGTGCATGCCGTGCCAGTGGAGGGTGGTCGCCTCGTCTACGCCGTTGGTGACGTTGACCTGCACGCGGTCGCCCCGCTCGGCCCGGATGGTGGGACCGAGGTAGGTGCCGTTGAGGCCCCAGGTGTCGCTGGGTCCGGCATCGACGAGTTGGCTCTCGCCGGCGGTGAAGCGCAGGTCGAACACCTTGCGGCCGTCCTCGTCGATGGTCGGCTCGGCCAGCTCGGGGACGGCGAGGGGGTTGGCGAACGCCAGGTCGCCGACGTTGGACTGCTTGGCCCCGCGGTACAGCCAGGCCGCGGCGCCCGCACCCATCGCGCCGAGCACGACGATGACGATGGCGAGGATGGCCAGGAGGCGCCGCCAACGGTGGGGGAGGAATCGTCTCATGCCTACTGACCGTAAGGACGCAGCCTCCGGTTGCCGATGGCGCCTGCTGGCGTCTGCGGGTGGGGTTGTCCCCACCGGGCTGTCCCCACCCGGTTCGGCACACTGGGCCTGGGTTGGTAGCCTTGTTACCGACCGGTAACTCCACGCGGTCATCTCCCCCCACCAAGGGCAGGGCCATGAGCGATTTCTCGTTGAACCTGAGCGAAGACCAGCAGCAGATCCAGAAGTGGGTCCACGATTTCGCCGAGGAGGTCGTGCGGCCGGCGGCGCACGAGTGGGACGAGCGCGAAGAGTTCCCCTGGCCCATCGTCGAGGAGGCGGCCAAGATCGGCCTCTACTCCTTCGACTTCTTCGCCCAGGCGTCGCTGGGCGATCCCTCCGGCCTCACGCTGCCGGTGGCGCTGGAGGAGCTGTTCTGGGGCGACGCCGGCATCGGCCTGTCCATCTTCGGGTCCGGCCTCGCAGCCGCCGGGATCGCCGGCACGGGCCTGCCCGAGCAGGTCATGGAGTGGGTGCCGCAGTGCTTCGGCACCGCCGATGACATCAAACTGGGCGCCTTCTGTGTGTCCGAGCCCGACGCCGGATCCGACGTCAGCTCGCTGAAGACGCGGGCGACCTACGACGAGGCGGCCGACGAGTGGGTGCTCAACGGCACCAAGGCGTGGATCACCAACGGCGGCATCGCCGACATCCACGTCGTGGTGGCCACGGTCGATCCCAAGCTCAAGGGCCGGGGCCAGGCCAGCTTCATCGTCCCGCCCGGCACCGAGGGGCTGTCGCAGGGGCAGAAGTACCGCAAGCACGGGATCAGGGCGTCGCACACGGCCGAGGTCGTGCTCGACGACGTGCGGGTCCCCGGACGGCTGTTGCTGGGCGGCAAGGAGAAGCTCGACGAGAAGCTGGCCCGCGCCCGCGAGCAGCAGAGGACGGGGGCCAAGCAGCCGGCGATGGCCACCTTCGAGGCCACCCGCCCCGCCGTCGCCGCCATGGCGGTCGGCATCGCCCGGGCGGCCTACGAGTACGCGCTCGACTACGCCAAGGAGCGCAAGGCGTTCGGGAAGCCGATCATCGAGAACCAGGCGATCGCCTTCATGCTCGCCGACATGGCCACTGAGATCGACGCCACCCGCCTGCTCGTCCACCGGGCCGCCTGGCTGGCCCGCAACGGTGGCTACCGCAACGCCGAGGGCTCGATGTCCAAGCTCAAGGCGGGCCGGGTGGCGGTCTGGGTGACCGAGCGTGCCATCCAGATCCTCGGCGGCTACGGCTACACCCGCGAGTACCCCGTCGAGCGCATGCACCGCGACGCCAAGATCTACGACATCTTCGAGGGCACCGAGCAGATCCAGCAGCTCGTCGTCGCCCGGGCGATCTCGGGGATGCGGATCGAGTAGCCGACTTGGTGTTACGCGCCGTCACGAGGCGTCAACCCGATCACGGTCGGCGCCTCGTCCGACGCCATCCGCGGGTGCGGTACTAGTCCGGTACCAGTCTTACCGCCGTGGCGACGGTGACGGAGCGACGGCCGGGGGTGTGGCTGGCCCGTGTGTTCGTCGACGGCAAGCAGGTGGCCAAGACGTTCCGCGGCACCAAGAAGGCGGTCAAGGCCGAGGTCGCCGCTTGGGAGGGCGAGGTCCTTGGCAGGTCTGCGTCCCACGTCGGAGCGACAGTGGCCGACCTGCTTACGATGTGGCAGGACGCTCGGGCCGGCGAGTGGCAGCCGACGACGGTACGGGACCACCGCAGCCGGGCCGCCCGCATCGTCGAGGACATCGGCACCGTCCGCCTGGTCGATCTCGACCCCCTCCGTGTCGACTCGTGGCTGACCCAGATGCGCCGCCGTGGTGTGGGCGCCGGCGCGATCCGGGGCCGCGTGTCGACCCTGAAGGCCGCGGCGTCGTGGGGCGTGTCGCGCCGGATGTTGCGCTCGAACCCTGTTGTCGACGCCGCGCCGCGGGTGCGCAACGGTCGCCGTTCCGTTCGTCCGGAGCCAGAGCAGGTCGTCGCGTTGTTGGCGGCGGCCGCCGCCGAGAGCCGGCGGGCAGGCTTGGCACTGCGCCTGGCCGCCCTCGCAGGAGCCCGGGAGGCGGAGATCGTCGCCCTGGCGTGGCACGACCTGGCGGGCGACACCCTGCGCATCGGCCGCCAACGCCACGGCCTCGGCGGCGAGACGGTGCTGCGCGACCGCACCAAGAGCGGGCGCGAGCGCACCGTCACCCTCGATGCCGCGACTGTCGCCGCCATCGAGGCGTGGCACGTGGAGGCCGACGCGATCGTCGGCGCGCCGACGCAGTGGATGCTCGCCGAACCCGGTGCCGCCGACCCTCCGTCGCCTCGCTGGCTCTACGAGGTCTTCATGCGGGCTGGTACGCGTGGCGGCGTTCCCGTCGGCCGGGCTGATGGATTCGTCCTCCATGACCTCCGTCACTGGGCGGCGAGCACCGCACTGCGCGACGGCCACGACCCCGTCACCGTCGCCGCCCGCCTCGGCCACTCGTCCGACACCCTGCTGCGCATCTACGCCCAGGAGATCGAACAGGGCCAGGCCGGTGTGGCCGCCTCGCTCGCCGCCCGCCTGGACTGGTAGCCAGCGATGAGCGACCTCACACCCATCGAGGGCCACGTTCGCGTGGGCGAGGTGCTCGACCCGGACGCGCATCTGGTTGTCCGCGGCTGGCCGCTGACGGTGGATGGCCTGTTGCGCATGCCGATGCCACGAGGCGCCAGTACTCGAGCGCAGGTCACCCGTTCGTCGCAGTCTCGGCGGAGGTCACTGTCGCCGGGTGGGACGTCGACGCCATCCTGTCGGGCCCGCGCCTCCGGACCCGCCGGAGCTACGCCGCCGTGCCGGTGGGGCGTGTCGTCGAGAGTGGCTTCGGCCTGCTCGCCACGTTCAGTGCGCCCCATTACAGCGTCCTGCTCCCCTCGTACACTGAAGCGGCAACTCAGCGCCTGATCGACGTGCTGTGCGAGGTCAAAGTCAACCCGCATCACGTCAGGAGGGAGCTGTGACCGATCACCACGACGTCGCCGTCACACTGCCGGCCGACGTGAACCAGATCGACGAGACGGGCTTCGTGTGGGCCTTCCTCGACGACGCCACGGAGCCAGCGCGGGTGCGTCCCGGCGCCCTCATCGTCGCCGGCGACCCGGTGGAGCCGTTCCTGGCCCGGGTGGTGGACATCATCGAGGGTCCGGGTGGGTCGTCGATCGTGCACCTCGACGTCGTCGGCGTGCCTGAGGACGCCATCGACGAGCTCCGCCACGCTCGCCTCCATCCGGCTCACCTGGGACTTCGACAGGTGCTCGATGCCCAGGGTCTGGACCAGCCCCTCGACGCGGCGCGTGCTGACGCCGCGCACGTAGCACTCGGCCACCACGGCGACCAGCGCCCGCTCGGCTCGCCGGCGGGGTTCGAGCAGCCAGCCCGGGAAGTAGCTGCCCTCACGCAGTTTCGGGATGGACAGATCGACCGAACCCACCCGGGTGTCGAGCTGGCGAGATCGATAGCCGTTGCGGCTGTTCGTGCGCTCCGGCGTCACCTCGCCGTAGGCCGCGTTGCATAGCGTGTCCACCTCGGCGGCCATCAGCCGCTCGGCGAACGTGCGGACCATCTCCCGCAGCAGATCGCTGCCTTCCGCCTCGAGGTGCTTGCGCAACCACTCGAGCGCGTCCATGTTGTCGGGGACCACCGCGTCTCTCCTCTCGGATCGTCTTGTCGGACTTCCGTGAAGATGACGCGGTGGTCGTCGCGTCAGGTGGACCCTCAGCCAATCAGGCCAGGCCCGTACACCACGCTCAGGGACTCAAACCCGTTCAGTGGCACGTCGGTGACAGTTCTCGAGGCCCTTACTCCGAAGTTCCGTAGTTCCGGGCCCTCTGGTTCGGCGTCCCCGCCGGCGACCTCCTCCCCGGCTCCCCCACCCCTCCAGTAGAAGCCGCATTCTCAGCTTGCGACTCGGCGTGAGACGCGCTCAGAATCAGTGCGCCGCTCCGTCTGCATTGACATGAAGCTCACCGTTCAGACGTTCCTGACCCTCGACGGCGTGATGCAGGCCCCCGGGGGACCTGAGGAAGATCCCAGCGACACCTTCAGCCACGGCGGCTGGCAGGCCCCGTTCCCCGACCCGGCCGTCGGCGAGTTCGTCACCGAGCTCAACAGCCACGCCAGCGCGTTCCTGTTCGGTCGCAGAACGTTCGAAATCTTCCGCGGCTACTGGCCTGATCAGACCGACCCCGCCAACCCCATTGCCACGGCGATCAACTCGCTGCCCAAGTACGTCGTGTCCAACTCGCTCAGCGAGGCCGATGCCACGTGGCGCGGCGAGCACCCCGACACCGCTCGCCTCGTGACCGGCGACGTCGTGGCGGCGGTGCAGGCGCTGAAGGACGAACCCGGCGACGAGCTGCAGATCTGGGGAAGCAGCAACCTGCTCCAGACGCTGTTGCAGCACGAGCTCGTCGACCGCTTCCGCCTGATGACGTTTCCGCTGGTGCTCGGCTCCGGTCGTCGCTTGTTCAACGGCGGCATCCTCCCGGCGACGATGCGCCCTGTCGACCTCACCGTGACCGATCTCGGCATCGTCATCGGCACCTACGAACCAGCCGGTCCGGTTCGCCACGGTCAGATGTAGCCGTCGGGGGGATGGCCGTGTCAGGCCGTCACGTCTCGGCTGGCCATCACCGTGGCGATGGCCGGCGCCGCACACGGCGGCGTAGGCGGCGAGCGTGCCGACGGCGGTGCCGGTCGACAGGGCGCCGGGCTGGTCGGGCTGCATCAGCGAGCGCAGACCACGCCCGGTTCTCGCCGATCACGTTCTCGATCGGAACGAATCAGCGCGCCCGCAGGTCGGACTCGTAGGGGCCACGAGGGCGCGCCCAGAGTTCAGGGTCCTGGGTCGCCGCGTCCAAGTCATCGCAGAGCTGCCTCAGCGCGAGCGCCCACCCCGCCAGGTCAGGAGTCGACCGCTGTGGAGCGCTCCCGTCCGTAGACATCGGTGGCAACACTTAAGCCCAGCTGAGTAGCCCGGCCCGCCCGTGGTCTCCAGCCTGACAATGACCAAGATCACGAATCACATCCCCGGACGGTCCGGACGTGCGGCCGTACGCGCTGAACCATCCAGACGTGAGGGCCGCTCGTCCTCAGGCCGGCCGGCCGTGGATGACTTCGGAGCCGCCCTACGGGCCGCGCGAGACGACGCTCAGCTTGCGGTCCTCTTCCTGACTACAGCCCGTGCCCCCGAACGCCGGTTCCGCGTCCGAGTCAGGGTCTGGTGGCACTGATCAGTTTGGTCGGACTTCCCAGGCGGGCCGCTCAGGCTCGTCGTTGTGCACGACGATGTCGGCGAGATCGGTCGGGCGGACCGTGTCGAAGTAGTGCTGTTGGGAAGGCAGGTAGCGGTTGCGGAAGCGTTGCTCGAGCCTGGCGGCGGATCCCAGCGGCGCCAGGTCACGGATGCGGGCACGAGCCAGGGTCTCCTCGAACGCGGCGGCCACGAGGATGCGCAGGTCCCACCGGTCGATAAGTTCCGGGCGGAGGAGGAACACGCCGTCGAAGAGAAGCACGGCGTCGGCGGCCGCCGTCGTGACCGGCGGGGACAGCGCGGTGTCAGTGTCGCGGTCGTAGACCGCCTGCTGGAACCTTCGGTCGCCGTCCGGGCCGAGCGGATCGAGCAGGACCCGGTGCAGCGCGTCGAAGTCGAAGCTGTCGTGGTAGCAGCCTTCGGGCGAGTTCTCGCCGCGCCGATAGCGCTGTGCCTGGGGCAAGAGGAAGCTTTCGATCGAGGAGCGGATGACCTCGCGGCCCCGGTTGCGCAGGACCAAGGCGAGCTCTTCGGCCAGTGTGGTCTTGCCGGCGGCGGGCGGCCCGTCGACGGCGACCCGCACCGGGTGCGCGGTCGTGACGGACTCGATCGCCTCGGCCAGCCGACCAAGGAGCTGGTCGCGGGTGCCGTTGTCCATGGTGTCCCGCCCTCCTCTGTGCGTGGCGTGAAGAACCACGCCCGAGCAATCGACCGCGAGCCTCGTCGATCACGCTTGTCACCGTAGGCAGGCAGCCGAGCCCGGCAGATCGGCGCGTTCCGATTCCGGGACATCCACCGCGTGCTTGGATCGAGCGAGGCTGTGGGCGGCCATCGGGATCTGCCCGCTGGCGGCCAACCGAATGCGATCTCGACTCGAACCTCATCGAGTCCGACGACGCGGTCCACCCAGTCGCCCTCGACGGGTGTCGTGCCACCGTCGAGCTCCATGCCGAGCTCGACGAAGAAGGAGATAGCAGCTTCGAGGTCGTCCACGACGACACCGACATGGTCCATCCGCTGGATCGTCACGTCGCGGACCCTAGGGTTTGCACGTCCCGAGTCATCGCGGACGCGTCGACCGCTCGCTGTCGGCGTCGACAGTCCGGTCGGCCAAGCGATCACGTGCATCTTCGGCGTTACGCGCAAAGCTCCACTCCGTCCAGGTCAGAACCTGAAGCGAGTTAGGCCGCCCGGCTCTGTGCCCAACGCGACAGTCGCCGAGCGTGGCTCGACGCGATACACGTGCCACGGCGGTGGTCCTTGCGACGGTGCGTTGAACGGCGCGGTGATGCCGGAACCGCTCTCGTCGGGCTCCGCCGGCCAACCGTTGTCCGCCCACGCCTTCGCAATACGCGCCAGCATGCCCGGATCAGTCACCCGTGCGGCGTCACCCTCGATGACGACGTCCGCGTCGCGGATCGACACGGCGATCGAGCAGCGCGGATCGCGCGCGACGTTGCGGCCCTTCCGGGTGCCCGAGCCCGTTTGGAACCAGAACGCGCCATCGAGCCAGAGGGCGCCTACCGCAGTCACATGCGGGCTGCCGTCCTTGTTCACCGTCGTGAGCCAGGTCGTACGAGAGTTGTGCGCGTCTGGAGCCGGCGCCGATCCCGCATCGAGCTTCTCGGTGACGGCGGCCCAGTCCACTGGCGGAAGCCCGTCCCCTGCACCCAGGTTGATGATCTCCATGGCACCTTCCCTTTCGTAGCCGGGCGACACGTGCGCAACGGCTGTGTCGTAGATCAGACGTGCCGTGATCAGCCAAGTCATCGGGCCCGCGGGAGGGCCTGGAATGGTCGCCATGGCGACCATTCCAGGCCCGAAAGCGGATGCTACGGGCGCCGCGGGTCACCGAGACCCGGCCGGCGTGGGCTCGCGCTCGGGCTCGCCCTCCACCGTCGGCTCGGCGTGGCCCTCCACGTCG
>DASQUK010000119.1:0-7844 GCA_035641315.1 Acidimicrobiales bacterium | reverse complement strand
GAGGGCGTCGACGCGGGCTTGGGCGGCGGCGTATTCGTCGGCGACGGTGCGGTTGGCGATCCGGGCATAGGTCAAGGTCATGCGCAGGCTGCGGTGCCCGAGCAGCGCAGCGATCGCCTCCAGGCGCATTCCCCGGTTGATGGCTTGGGTGGCGAGGGTGTGGCGCAGCTGGTGGGGGTGCACGTGGCCGAGCCCGGCCGCTCGGGCGACGCGACGGACGATGCGCCCGACCCGGTGGCGGTCCAGCGGCTGGCCGTTGAGTTCGAGGAGCCGTTGGTGTCCCACTGGCCAGTGAGCGAGGAGTTCGACGAGGGCGGGGTGCAGGGGGATGTAGCGGTCGTTGCGGAGCTTGCCGACTGGGACACGCAGCCACCAGGCCCCGCCGATGCGGCCGACGGCGTCGGGCTCCAGGTCACAGAGTTCGCTGGCTCGCAGGCCGGTGCGGGCGAGGAGCTCGACCACGAGCCGGTCGAGTGGGTCGGCGGTGGCTGCCGCGGCGAGGAGCCGAGCAGCTTGGGCGTCGTCGAGGAAGCGGGGCAGCGGGTCATCGGCGACGGGGACGTCGATGGCGAACATCGGGGTGCGAGTCGGTGCGTCGGCCCAGTCCCACTCGATGATCCGGTCGAAGAAGGCGCGCACGAGCCCGAGCCGCTGGCGGATCGTGTTGCGCGCTGGCGCGCGACCCCGGCGGGTGTCGGCGGTCGCCAGCCACTGTTTGAAGCCCTCGATGTGGCGACGTTCGACATCGGCGAACCGGTCGAGTCCCTGGTCGGCGAGATGCTGGGCGAGGCCCCGCAGGGCGGTGTCGGCAGCGATGACGGTGGCGGGCCGCAACGACAAGGCGATCTGATCCAGATACCGCCACGCCGTGAGCACCAGCTGCGGTGCCCGCTGCGTGAGCGGCGTCCAGTTGGGATGCCGCACCGGGCCGTCGATGTCGGCGACAGCGAGCGCGGTCATCGGCTGACCGCTTGGATGTTCGTGGCGTCGATGAGCTCGATGGCTCGCAGGTACTCGCTGGCGAGCCAGTCGTTGGCCAGGTGCAGGTAGATGCGCGTCGACTCGATGGAGCGGTGCCCGGCCTGGGCCTGCACCGCCTCCAGCGCCATGCCCGCCTCCCGCAGCCGGGTCAGGCACGTGTGGCGCAGCTCGTGGCACGTCGCGTGGACGAGACCGGCTCGGGCCCGGGCGGCGCGCACGATCTCATCGAGCCCGTCCTCCGAGAGCGGCCGTCCCCGGCGGGGTCCCTTCAGGACGACAAAGACCCGGTCCGTCGTCGCCTCGGTGGGGCGTTCGGCGTCCAGATAGCGGGCGACACTGGCGAAGAACCGGGCCGAGATCGGCACCAGCCGCTGATGGCCGCCCTTGCCATCGGCGATGAACACCCGCCGCTCGACCGGGCGCAGATCCTGCAGCCGCAGGCCAAGCACCTCGCAGCGGCGCAACCCACCGAGCACCATCGCTTCGACCATGGCCCGGTCCCGCCAGCGGCGCAGCGCGCCGAGCAACACATTGACCTCGGCGGGGTCGAGCACCTTCGGGAGGGTGCGCGGTGTGCGCACCAGCGGCGCCCCGCTGCGCCGGCCCCGCCGGCGAGTCGACAGACCTCGCGGCACCGGGTTCGACGTGACGGCACCGACGATCGTCAACCACGAGAAGAACCCCGACACCGTCGCCACCCGCCGCTTGATCGTCCGGGCCGACAGCCCGGACTCACCATCCGCGAGACGCACGACCTTGCCGTCGCCCACTGGTCGGCGCTGCGCGGCGATGAACTCGAGCACGTCACTCGCCGAGACCCCGACGGGCGGCTTGTCGATCACCGAAAAGAACACCCCGAGATCCGACCGGGCGGCCGCCACCGTGTTCGGTCGGCACCGCGCCGCCACGAAGTCGAGATAGCGGCCGAGCAGATCGCCGACCGGCTCGTCACCGTTCGGGCGCGGCTCAATCAGGCAGGGATCGCGAAGGGTCATCCGGAGCTCCAATCAGCCCAGTCGCCCGCCCCAGCGGCAGACGACGACAGGCATCAAGGATCACCGGCATATCTACAGATCTGTCGCGGTGTGTGTCGTCCCGATCGGCACCTTGGGCTTCAAAATCGCCCGTGCTTCAGTCCTTGAGCGAAGGAGACCCCCGCCAGCTCTTGCGCCTATCCTCCGGCCGGTGGGCGGCGCGAAGGTGACGACACCGAGTGGTCAGGGCTGGCGAGTGCGCCGACTCTGGGCCCCGCGGCTGCATCCGTTCGGCCTGACGGGTCGGCTCCGTCGCGGTGCCCGAGCGAGCCGGCGGGCGGCGGGCGGCGGCTGCCGGAGATGCCCCCGGTTTCGCCATGGACATTCTTTTCGAAGGCGGCGCCATCGCCTTCGCGCTTGCGGCTGTGTTCGTGGTCTTGGCGATCGTGGCGCCGCTGATCGGTGTGGTGGTCGACCTGGTCTTGGCGATATTGCTCACCGCGCTGGGCGCCGCAGGGCGGCTGCTGTTCCGCCGGCCGTGGAGCGTCGAGGCCGTGAGCGACAAGGGCGAACGGCATCGCTGGGAGGTCGTCGGGTGGCGGGCCAGCGGTGAGCTCGTGGCCGACGTGGTGAATGCTCTCGCCCACGGCCATGTGTTGCCGGCAGCGAGCGCGGTCGATGATGCAACCAACGCCCCACGCTGACCGCCGTAAGACGCCAGGTACGTGACGCTGGGTGCGCACCGATGGCCCCGAACCGTGCGTCCCTCTTCAGCACAGAACGCCACGGCGCGAGATCGGCAGATTTGTCGCGTTGGTTGCGCGTGGCCGGGGTCTACGAGTCGAGGCTGATCGCCAGGCAGATCAGGATGAAGGCGATCAGCAAGGGCACCGTCCGGATCCCTTGGAACTGCTCCCACCGCTGGCGAGTCGCCTGCCAGTGCCGCGGCGGATCTTCGGGATCCCAGCGGGACGTGGCCGCGTTGATCGGGACGTTCACGGTCACGGTCGTGATCACTGACAGCAGCACCAGGCCCGCTGACACCCACCGGAGGGCGTTCCCGCCTCCGCCATCGCCAGCTACGGCGTAGGTCACCGTCGCGACCGCAGTCAGTGGCATGAAGACCGGCATGATACGTCCGAAGGTCTTCAGGAGCCCTTGCTCGACTCGGATGTGATCCCCCGCCTCCAGCCGTCGGATGACCGGATGCACGAAGGCGAAGGATGCAAACTCGGCGCTCGCCGTGAATCCGACGATGAGGGGCGTGAGAAAGACGAGCACGTCCACCCTTCCCACCTCCTGCTTGTTCGGCGACCCCGACGCTACCCAGGCGGTCGCGGTAGGCGCGCGGATGTCCTGGCGCTCCAAGTTTGGGTGGCCTGGCCCGCGCCGTGCCGCCATACAGGTTCGCGGGGCGATGACGCCGGATCCTTCAGCCCTGCACGCAATGACGGAACCGGCCGCCCATCGCCTGGTAGGCGGGCAGCACAGAGCACCAGTACGCGGATCGGCATCCCTGAAGGAGTGGGGTCGTGTCAATGGGGTTTCGCCGGGGGTTCGTGGGATGGCGCCCTGGAGCCCCGGTGGTTCCTGTGCGAAGACGCGCGCCGTCCCGGAGCCGGGGGCAAGGTTGGCCGGAGGCGACCCCGGGAGGGGCTTGGCCTTGACGCCGGCGAGGAACGGCGCACGCTGATCGCTCAGGACCGGAGGCGAGCTCCGGGGTTGAGGGTTGGGTTCAACGCACCGTGGTCCTCTCTAACTGAGAGTTGGCAGCGGCTCGGCTGCCGAGGCATCCCTTCGCCGAATGGCATGGTGCGTTCCGGCCACGACCAGGCGGGCTCAAGCAGTTAGCCGACTTCGCCGCCGTGTGCGGGAGTCCTGCCGATCACGGGCTCGCGCCTGGCCGTGTCCGAGCTGGCTCACGCCGCCGCCCGGGCCTGCGCGAGGCAACGGATCTCGCCGTCGCGTAGGCCGTAGTAGACGAGCGTGAGAACCTTGCGGGCCACCGCCACCCGCGCCTTGTTGGTGCCGCGCCGTTCGGCGATGCGGCGGAAGTCAGCGGCCAGGCGGGGGCCGCCGTGGTAGCGGCACACGGCCTCGATCACCGCCCAACGCACCAGCTTGGAGCCTTGCTTGGTGATCCGTCCCCCGTCGCACGGTGGTGTCTGACTCCCGGTGCTTGGGAGTGAGCCCCGCCCACGAGCACAACGCTTCGGCGGAACGGAACCGGGCCACGTCGCCGATCTCGGCCACCAAGATCGCAGCGATGGTCGGGCCAATCCGTCGATGCCCTGGATGGCCTGGTAGCCGCGGTGGCGAGGACGAGATCCGCCTGGGGGCCCACGCCCGGCCTCTCGACGAACCCGAACAATAGGGCGAATGGACCCGTGGCCCGCGCCAGAGGGGGCGGGTGCTGCCCCGCCCCCTCTGGGTGGTGCGTATCAGCGGATCAGCTCACGGGTCTACGAAGATCCACAGCCCCGAGTCGCGGTCGCTCGCGAGGATCACCGTTCGCCCGAAGTACGGGCTGTCTGGGTTCTCGTCAACGAACGTCTCGACGCCCCAGAAGTTGTTACCCGCGGGATCCAGGTAGGAGCCGACCTCGACGAGCTCGCACGTGCTCGTGTCGGCCGGTGGGTTGTCCGGATCGTACGGCGTGCCTGCAGGGCACTGGATCTGGATCGCCCGGAGACCGCCGGAGTAGTACGACAGGTACGCGAGGCTCGCATCCTGGGGATCGACCGCGACCTCATGAACCGAGAGGTCGCCGAAGCCCTCCGCGAACGCCGGATCGAGGGCCTCGGGGATCGCGAACTGGTCGAGGTCCTCGAGCGTCTCGGCGTCGATCAGGTGGACATAGCCCCAGGCGTCAAACTGCGACGACAGCGTGATTGTCTCGCCGGCCGTGCCGACCGCCGGAAGCGCCGGGTTGGCACCGCCTGGGCAGTTCGCCGGGTTGTAGCCCTCGATGCCGAGGATCGCGTAGCCGACCGACCGGCTCACGAAGTATGCCGGGATCTCGGTCTCGGCGAGCATCCCGAGAGTGGCCTCGCATGGCGGGTCACCCGTCTCGCTGTTGAAGATGAAGATCACGTCGTAGCCGGCCGCGGTCACGTTGTCGATCTTGTCCTGGAAGAAGCATCCGCCGCGCTCCACCACTGCGATCGCGGGGTCCGTCGTCGCCGGCGCGATCGTGCCACAGGCCGTGCCCAGGAACGTCGTCGGCGCCGTCAGTGTCTCGCCCGGACCGATGTACACGTCTTCGTCGACGGGCGTCGCCGTGCCGGCGCTCACCGGTTGCTCGGCCCCGCCGGCAATCGACATGAACAGCTTGAACGGGGCGAAGTCCTCGTCGGTCCCGATGATGAAGCGGTTGTCGATCGTGAACTCGGCCTGGTGGGCATTGCCCTCCGGCGGGAGCTCGACACCGAGCTCTTCGAGGAGCAGTGGATCGATGGCCTCGTACTCCGTGTCGGCGAGGAACTCGGGGTTCGCCGGGTCGGTCACGTCGAGCAGGACCCAGCCGCCGTCCCAGTACGACACCAGCATGATCCATTGGCCGTCGATCTCCTTCACGATGACATCGTGGTGGAACGACGCGGTCAGGAAGATGTCGGGCTGGTCGACGTCGAAGTCGTTGGCGTCGACCTCCGCGATCAGGACGGGGTGCTTTGGATCCGTGATGTCGAAGATGTCGATGTCGGACGTCTCCATCTCGTCCTGGGCGACGAGGTAGGCGTTCTCACCCGTCGTCCACATGAACACGCTGTGCGTCTGGTTCGCGTCCCGTGGCGTGTTCCGGCCACCGTCGGTGGTGAAGTCGCCGAAGTTCTTGGCCAGCTTCACGGGGTTCGCGGGGTCAGTGACGTCCCACAGGCTGAAGCCGGCCTTGAAGTTCTTGCCGCAGCTCTCCTCGTTGACGGCCAGAACGTCGCCGGTGAACTCGGCTGTCTCGATGTGGATCACTTGCAGCCCCTCGCCGGGACG
This sequence comes from Acidimicrobiales bacterium, assembly GCA_035641315.1. Lineage (GTDB taxonomy): Bacteria > Actinomycetota > Acidimicrobiia > Acidimicrobiales > VFJN01 > DASQUK01. Next base: position 1,902 of record DASQUK010000119.1, on the reverse strand, counting down.
GGTGTCCTGGCTCATCGGGATGAATGCCACCTCTTCGGGGTTGTCCAGGTCACTGATGTCCACGACCCAGACACCGGCGTCCGATGCCATCCGACCGCCGGCCTCGTTCCCCGGGACCTCCTCGAGAAGCGGACAATCGGGCGAGCCCCAGTTCGCCAGGTAGGCAAAGTCGCCGTCCGGATCGACGGCGACGTCGGCGATCAGCTCTGGGCCAGCGCCGCTGACCTCGACCTTGCCGACGAAGTCGATCTTCCCCTCTGCGCCGTTCCCGAGCAGGTGCCCCTCCTTGGTCCCGTGCTGATGAGCGGCGGCAGGCAAGGCCGTGCCCACCAGACCGACGATCAGCAGTCCGGCGCCGACCCCGACCAGGCCCTGCTGCCGCCGCCGACGCGGGCGAGGACGGCCGGTCGAGGGAAACACGTCGTTGGGTTCCCGCATCTGCTACCTCCTCAAGGTCGCGCAGCTACCTCGCTGCAGCAGAACCATGCTCTTTCGAGATGGGAGTTGATGCCCGGCCATGGAGCGCGCAAACTCGTCAAGAGTGCTGGACCTGTGCCAGATTGATGATCATCCTGCTGTGGTGCACGCCCCCGGGCGGACGATCTCGATTCGGTCGACCCGTTGAGTGGCATCCGGGGGTGGCACGGCCTGCTCGCCGATCTTGCTGAATGGCCTGCCTGCGGTTATGTGGGTGGGCGATACTGGGATCGAACCAGTGACTTCCTCGGTGTGAACGAGGCGCTCTCCCGCTGAGCTAATCGCCCGGGCGCCGCCAGAACGATACCTTACGGCCGGGGCTCTTCCCGAGAACACGTCCTGGTGCAGCCAGCAGCGACGCCGGTGGTGGCCAGCCGCTGATCACGCAGGCTCGGCGCGGCTCAGGCCCAAGACGCGCCACACGATCTCCAGGGCAACCGCCCCGGCCACCGCGATGGCCGCCGCGATCCACGGCCCGCGCATGCCCACCAGCTCGAGCTGGAAGAACTCCTGCAGCCACGGGATCGTCAGGACGAGCGCGAAGCCTGCACCCATCGCCGCCACCAGAAGGATGCGCCACCACGTATACGGACGGGCGATGATCGCCAGGACCCAGAGCGCGACCAGGAACAAGGTAAGGGTGGCGGCCGAGGTCTCGGCCTCGAGGTTGTCGTCGTAGACCGACCGTGCGTAGAGGTACGACCCGATGGTGGCCGCCGCGGCGATGACTCCGGCCGGGATGGCGAAGCGGAGCACCCGGCGGGTGAAGCCTGGCCGGGCCCTTTCGGTGTTCGGAGCAAGCGCGAGGAAGAACGCGGGCACGCCGATCGTCAGCGTGCTGAGCAAGGTGAGATGCCGCGGGAGGAACGGGTAGGGCACCTGTGCGAGGACGACGACCACCGCCAGGATCACCGCGTAGGCCGTCTTGGTGAGGAACAGGTGGGCGACCCGCTCGATGTTGCCGATGACCCGCCGCCCCTCGGCGACGACCGAGGGGAGCGTCGAGAAGTTGTTGTTCAGCAGCACGATCTGCGCGACGGCACGGGTCGCCTCGCTGCCCGTGCCCATCGAGACGCCGATGTCGGCGTCCTTGAGCGCGAGCACGTCGTTGACTCCGTCGCCGGTCATGGCCACGTTGTGCCCGTGCGATTGCAGGGCGTGGACCATGTCGCGCTTCTGCTGCGGGTTGACCCGGCCGAAGATCGCGTTCGCCTCCAGCTCGTCGGCCAGCGGTTCCCGCTCCGTCGGCAGCTGACGGGCGTCGACCGGGTGATCCGCACCCTGGATCCCCAGCTTCGCGGCGACGGCGCCCACCGAAACCGCGTTGTCACCGGAGATGACCTTGGCCTGGACGCCCTGCTCGGCAAAGTAGCGCAGCGTGTCGGGTGCCTCGCTGCGCAGGCGTTGCTCGATGACCACCAAGGC
>DASQUK010000118.1:0-24580 GCA_035641315.1 Acidimicrobiales bacterium | reverse complement strand
CCGGCGCTCGGCTCCTCCACCTCGGGCCGGCTTCCGGTGCCGCCCTCGTCCGGGCCCGGCCCCTCGGACCGCCGGGCCTCGTCCCGGCCCTCGTCGGGAGCGCCGTGCACCAAGGCATGCTCCTCGTGCGCGAGCTGGTCGTCGGTGCGGGGTGAGTGCGTGGTGCGACGGTCCATGGCCCGGTTCTTCCCGGCAATTCCGATACGAACCAGTCCTGGCGGGAAGCGCGACCGCATGGAAACCACTCGCTCGCTCCCCGCTGGCGGCGTGGCCGCCGACCGCCTCCGCACCCTGGCCGAGCGCCCGGGGCCGGTCCTGACCGTGTCGCTGCGCTTCGACCCCACCCAGCCCGATGCCGACCGCCGCGCCCGGGTGGCGTGGGCGTCGATCCGCGAGCAGGCCGAGCGCCTCGGCGTGCCGGCGCTGCCGCTGGACGCGCTGGACGACGTGGTGAGCGACGTCGGCCGGACCGACGACCAGCTGGTCGCCGTAGCCGACGACGCTGGCCCGCTGTTCGTCGGTGCTGCCGACGCCCCCACCGGGATCCGCTGGCAGCCCACCCCCTGGTTCGCCCCCGTGGTGGCCACCTTGCAGGACGACATCGACCACGCCGTGGTGACCGTGGACCGGACCGGCGCCGACATCGCCATCCACCGTGCCGGCCGCGACACGCAGCGGACGGTCACCACCGACGCCCACCCGATCCACAAGGCGGGCGGTGGGGGCTGGGCGCATCGCCGGATGCACGCCCGCGTCGAGGACTCGTGGCGCGTCAACGCGTCGGAGATCGCGGCCACCGTCATCGAGCTGGTGCGGGGCGATGGGGGAGCGGGCGTCGATCTCCTCCTGCTCGGAGGCGACGAGCGCGAGGTCGGCCTGGTGCGCCAGCGCCTGCCGCACGACGTGGCCGACACCGTGACGATCATCCCCGCCACCCGGGCGGCGGGCGGCGACGACGAACGGGAGGTGCACGAGGTCGATCGCGCCCTCGCCGATGCCGCGGCCCGGCGGACGGTGGCGGCGCTCGAGCTGGTCCGCCAGCGGAGCGACGACGGCGGCGCGGTCGAGGGGACCGACGCGGTGCTGGCGGCGTTGCGGGCGTCGCAGGTGGCGTTCCTGCTGTTCGGTGACGAGGACGGCGGCGACGCACGGGACCGGGGCGCCCGCCGTGAGGTCCCCTACGTGCCGGGCCGCCCTGACCTCGTCGGTGCTCCCGACCTGGCGGACGAGGTCGGCGACGCCGCCGACCTCGACGGTGCTGCGCCCGTCCCCTGCCCGGTGGTCGACGCCGCCGTCGCCGCCGCGGTGCTCACCGGCGCGGAGGTGCGGCTCGTCCCCCGCCACGTCGGCGAGGGACGGCTGCATGCGCTCCTGCGCTGGGACGCCTACCGCTCGTAACGGCCGAGCAACGTGCCCTGCGCCAGCTCGTTGCCCTGGAGCGCCTCGAGCAGGTCGTCGGCCGTGGCCCCGGGGGCCACGGCGAGCGGTGCCGACGAGGCGAACAAGGTGAAGACGTAGCGGTGCGGCCCGTGGCCCCGCGGCGGCTCCGGCCCGCCCCACCCCATCTCCCCGAAGTCGTTGACACCCGCCGTCGCCCCGGCCGGCGTCTCGCCTTCTTCGATCGCCGTGATCGTCGGGTCGATGCCGGCCAGCACCCAGTGGGTGAACAGCCCGCTCGGGGCATCGGGGTCCTGGCACAGCAGGGCGAGCTCCTCGGTCCCCGGCGGGACGTCGGTCCACTCCAGGGGAGGCGACAGGTTCTCGGCGTCGTGGGCAAAGCGGGAGGGCAGCGTGTCGCCGTCGTCGAACGCGGCGCTGGTCAGCTCGAGGCGTTCGAGGGGCCCGCCGGCCTCGCCGGGCAGTAGGTCGGCACCGGAGCCGGCGGTGCCCTGGCCCCGGTGCTGCGCCAACCGCTCCCGGTCCTCGGGATCGATCGGTGTCAGCTGGTCACGGTCCTTGGGCATGCCTGGCCGCTACCCAGGGCAAACGACGGGAAACGGCGGAGCGGTCCCCGTGCGTCAGCGGGCGGTAGCGCGCGTTCGGCAGGTGCGGGCGCTACAACAGACGCATGAGCGAGCGTCGGAGGTCGGCCATCGTCCTGGCAGCGGGGCAGGGCACGCGCATGCGCTCGGCCCGACCCAAGCCGCTCCACATGCTGTGCGGCCGCCCACTGGTCCGTTACGTGCTCGACGCCCTCGCTGACTGCGACGTCGACCGGGCGGTCCTGGTGGTGGGCTACGCCGCCGACCTGGTCATCAAGAAGCTGCAGGAGGACCCCGGCGCGGTCCCCGTCGAGTTCGTCGAGCAGCGGGTGCAGGCGGGCACCGGCGACGCGGTGGCGGTCGGCCTCACCGGCATCCCCGAGGACGACCTCGACGCCATCGACCTCGACGACGGCGACGTGCTGGTGCTGCCGGGCGACACGCCGCTGATCCAACCGGCCACGCTGGCCAGCCTCATGCTCGAGCACCGGCTGTCGGGCGCGGCGTGCACGCTGCTCACGGCCCGGATGCTGGATCCCACCGGCTACGGCCGGATCGTCCGCGACAAGGACGGACGGGTACGCCGCATCGTCGAGCACCGCGACGCCAACGAGGCCGAGCTGGCCATCGACGAGATCAACACTGGCATCTACGTGTTCCGGCGGGGGCTCCTGGCCCCCGCGCTGCGCCGCATCACCCCCGACAACTCCCAGGCCGAGCTGTACATCACCGACGTGATCGAGGTGCTGGCCGACGCCGGCCACCAGGTGGTGTCGCTGGTGGTGGACGACGCGGACGAGATCCGCGGCGTCAACGACCGCGCCCAGCTCGCCGCCGCCGAGGCCGAGCTGCGGCGGCGCACCAACGAGCGCTGGATGCGGGACGGCGTGACCATCGTCGATCCCGCCGCCACGTACATCGACGCCGGCGTCACGCTGGCGCCGGACGTCACGCTGTTCCCCGGCACGGTGCTGCAGGGCACCACGACGGTCGGCGCCGGCAGCGACATCGGTCCGCACACACGGCTGGTCGACACCCGGGTTGGGGAGCGCTGCGAGGTCACCGAGAGCGTCGCCCGCCACGCCACCGTCGGCGACGACGCCACCGTCGGCCCCTACGCCGTGCTCGATGCCGGCGCGCAGGTCGCTGCCGGTGGGCGAACAGGCCCGTTCTACACTTCGGGGGCCGCCTAGCAGGGGAGCCCCATGGAGCTCGTCACCAAGAAGAAGCTGCACATCGTCTCCGGGCGGGCCAACCTGCCGCTGGCGCAGGAGATCGCCGACTGCCTCGACGTGCGCCTCGGCGATGCCAACTGCTCCGAGTTCGCCAACGGCGAGATCCACTGTCGCTTCGGCGAGTCGGTCCGGGGCATGGACGTGTTCATCATCCAGAGCCACGGTGCCAGCGGCAGCATGTCGATCAACGACACGATCATCGAGCACCTGCAGATGGTGGACGCCGCCAAGCGGGCCTCGGCCAAGCGCATCACGGCGGTCATGCCCTTCTACGGCTACGGCCGGCAGGACCGCAAGGCCGAGGGGCGCGAGCCCATCTCGGCCAAGCTCATCGCCAACATGTTCACGGTCGCCGGCGCCGGCCGGCTGGTGTCGGTCGACCTGCACAGCGGCCAGATCCAGGGGTTCTTCGACCAGCCCTTCGACCACCTCACCGCCATGCCGGTGCTCGTCGAGTTCCTCCAGCGGAACATGGGACAGGACCTGGTCGTCGTGTCGCCCGACGCCGGACGGGTGAAGGTGGCCGAGCGCTACGCCAACACCCTGCACGCCGACCTGGCCATCATCCACAAGCGGCGCGTGCCGGGCGCCAGGAGCACGGTCGAGGCCAAGGAGGTGGTCGGCAACGTCAAGGGCCGTACCTGCGTGATCATCGACGACATGATCGACACGGCCAGCACCCTGGTCGCCGCCGCCGAGCAGCTGGTGGAGCAGGGCGCTCGCCAGGTGTGCGCCGCCGCCACGCACGGCGTGCTGTCGGGGCCGGCCATCGACCGGATCAAGAACTCCGTGATCGACAAGGTGGTCGTCACCAACACCCTGCCGCTCCCCCCCGAGAAGCAGATCGACAAGATCGAGGTGCTGTCGATCGCCAAGGTGATCGCCGACACCATCGACGCGATCTTCGAGGACACGTCGGTGTCGGAGATCTTCGGCGGCGCCAACCAGGCGTAGAGAGTTGCGCTGACAGCTCACGTCGGCTCGTCCTCGGCGGCTGCGCGGCCGATAGCCAAACAACGTTGTCTCCCGCTCTTGGCGCCTTCGGCGCCGGGCCGCTCGGGCCACGGCCTCGCCATCGGCTCGGCCTCAGGGCACCGATTGCCGGGCGCCGCTGCGTCGCCGGTAGCCTGGCTCGTCCCCAATCGATGCGCTCCGGCGCGACGTCAGAAGTAGGAGACTCCGATGGCTGACGACATCATCCTGGCGGCCGAGACCGGCCGCCCCACTGGTTCCCCGGCATCCCGCCGCCTGCGGGCCTCCGGCAAGGTCCCTGCAGTGATCTACGGCCGGGGCGCCGAGCCGGCGGTGATCAGCGTCGACTGGCGCGAGCTGCGCGGCGCCCTCACCACCGACAAGGGCCTCAACGCACTGCTGACGCTGAAGGTCGGCAACAAGCGCACCAAGGCCATCGTCAAGGAGCTGCAGCGCCACCCTGTGCGGCGTGACGTGCTCCACGTCGACTTCCTGGCCGTCGACGTCGACAAGCCGATCACCACCGACGTGCCGCTGTTGATCGAGGGAGAGCCCGAGAAGGTCCTGCGCGAGCAGGGCGTGGTCGAGCAGATCCTCAACATGCTGATCGTGAGCGCCAAGCCCGACGACATCCCGGGCCACATCGCCGTCGACGTGTCCGACCTGGAGATCGGCCAGCACATCACCGTCGGCGACGTCGAGCTGCCCGAGGGCGTCACCACCGAGATCGACCCCGAGGAGACCATCGTCACCGCCAAGCTCACCAGCCTGGCCCTCGCCGAAGAGGAGGAAGAGGAAGAGGCGGAGGAGGCCGAAGGCGAGGAGGCCGCGGAGGGCGAGGCCGCTGCCGGCGCCGAGCCCGGCGAGGCCGGGTCACCCCAGGGCGGCGGCGAGGGCGGCGAGTAGTGCCCCATCACGCGCCCTGACCGCCCATGTCGCTGTTCGGACGGAGGGGTGCCGCCGCCGAGCGCCGCGGCACCCCCGCCGACCTGCTGGTGGTCGGCCTGGGCAATCCCGGGGGCGAGTACGAGCAGAGCCGCCACAACGTCGGCGCCGAGGCCGTTGCGCTGCTGGCAGAGCGGCATGGCGCCGCGCTCAAGCGGTCGCGGGAGCGGGCGCTGGTGGCCGAGGTGCGCATAGGTGAGCAGCGTGTGGTGCTCGCGTTCCCGCAGACCTACGTCAACCTCTCCGGCGAGGCAGTCGGCCTGCTGGTGCGGCGCCACGGCATCACCGATCCCACCCGAATCGTCGTGGTGCACGACGAGCTCGACCTGCCCCTGGGTCGCGTGAAGGTCAAGCAGGGGGGCGGGCTGGCGGGGCACAACGGCCTGCGGTCCATCAAGGCCCACTTGCACACCGACGAGTTCCTGCGGGTGCGGATCGGTGTGGGCAAGCCGCCCAGCAAGGAGCAGGGGGCCGCCCACGTGCTGCGCCGGGTGTCCAAGCGCGACCGGGTCGAGCTCGACATCGCCGTGCAAGAGGCGGCCGACGCCGTCGAGGCCATCCTCGCCGAGGGCGTCGATGCCGCGATGAATCGCTTCAACACCCCCGCCTGAGGCTTTCAGGGAGCTTCGAGGCAACGTCCAGTGGCCTTCATGGCTGCCGTCGTTGGATGGCGCCATGACCCCCCTGCACATGCACCTCAACCCCGTCCCCCAGCCCCCACCTCCGGCGCCTGCATCGCCACCCCCGCCACCGCCTCAGAAGCCCCGCCGGCGGGTCGGCGTCCGGGGCGCGGCCGCCGTCGTCACGCTCTCCCTGGCCGGCGGCACGGCCGGTGGATGGCTCGCCGGGCGGGCGGACGAGACGACGGCGTCCACGACGGATTCCCCGGCGGCGGCGCAGCCCGTCAGCTCCGATCCCGGTTCCGGCTCTACTTCCACCGAGATGGATGTGTCGGCCGTCGTGGCCGCGCTGGCGGACTCGGTCGTCTCCATCGAGACCGAGGTGGCCTTCGGGTTCGGCCCCGGCCAAGCCACCGGCGAAGGCGCCGGGACCGGCATCGTGCTGGACGACGGGCTGATCCTCACCAACGCGCACGTCGTGGCGGACGCCAGCTCGATCACCGTCACCGCCTCGGGCGACGACGATCCCCGCGAGGCCACGCTGGTCGCCTCCGACGAGGCGGCGGACATCGCCGTGCTGCAGGTGGACGACGCCTCCGGGCTCGTGCCCGCGACCCTGGGCGACAGCGGCACCGTCGCCGTCGGCGACGACGTCGTGGCCATTGGCAACGCCTTGGCCCTCGAGGGCGGCATGACCGTGACCCGGGGCATCGTCTCGGCGACCGACCGCGAGGTCGACACCGACTCCGGCACGATGACCGGCCTCATCCAGACCGACGCCGCCATCAGCTCCGGCAACTCCGGTGGTCCCCTCGTCAACGCCGCCGGCGAGGTGATCGGCATCAACTCGGCCGTCGCCACCAGCAGCGGCTCCGTGTCCGCGTCCAACATCGGCTTCGCCATCGCCATCGACACCGCCCGATCGGTGGTGGGCCAGCTCACCGGGGAGTCGGTGTGATGCCGGCCGCCGGCGTGCTCGACGTCTCCATCCGGCGGCACGATCGGGTCGTCGAGCTCGTCTTGGCCGGCGACCTGGACCTGGCCACGGCACCCCGGCTCCGTGAGGCGATGACCTGGCTCCGGTTCAGCCGCGACCCCGGTCAGACCATCGTCATCGACACCCGGAGGCTGGAGTTCATCGCGGCCGCCGGCTACCGGGCGCTGCGGGCCGAGCTCGTGGGGCCCGACGGTTCGGCGGACCCGAGCGTCGCCTGCATCGACGGACGGGCGGTGGTCCGGCTGGAGTCGGCCATCAGCGCCTCGCGGGCTTCGGCCCGCTTCTCGCCGAGCCACCACTGGCGCAGGACGATCCCCGCTACCACCAGCGTAAACAGCTCGCCGACCCCCCAGAATAACCCGGCGGCGGTGCGCTGATCGGTCAGGCGCGGGTAGGCGTCGGGCGCCACCGGCGAGCTGGCGCTGAGCAGCGCCAGGCCCACCACGGCGTGGAACGGCACCGCCAACAGCAACGCCAGCAGGCGGGCCCCGAACGGCGGCCGGCCCGGCAGCGGGTCGATGCCCACCAGCACGGCGAGGAACAGCGTCCCCGACACCACCACGTGGGCGTGCACCAGCAGGTGGACGAGGTCGTTGCGGGCGGCGACGTCGAGCAGCGGCGTGAGATAGATCACCACCAGCCCGCCCCCGAACAAGCACCAGGCCACCATCGGATGGGTGAGCACGTGGGCCGGGCGGCTGCGCAGCCCGGTGCGCAACGCCTGCCGGGTCGCCGGCCGAGCCGACTGCAGTGCCAGGGTCAACGGCGCCGAGAGCACGAGCAGCAACGGCACCGCCATCCCCAGCAGCGCGTGCTGCACCATGTGGACCCACAGGCGGTCGCCCTCGAACCGCCCGATGCCCGACTGGGTCGCCACGACCGCCACCGCCAGCGCGCTCGCCATCGCCGCCCCGCGGGCGGCCGACCAGCGCCGCCCCCGCCGGCCCAGCCGCCGCACTCCGAGCAGGTACAGCCCGCCCGTCACGACCACTAGAAGCAGCGACGCCGGGTCGAGCCGCCAGTGGAAGGCGAGGTCGGCAGCGCTGGGCACTGCCGCCGACCGTACCCGGCGGACCCCTCCGATCGCCTGCCCCCGATGTGTGTGGCCGCCCTCTCATCGTCCCTGACGCCGATCTGGTTGCCCAGTAAGCGTTGCGGCGCCAGGTTCGGCGCCGCCGGCTTGATCGAGGTATGCGCGGATCATGTCGACGACGTACCCAGGTCGCTCGACCACTTCCTCGTAGGTGAACTCGACGACCTGCCAGCCCACGAGCCCGAGCCGGGCGGCCCGTTCGGCGTCGGACTGGCGATGCCGGCGGCTGGCGTGCGTGCCATGCCCGGCCAGCTCCACCACCAGCTTCGCGTCGTCGCAGAGCAGGTCGACCCGGGCGATGCCACCACCTGCCTTGCGCAACTCGACCTGCACCCTCGGCACCGGGAGCCCGGCTTCCACGATGAGGCGGATGCCGGCCTGCTCGAGCCAGCTGTCGCCGAGCGGACGGCCCTCCGTACGGTCGAGGAGATCGGCCAGGGCGGGCACGCCCGGGCGGCCGCGTCGGCGGAGCGCGTCGACGCGCCAGCGGAGGTGCGGTCGCCAGATCAGGCCGCGGCGCTCGGCGTCGTCGAGCGGCACTTCGAGCTGGCTCGGGGCGAGCCGACCGGCGATGTCGACGAGGGTCCGTGCCGCGGTGGTGCGCGGGATGAGCTGGCGCGGCTCGACGTCGGCCGGCCCGAGCTCGAGCGTCCGGTGCACGGTGCCCGGCACGGCCCGAGGGGACCGGGGGCGAGCCACGGTGACGTCGATCTCGGCAGTTGGGGGCACACCGTCGAACCGCCACAGGGCGGCGGCCGACATGTGGGACGCAACGGCACCATCACCTGCGGCGGGTACCGCCGCCAGCACACGCTGCTCCCATGATGGCGGGTGGGCCGCATGGCGCAGGACGCCACCTGCAACCGGCACCAGCACGCACTTGCACAGGAGCGTGCGCCTCTGCTGGCGGGAAACGCCCAACGCCTCGAGTTGGCGGACTGTGAAGAGGCCGAGCGCCTTGGGGGCCCGCTCGGCGATGGCCCGGTCAATGTCGTGTCATGGCCGCAACAGTAAGGAGCCGAGCGGATAGGGGGTTCGTGCAGCCTACGCGTGGGAATTTGCCGGTCGACCACCGGCTCAACAGCTCGGCTCCCGGGCAGCGCTGACCACCGTGGGCCAAAGAGGACGTGCCCTATCGGCTCAGGTCCTTAAGGGCGGGGTCTGACAATCAGGGCCGAGCAAGGCCCGCCACGGATTCCTGGCGCCGAAGTGGTTGCAGGGCAACCAATCCTGCGCCAGGAACGGTGCGACGGCGGCCGACGGGCCGGGTCATCGCAGCACCGTCGGTCGCCAAGCTGGTACAAACGTCGGGATGTCGGTCACGGCAGAGCCGGCGCAGGCGCCCCCCGAGCCATCGGCGCCCTCGGCGCTCGGCGTCGGGGTGGTCGTGTGGTTGGCGTCGGAGCTGATGTTCTTCGCGGGGCTGTTCGCCGCCTACTTCACGATCCGCTCGGTCAACGACGTGTGGCCGCCCGACGACGTCGAGCTCGAGACCGTGCGCACCGCCATCGCCACCGTGGTGCTGGTGTCGTCGAGCGGCGCCATGCACATGGCCGTCGTGGCGGCCAAGCGCGGCGACCGGCGCGGCGCCGTCACCTGGCTGGGCATCACCGCGCTCATGGGCGCGATCTTCCTGTCGAACCAGGTGGTCGAGTACGTCCAGGCCGACTTCCGCATCGACGACCACGCCTACGGCTCGATCTTCTACCTGATGACCGGGTTCCATGGTCTGCACGTCGTGGGCGGGCTGGCGTTCATGGCTGCCGTAGCCGTGGCCATCGCCGGACGGTCACGCGCCCCGACGCACCAGACGGTCGAGGTGTGTGGCTACTACTGGCACTTCGTCGACGTGGTGTGGGTGGCCATGTTCTCGACCATCTACCTCCTCCGGTGAGACAAAGACGGCTGGAGCGAGCGCTCGTTGCCGTGCCGCTCCTGGTGACGGCAGTGGTGACGCCCGCGTTTGTGGGTGGCGGGGGCGACGACGAGCTCCTGGCCGAGGGAGAGGAGCTGTACCAGACCGGGTGCTCGAGCTGCCACGGCGCCGACGGACGGGGCGTCGTCGGCGACGACGGCCGAGAGCGGGGCCCGTCGCTCGAGAACTCCGGCGAGGCCGCCGCGTTCTACTACCTGTCCACCGGACGCATGCCGCTCGGCAACAGCGAGGAGCAGCCCGAGCGCAAGGAGCCCGCCTACAACCCCGAGGAGATCGAGGCGCTGGTCGCCTACGTCGGCACCCTGGGCACCGGTCCCGAGCTCCCGGACGTCGACCCCGCCTCCGGCGACCTGGCGCTCGGTGGCGAGGTGTTCCGGGCCAACTGCCAGGCCTGTCACGGCGCTGCGGGCACGGGCGGCGCGCTGAGCTACGGGCGCGCCGCCCCCCGGCTGGGACCGGCCACGCCGGAGGAGGTCGGCGCGGCCGTGCGGGTCGGACCGGGGGAGATGCCGGTGTTCGGCCCCGACATCCTCGACCCCAGCGAGCTGGACAGCCTCGTGCGCTACGTCGAGTACCTCGACGATCCCGAGGACCCTGGCGGCCTGCCGATCGGCCGGACCGGTCCCATCCCCGAGGGCTTCGTGGCCTGGCTCGTCGGGATGGTGGCGTTGCTGGCGCTGGTGGCCTGGATCGGCACCCGCAGCCCGATCCCACGCGCTCGCCGGGTCGACGGGACGAGGACCGACCGGGCCGAGGAGTCGAGTGCCGAGGGGCGCAGCGGTGAGTGAGCACCTCGACCGCCGGGGCGCCCGCGCCGAACGGGGCGCCGCGCTGTGCTTCCTGGTGGCGATGGCGGCGGCCATCGGGCTGACGGTCGTCTACTGGCAGGGCGGCCAACCGCAGCTCGAGGGCGTGCTGCTGGCGCTGACCCTCGGCGGCATCGGCGTCGGGATCGTCCTGTGGGCCAAGCACTTCATGCCCGGCGAAGAGGTGGCCGAGGAGCGCCACCCCATGGCGTCCACGGAGGAGGAGGTCGCAGCCTTCGCCGCCGACTTCCAGGCCGGCGGCACCAGCCTGCGCCGGCGCCGGGTGCTGGTGGCCACGGCGGGCGGAGCGTGCACTGCGCTCGGCGTGGCGCTGCTGTTCCCCGTCCGCTCGCTGGGGCCGCGCCCCGGCCGTGGCCTCAAGCAGACGCCCTTCCGGGGCGGCGGCGTGCGGCTGGTCCGGGAGGACGGCTCCCCGATCCGTCCTCAGGCCCTTCCCACCGACGGGGTCGTGACCGCCTGGCCCGAGGGACACACCGACGCCGCCGACGCGCCCACGCTGCTCATCAAGACCCGTCCCGACCAGGACTTCCAGCCCAAGGAGGGCCGCGAGGACTGGACCGTCGAGGGCATCGTCGCCTACTCCAAGCTCTGCACCCACGTCGGCTGCCCGGTGGGGCTGTACCAGACGGAGCAGGGGCTGCTGCTGTGCCCGTGCCATCAGTCGACGTTCGACGTGATGCGCCACGCCCGGCCCGTGTTCGGGCCGGCGGCCCGGTCGCTGCCCCAGCTGCCGCTCGGCGTGGACGACGACGGCTTCCTGATCGCCACCGGCGACTTCTCCGACCCGGTGGGCCCCGGCTTCTGGGACCGGGGGCGCTAAATGGCGGAGACGAGCGGCACCCGCCGGTCCCCCGAGCGGCTGTACACCCACCGCATCGCCCGCTGGATCGACTCCCGGCTGGGATCGGCCAACTTCGCCCGCACCGCGCTCAACAAGGTGTTCCCGGACCACTGGTCGTTCATGATCGGGGAGCTGGCCCTCTACTGCTTCGTGGTGCTGGTGCTCACCGGCATCTACCTGACCTTCTTCTTCGACGCCAGCACCAACGAGGTCGTCTACAACGGCAGCTACGCCCCGCTGCGGGGCGTGGAGATGACCGAGGCCTACCGCTCGGCGCTGGAGCTGAGCTTCGACGTGCGGGCCGGCCTGGTGATGCGCCAGATCCACCACTGGGCGGCGCTGCTGTTCCTGGCGGCGATCGCCGTGCACCTGGCCCGGGTGTTCTTCACCGGTGCCTTTCGCCGCCCCCGGGAGATCAACTGGATCATCGGCTGCACGCTGCTGGTCCTGGCACTGCTCAACGGCCTGTTCGGCTACTCGCTGCTCGACGACCAGCTCTCCGGGACCGGGTTGCGCATCGTGTACTCGGTCACGCTCTCGATCCCCCTGGTAGGGACGTGGGCGGCGTCGCTGCTGTTCGGCGGCGAGTTCCCGGGGCCCGACATCATCCAGCGCCTGTACGTGATCCACATCCTGCTGGTCCCGGCAGCGATCGCCGTCCTGCTGACGGCGCATCTGGCGATCCTCGTGCGCCAGAAGCACACCCAGTTCCCGGGCCCCGGCCGGCGCGAGGACAACGTGGTCGGCGAGCGGTTCTGGCCCGCCTACGTCGCCAAGGCGCTGGGGCTGTTCTTCCTGACCTCGGCCGTCCTGTCGTTCCTGGGGGGCGTGTTCCAGATCAACCCGATCTGGGTGTACGGGCCGTTCGAGCCGGCCCAGGTGTCCACCGCCAGCCAGCCCGACTGGTACCTGGGCTGGCTGGACGGTGCGCTGCGGATCATGCCCGGATGGGAGTTCCGGGCGGGCGGGTTCGAGATACCCAACCCCTTCTTCCCGGCCATACTCCTGGCGGGGATCACGTTCGCCCTGCTCTACGCCTGGCCCTTCCTCGAGGCCCGGGTCACCGGCGACTATGCCGAGCACAACCTGCTCGACCGGCCCCGCCAGCGCCCGGTCCGCACGGCGCTCGGCGCGGCCACCATCTCGTTTTACGTGATCTGCTTCATCGGCGGCGCCGCCGACGTGCTGGCGGCGACGTTCGGGCTGTCGGTCAACGCCATCCTGTGGACGTTCCGCGCGCTGGTGCTGGTGGTGCCACCGGCGGTCGGCTGGCTGACCTACCGGCTGTGCAAGGAGCTGTCCGCCCGCGACGGGCTGGCGACCGCCTCGCGGGTCAAGGTCCGTGAGGTCCCGGGGCGGCTGCGCCGGCACCCGGCGGCGGTCGAGACCGCCGATGTGGGCGACCAGTAGCACCACAAGTAGCACGGCAAGCAACAAGGTCTTCATGAGTCCTGGTAGATCGACTGTCGCCATTCCGCATGGGGTAGGCGACAATCGTGGCTATGAGGGTGGCGTTTCCCCTCGTGGGTCTCGGCGTGGTCGTGGCGGTGGGGGTGAGCGCGTGCGGAGGATCGGGGTACCAGTTCGTCGCGAATGAGGACCTCGGCGTCTACGCCAAGCTGCCCGACGGCTGGACGATCTATGACGAGGCCGACCTCTTCCCCGACGACACCGACCAGCAGCTGGAGCGGCGCCGGGCCTCGATGTGGGTCCGGATGTTCGACGCCAGCGACGATCCCACCGCCGAGGATCCGCTGCTGCCGGGCAAGGGCGACCCCAGGGGAGTCGTCCAGGCGGTGCGGCTCACGCCCGAGCAACGCGAGCAGGTCAACCTGACCTCTCTCCGGGGACTGCTCGACCCCACGGGAGATCCGGTTGCCATCGCCCGCCAGACCCCGGCAATCGAGGTGATCGTCGACGAGCCGTCGGAGTTCGACGGCGGGTACCACGGCGCCCACACCGTTTTCGCCGTGACGCCGGAGCCGGGCGCCGATCCCGTGCTCTACGACCGCACCGTCTTGCTCGATTCGACCAGCACCACCATGTTCCTGTTCCAGGTGGCGTGTGAGGAGGAGTGCTTCCTCGACACACATCGCGACGAGATCGCCGAGATCGTCGACTCATGGACCATCCAGGAGGGCGACACATGACGCCTCATCCGACCGGCCAACCGCAGGGCTCCGGAGGCGGACCGGGGCTGCCGGCACCCGGCTTCCACGGGGTCGGATCGGGCGTCGACGCGCCGACCCGCAAGCCGCTGGCCTGGTGGGACCGCATCAAGTTCCTGCTGCTGTTCTTCCTGCTGTTCTGGTTCTTCGTCTGGTCGGAGCTGTCGGACGAGAACCCGTTCAACACCTTCAGCGACGCCTTCGAGGAGACGCTGCGCACCAAGTGGCCGCTGTTCGTGGCCATCGGCGTCGAGCTGCTGCGCCAGCTGCACTACTTCGCATGCGAGCGCTCGCCCCGGTACTACCGGTTCTGGTCGGAAGGGGTGTTCGGGCGCTGGGAGCGGCGCACCCGCCTGGTGAACGACTGGAACCGCTACCGGGTCGCCCGGGCCATCAAGGTGCTGGTGCTGCTGGCGGTCGCCAGCGTGGTCATCGCCACCGTCTACGACGTCCCGCCGGTCACCGCGCTGTTCGAGATGCCGGCGCGCATCTGGGAGTGGATGCCGTGGGCGTTCCGGCTGCTGTTCGCGATGAGCTACATCGTGATCCAGTTCGTCGCCCTGTTCTGGTTCCTGTCGCGCGGCGGCATCGACACGTACATGCCGGACGAGGTCAAGACCCGGTTCTCCGACGTCTGGGGCCAGGACGCCGTGCTCGAGCGGGTCAAGGAGAACATGGTCTTCCTCGACAAGCCCGAGGCCATCGAGGACAAGGGCGGCTACGTGCCGGGCGGCCTGCTGCTGTGGGGTCCTCCCGGGACTGGAAAGACGTTGATGGCCGAGGCCGTGGCGGGCGAGACCGGCAAGCCCTTCGTGTTCGTCGATCCCGGCGCCTTCCAAGCGATGTTCATGGGCGTCGGCATCCTCAAGGTGAAGGGGCTGTACCGGAAGCTGCGCAAGCTGGCCCTGCGTTACGGCGGGGTGATCGTGTTCTTCGACGAGGCCGACTCGTTGGGCAACCGCGGCCAGCTCACGCCGGGACCGTTCGGCCAGCCGGGGGCCGCGCCGGCGCCCGGCTCGCCGTGGTCGGCCGAGGGCTCCGAGCACCTGCGGTGGCTGTCACCGCAGTCGCAGGCGGCGGTGCTCCAGTCGTCGCTGGCCCCGTCGTCGGTGGATGAGCGGCCGCCCCGGGTGGTCGACCGCATCATCATGGGCGGAATGGGGGGCGGCGGGGGGATGGGGACGCTCCAGGCGCTGCTGTCGGAGATGTCGGGCCTCAAGAAGCCCCGTGGCTTCCTCAACCGCATCGTCCGCCGCACGCTGGGCATGCGGCCCAAGCCGCCACCCAAGTACCGCATCCTCACGATGATGGCCACCAACATGCCGCAATCGCTGGACGAGGCACTGCTGCGGCCCGGGCGCATCGACCGCATGTACAAGGTCGGCTACCCCTCGAAGGAGGGCCGCAAGCGCACCTACGAGGGCTACCTGGCCAAGGTCCGCCACGAGCTCACGCCCGAGGACGTCGACAAGCTGGCCACCATCACGCCCTATGCCACCGGCGCCACGATGAAGGACCTGGTCAACGAGGCCCTGATCTACAGCATCCGCGAGGGCCGCGACGTCATCACCTGGGCCGACGTCATCAAGGCCAAGCACCTGAAGGAGCTGGGCCCGCCCGAGGACGTGGAGTACATCGAGCGCGAGCGCCACGCCATCGCCGTCCACGAGGCGTGCCACGCCGTGGCGGCGTACCGCACCCGCAAGCACCTGATGATCGACCTGGCCACCATCGAGAAGGGCGGCAGCTACCTGGGCATGGTGTCGAGCATCAAGCCGGAGGACCAGTTCACGCGGTGGCGCAGCGAGTACGAGTCCGACATCGTCGTGTCCCTGGCGTCGCTCGCCGGCGAGCGGCTGTTCTTCGGCGGCGACTCGTCGTCGGGGGTGTCGGGGGACCTCGAGTCGGCCACGACGGTGGCCACGCTCATGGAGGGCTATTGGGGGATGGGCCGCACGGTCGCCTCCCACGGCGTCACCCACAAGGTCGGGATCGGCGGGGGTGGCCGGCCGGGCGGTCCCGAGGACGACCAGCGCGACCTGCTCAAGGGCAACCTCGGCGAGCGGGTGGAGGCCAACCTCGGCGAGCTGCTGGAACGGGCGGAGGCGCTGCTCCAGGAGCACCGCTCGGAGGTGTTGCTGCTGGCGCACGCCCTCGAGACCCACAAGACGATGGCCGGCGAGGACGTCGTCGCCGTGCTCGACGGCACGGAGGGTTCCTTGATCGACGGGCGGGCCTACCACGAGCCCGCGTTCCTGGCCGAGCTGGAGGCGTACCACACCGCGGTCGAGGCGGCCCACCGGCAGCACGAGAAGGTGACGCTGCCGCTGCCGTCGACCAACGGCAGCGAGCCCGCCGAGGTGCCGGAGACGTCGTTGACCTGAACGGCGGCTGACGCGCGCCGCACAGCCGGGGCGGCCGCGGCGTGAGCGAAGCTTGAAGCGCAGGAAACCAACGGCGGTCGGCGCTTCCTTACGCGTGCGCCCCCAGCGAGCCGCCGGGCTGGCGTCGGTCACCATCGACCTGCCCCTGGGCGACACGTGCCCGTCGGAGCTCCAGCTCTGCTGCGACCTGGCCGACCGCCACGCCGACGGCCACCTCACGTTCACCCGCGACCAGAACATCACCTTCCGCAACGTGCCCGTGGCCGCCGTGGCTGCGATCCGGGCCGCGTTGGCCGAGCGGGGCGTGTGGCTGCTGGGCGAGGGCCGCACGGCGCAGATCCGGGCCTGCACCGGCTCCGCGGTGTGCAGCCTCGGCATCACCGACGCCCCCGGTGCCGGCCACGACCTGGCCCACGGCGTGCCGGGGCTCGCGCGCAACTCGTCGCTGCGGGTGTTCGTGTCCGGCTGCCCCAACTCGTGCGCCCAGCACCAGATCGGCGACATCGGCTTGGCCGGCTCGAAGGTGCGGGTCGAAGGCGTGACCACCGACGGCTACCACGTGTACCTGGGCGCCAACCTCGACCGGCACGTGCTGGGCGAGGTGGTCGGACGGGTCGCCGCGCGCGACCTCGACGCCGCCGTGGCGGCGATCGTCGGCACCTGGGAGGCGCTGCGCCACCCGGGCGAGTCGCTGGGCGCCACGGTGCGCCGGTTCGGGGTAGAGGCGTTCGGCCCAGATCCAGGCCGCGTTGGCCGAGCGGTGGGCGCCCGGCCCCGAGCCCACCGAGACGTCCGTTACCCCGGTCCCGGTAGGTCTTTGAAGACCTTCCGGGCCATGACCCCACCTTCCTTCAAAGAGTCGAGGAGGTCCCCGTGCCCATCCCCCTGACCGACGCCGTGGACGACCACGGTGGCCTTGCCGCCACCAAGGCGCGCCAGGCCACCGACCTGCCCCGGTACCTCTTCCTGTCCGCTCTGGCCGGTGCCTACGTGGGCGTCGCCGTAGTGCTGATGGTCTCGGTGTCCGCTCCGCTGGTGGCCGCCGGATCGGGGTTCGCCAAGCTGGCCCAGGGGGCGCTGTTCGGCGTTGCGCTGGCGCTGGTCGTGTTCGCCGGCGCCGAGCTGTTCACCGGCAACGCCATGTTCATGCTCCAGGGGTGGTGGCAGCGCACGGTGCGGCCGGTCGACGTGGCGCTGGTGGGGGCGGCGTCGCTGGTCGGCAACCTCGCCGGTGCGCTGGGCTTCGCCGCCGTCGTCCACGGAGGCGGCACGCTCACGGGGCCGGGCGCCGACCTCGTCGGCACCATCACGGCCGCCAAGGACGCCGCCACCGGTCCCCAGCTGTTCTGGCGGGCCGTGCTGTGCAACGCCCTGGTGTGCCTGGCGCTGTGGATGGCCGCCCGCACCCGGTCCGACGGCGCCAACCTGGCGGTGCTGTGGTGGGCGCTGCTCGCCTTCGTCGGCTCCGGGTTCGAGCACTCGATCGCCAACGCCACCGTGTTCTCGCTGGGCGCCCTCGAGGGCTCGATCGGCTGGGCCGCGCTGGTGCGCAACCTGGCGTGGACCGTGCCGGGGAACGTGGTCGGCGGCGGCCTGGTGATCGGGCTCGGCTACGCCTGGGTCGCCCGCTGGCGGCCGGCGCTCGCGGCGGCGCCGGCACTTGCGCTGTAAGGCTCGGCCCAGCTCGAGGGTGCAGAGGTAGCCGCGGCGGGGAACGGTGCGGATGCCGGCGCCCAGCGGTCCCAGCTTGGCCCGCAGCCGGCCGACCGCCGCCTCGGCGGCGTGCTCGTCGACCCCGCCGTCGACTAGCGCCGCCTTCGGTAGGACCGCCGGCGCCCGGCCCACCAGGGCTGCCAGCGTGCGCACCTCGGTCGGGGTGAGCCGGGTGACCCGGCCGTCGGGATCGACCAGCGTCGATCCCTGCCAGCGGCGCTCGCCCGTCGGGTGGCGTAGCACGCGGTGCTCGGCGGTCAGCGCCACCACCAGGGCCTGGACCATCGCTCCCAGCCGGGCGCGGCGGGGCTCGACCACCCGGTCGACCCCGTGGCGCCGCAGGGCAGCGGCGCACACCGGTCCCACCGCCACGGCCTTCACGGGACCGGCGAGCGCGTCCCGCAGCGCCTCCGGGTAAGGGGCCAGGCCGAAGGCGCAGTCGACGGCGTAGGCGCAGATGAACGTCACGGCGTCCAGACGGCGGGCGCAGGCCGCCTCGATGAGCCGCCTCGCCGGGGCGTCGTCGTCGGGCACCTGCCAGCGGTACACGGGCACGTCGACGACCTCGGCGCCGAGCCGGCGGATGTGGTCGGCGGGCAGCGGCTCGCCGCCGTCGCGCTGCACGACCACCCGCCGGTGCGCGACCCCGAGGCTGCGGAGCTGGTCCACCACCTCGGCGCCGGTCTCGCCCGGGGCCTGCCAAGCCACGTCGAGCCCGGCGGCGATGGCGGCGCTGCGGGCCTTGGGGCCGCGGGCCAGCACGGTGGCGGTGGCGCCCGCCAGCCGCAGCTCGCCGTCGAGGCCGGCGCTCTCGGCCGCCGCCAGCCACGATCGGGTGCCGATCCCGGTGGTGAGCACGACCAGATCGGGGGTGCTACGCAGCGCGGCCCGGGTGGCTTCGAGGGTCGCGTCGGCGTCGTGGAGCAGGTTGGTGTGCATGACCGGCCCGTGGACCACCTCGGCCCCCCGGCGGGTGAGCATCTCGGCCTGCTCGTCCCAACGGCGATGGCCGGTGATCCCGATCGTGTAGCCCGTGAGCGCGCCGATGTCCGAGGTCACGAGGGCACCTCGTGACCGGTCGACCGTGCGACCGCCAGGGAGCCGGGCGGCGATGGGGTCCGGGGGCGCAGCTCCCGAGGGAGCAGGGTCACGGCCCGAGCCTGGCCGTGGCCGGTTTCCCCGGTGTTTCGGGCCGCTTAGATCTCGATGGCGCGTTGGTCGCGGGGATCGGCGCTGCGGCCGACGTGCACCACCAGCGTCCCGCCGTTGGCCGCCTCGGCCCGTGCGGCCGCCTCGGCCGGGATCGGCAGCGTCACGTTGACCGCCGTGCCCGGCGGCACGGTCACCCGACGAAAGCCCCGCAGGGTGCGCAGCGGCCGCGGATCGGACCCCAACGGCTCGTCGAGGTAGAGCTGCACCACTTCGTCGCCGGCCCGGGTGCCGGTGTTGCTGACCGGGACCGTGACCGTGATCGTGCCGTCCCAGGCCCGGCGCCCCGTCAGGCGGCCGTGCTCGAACGTGGTGTACGTCAGGCCGAAGCCGAAGGGGAACGCCGGCGACCGCTCGGTGGCCTGCATGAGCCGGTAGCCGTGCAGCGGCCCGTAGCGGACAGTGCCGGCGGACGGGTCGAACGGCGGCAGCTGCTCGGCGGACCGGGGCCAGGTGCAAGGCAGCCGGCCGCCCGGGTTGACCTCGCCGAACAGCACCCGGGCCACGGCGTGGCCGCCCTCCATGCCCGGGTACCAGGCCAAGAGGATGGCACCCACCTGCTCGCGCCAGGACTCGGTGACGATGGCGCTGCCGCCGATCAGCACCACGATGGTCCGCCGGTTGGCGGCGGCCACGGTGCGGATCAGCCTCTCGTCCTCGGGCCGGAGCGTGAGCTGGCGCCGGTCGCCGCCCCGCCGCAGGACCTTCTCGCCCTCGTCCCGGTGGGTGAAGCCGGCGACCACCACGGCGGCGTCGGCCTTGGCGGCGGCGAGCCCGGCGGCGTCGACGTCCCCGTCCTCGTGGTGCTGCACGTCGATGACGTGGCGCTCGCCGGCCGCCCGCAGCCCGTCGAGCACGGTCACGGCTGACGGCGCCCGCACGTGGCTCGATCCCCGGTCGCCGGTGACCGGCAGGGCGGCCAGCCTGCCGAACACCGCCAGCGTCTCGACCGATTGGGGGTCGAGTGGGAGCACCCGCCGCCACTCGCTGCCAGGCGGGACCTCGCCGTTGGCCTCGGTGGCGGGTCCGGCTCCCGTTCCCGTGCCCTGGCCCGTGGCGCTCGGGTCGTCGTCGGTCGGTCCGGCGCCGGAGCCCATGGACTCGGGCTCGGCGATCCGGCCCAGCACCCGGTTCCGCAGCAGCACGATCGACCGTTCGGCCGCCTCGCGGGCCAGGGCCCGGTGCTGGGGGCTCGCCACCCGCCCGGGCGCGTACCGGTCGCCGCTCTCGCTCTCGTCGGCGCGCGCCTCGAAGCGGCGCTGCTGGCGCAGGATGCGCAGGGCGGCGTCGTCGATCCGCTCCGGCGGCACCCAGCCCGAGCGCACCAACCGGGCGAGGCGGCGGAACCGCAGGCGGAACGGCATCTCCAGGTCCATCCCGGCGTTGACGGCGTCGGCCGAGCGCACGCCGAGCACGAAGTCGCTCATCACGAACCCGTCGAACCGCCATTCGCCCTTGAGCACGCGGGTGATCAGGTGGTGGTGATGGCCGCAGTGCTCGCCGTTGACCCGGTTGTAGGCGGTCATGACCGCGGCCACGCCCTCGTCCACCACCCGGCGGAAGTGGGGGAGGTAGATGTCGCGCAGGTCGTCCTCGTCGACGCGCACGTCGACGCGGAAGCGGCTGTCCTCGATCGAGTTGCAGGCGAAGTGCTTGACGCAGGCCATCACGTGGCGCTGCGTGCCCCGCACAAGGGCGGCGCCCAGCTCGCCGAGCAGGTGCGGGTCTTCCCCGTAGGTCTCCTGGGCCCGGCCCCAGGCGGGGTGGCGCAGCAGGTTGACGCACACGCCGGCGAACAGGTTGGCGCCGAGCGCCCGGCACTCGACGCCGATGGCGTCGCCGATGCGCTCCTCGAGGTCGGGGTCGAAGCTGGCGCCCCGGGCCATGGGGACGGGGAAGGCGGTGGCGTGACCCATGACCACGCCTCGGGGGCCGTCGCTGAAGCGGACGCCGGTGATGCCCAGCCGGGGGACCGCGCCCGCCACGTAGGGCGTCTCGTTGTAGTTGCGGACCAGGCCGACGAGACCACGGAACGCCGGCGCGTCGCCGGAGAGCAGGTGGAGCTTCTCGTGCAGCGTGAGCTGGTCGAGCAGCTCGCGGGCCCGGGCGTCGTGGTCGGTCGGGTCGTCGATCGGGTCGTCGATCGGGTCTTCAGTCGGCTTGTCAGTCGGGTTGTCGGCGGTCGGACGCGTAGCGGTCACGATCCCATCCCCAGGCACTCGGGGCAGGCTACTGCCGTGGCGAGAACGGAGCTGCTGACCGTCGGGCATGGCACCCTGCCGGCCACAGGGCTTGTGGCGCTGCTGACCGGTGCCGGCGTGGCGCTGCTGGTGGATGTGCGGTCGTACCCGGGCAGCCGGCGCCATCCGCAGTTCGGGCGGGACCAGCTCGAGCGGTCGCTGCGGGCGGCGGGCATCGACTACCGCTGGGAGCGACGGCTGGGTGGGCGGCGCAAGGTCCGCCCCGGGAGCCCGCACGTGGCCCTGCGCAACGAGGCGTTCCGGGGCTACGCCGACCACATGGGCACCGCCGACTTCGTCGATGCGCTCGACGAGGTGCTGGCATTGGCGTCCGAGCGCCGCACGGCGGTCATGTGCGCCGAGAGCCTGTGGTGGCGCTGCCACCGCCGGCTGCTGGCCGACGCCGCGGTGCTCACCCGGGGCGCAGGCGTCGTCCACCTGCTCCACGACGGGCGCACGGCCCCGCACGTGGTGACCGAGGGAGCCCGGGTCGCGGGCGGGACCGTGGTCTACGACGTCGGGGGTGACGTCCCTCTGCCGATGTAGGTGCCGCTGACGGCTGCTGCTAGCCCCGGCCGGCCGTTGCGGCGGCGGGGCGCTGGCCGTCGCGGATCCGGCGGAGGGGCGGAAGCGTCGGCGGGGGCTGTCGGCGGGGCGGGAGACCGGTGAGCAGCTCGGTGGTGGCGTCGGCGACCCGACGGACCGCCAGCTCGAACGCCTCCGCGGTCTGGGCGGAGATGGACTGCACGCCGCTCACCTTGCGGACGTACTGGCGGGCGGCCGCCTCGATCTCCTCGGGGGTGGCCTCCGGCTGGAGGCCGCGCAGGGTTGTGATGTTCCGGCACACGCCGTCGAGCGTAACGGCGGGGCCGTACATACGTAGTGGGTCCGTGGTGGATCCGTGGTCGATCCGTGGTGGTTCGGTGGCGTCCACGGATGTCGAAAGGGCTGGTCAGGCGCACTCTTGGGCCAGCAAACCCGACGAGGAGGACACGATGAACCACTACGAGACGATGGCCCTGGCCGAGGAGCACCGCGAAGGCCTGCTGCGTGACGCCCGCATGCTGCACGCGCTTCCCCGCCACCGTTCGGGCCGGCGGGCGTCGGTGCGCTCGCTGCTGTCGCGGGTCCGGCATTCGTGAGGCGCTCACGGCGAGGGCCGTGATCGGTAACCTCCCCTGATCCCCTGTCCCCAACTTTGGGGGGTGCGTGCGGGCTGTGCCGCGACTAAACGGCAGGTCGATGCTGGTGGACCGCCCAGCCACGCGGGCCTCGTGGCCGTGGCGCGTGCTGCGCTGGGCCACCGGTGTCGTGGGGCTCGGCTTGGGCATCCTGGCGGTCCAGCAGCTCCTGCTGGCCGACCCGGCGGGCGCGGAGAGCCCGGATGCCACTGGCCTGACCGGCGGCGTGGTCGGCGCCGTGGAACAGGTGGCTGCCCCGGTTCCCGGCGCCGAGGTGGTTGCTGGGCAACCACAATCGCACCAGGAACCGGCGCCGGCCCCTGAACCGCTCGCTGCGGCCGTTGCACCCCTTGCGCCGGTGGCGGAGCCCCTGGCCCCCACGCTGGAAGCGGCGGCGCCCATCCTCGAGCCGGTGGTGCAGGCCGTCAGCCCGGCGGTCAATGCCGCGGCGCCCGTCGTGGAGGCAGCCGCCCCGGCCCTGGAACCGCTGGCCGAGGCGGTGAGCCCCGTCGTGGACGCGGCGGCGCCGCTGGTGGAGCCGGTGGTGGAGGCCGTTGCTCCCGTGGTGGAGCCCGTGGTCCGGGCGGCAACCCCGGTTGTCGAGCCGGTGGTGGCGGCCGTTGCTCCCGTGGTGGAGCCCGTGGTCCGGGCGGCAACCCCGGTTGTCGAGCCGGTGACGGAGGCGGCGGCACCGATCGTTGACGCGGAGGTCCGCGTCGCGGAGCCTCCCGTCGCCCAACGTCCCGGCGTGGTCCCCGTGACCGCCACCGCAGCGGCCCCGGCCGGCGGCGGAGCGCCGCTCGTCCCACCGGCCGGGCGCCACGCGCTCGCTCCCGCCCTCGGCGCCGGCGGGACAGCGGCGTCGGGCGATGTGCCGCCCGAACCTGGTCCGTTAGCGGCGGCGGTGCCGGCCGGTGTGCCCGGCGGCGTCGGCGGGTCGTCCTCATCCGGCGGTGGTGGGGGACCCTCGGCCCTCGTGGCCGTCCTCGGTGGCGGAGTGCCCGGGCTGGGCCTCGCCCGCGGCGGTGTGGTGCGTGACCGGGCGGCGCGGCTGCGCGGCTTCATCCACGCGCCCGGGCGCCTTCCCGGCTGACTCGACGTCTCAGCGTCGAGTCAGCCAGTTCACCTCACGAACACGGGAAGGACCCATCATGCAACTGTTCACGTTCGCTTCCGGCCCACCCACCGGCCCCCTCAACAGGAAGACAGGGCCGTGATGGTGACCGAGGCGCCGCTGCGGACGGTCCTGGTCGTCGAGCCCCAGCGCCTCGTGCGGCAGGCGTTGGTGGCGGCCATCGGGACCGCCCCCGGACTGGCGGCAGTCGACGCCGCCGCGTCCGGGGCGCGCGCCTGCGACCGTGTCGACGCCGCCCTCATCGCCGCCCGGTCGTTGGGCCACGGTTGGGTGGGACTGATCGAGGCGGCCAGTCGATCCGGCGGTCCGTCACCGGTCGTGCTCGTCGCCGAGCACGGACCGTTCGAGCCGTCGGTCGACAGTCGCGGCCTCGTCGTCGTCTCGCGCCAGACGCCGCTGTCCGCGGTGATCGCCTGCCTGCAGGCCGGACCGGATGGCCCGAGCGACCTGCCGCTGTGGCAGACGGAGGGAGCGGCCACCGACCGGCTGCTCTCGGCCCGCGAACGCCAGGTGCTCGGGCTCCTGGCGTCCGGTCTGAGCCCGGCGCAGGCGGCGCGGGCGCTCGACATCACGACGTACACGGTCCGGGACCACATCAAGTCGATCCGGTCCAAGCTCGATCGGCCGACGACGATGTCGGCCGTGCTGGAGGCGATCCGCCTCGGGCTGCTGCGGGTCGAACAGGCGTGACCATCACCCGCAGTCGTCGGGACCGCCGTAGCAGACGACGGCTTGGCGCTGAGCCACGGGCACGGGGAACGAGGTGCCACGGCTCGTAGCCGGCAACGTGCCGCCCTGACCGTTGGTGGCGCTCCAGGTGATGGCCCAGTCGATGGACACCGTGGCCGTGTAGGCGCCGCCCGGCTGGCCGTTCGAGACGTTCTGGTAGGTGTGCTTGCAGTCGGTGGACTGGGCATCATCGTCGCGATCGGGGTCGTAGGGGACGCCGGGGCCGTCGCACGTGACGGTCGTGCCGTCGCCCATGTCCCAGCGCACCTGGGTCGGCGTGGCGGTGGCCGTGGCCGAGAGCCCCGGGACGCTGGCGGTGGCGTCGAGCCTCGCCCAGGAGCCGGGCTCCAGCCACAGCCACGTGGACAGCCCC